>DASQ01000014.1 GCA_002503885.1 Methanoculleus marisnigri | reverse complement strand
AAATATTTCCTCGACAGAAAGGAACGCATGAGACGACAAACACCATGGATTCAAACTACATTATCCTATTTTGCGTTGCTGCCCAGCAATGGGTAGAGGAATGCGCGAGCCTACTGCGGTGAAAGTCGCAAGGTGGGTTCCTGGAAGACGGGGTGGGAGCAATCCCACCTTGTTATTCGACGTATAACGATGAAAGTATGTCATTCAACGACGTCAACAGACGAGAAACATACTGACAGGGATCTTGCCCGACAATGGAACTCCATTGACTGGGATACAATCAAATCCACCGTTAATCGGCTACAGATCCGGATTGCAAAGGCAACACAGGAAGGAAAATGGAATCTGGTAAAACGTCTCAGTTATCTGCTGACACACTCATTCTCAGCAAAATTGCTGGCAGTACGAATCGTGACACAGAACAAGGGAAAGCGTACCCCGGGTATCGATGGAGAACTCTGGAACACCGCATCTGAAAAGATGCGGGCAGCCATGAGCCTCACCGACAAACAATATCGTGCGCAACCATTACGACGTATCTATATTCCCAAACCAGGGAAGGATACAAAACGTCCGATCTCGATTCCAACAATGTATGATCGGGCTATGCAGGCGCTCTATGGTCTGGCTCTCCAGCCGGTCGCAGAGACGACAGCAGATCCACGATCATTTGGATTCAGGCTCTTTCGATCCGCACACGATGCATCCGCGTATGCATTCAACTGCCTTGGAAGAAAGACGTCCTCCCAATGGATCCTTGAAGGCGACATCTCAGGATGTTTTGATAACATCCACCATGAGTGGCTCAAGGATCACATACCCATGGATCAATCGGTTCTCACCAAGTTTCTGAAATCAGGTTATGTCTTCGATCAGACGCTCTATCCGACAGATAAAGGTACGCCGCAGGGCGGCGTGGTGTCCCCAATCCTCGCGAATATGACACTGGACGGATTAGAACACATCCTCAACACAGAATTCCCACGGATGAAAGTTCATTTCATCCGATACGCAGATGATTTCCTGGTTATCGCTCCTACGAAAGAGATCGCAGAGGCAGCCAAGACTATCATACAGAGATTTCTCGCGGAGAGAGGGTTAACACTGTCGGAAGAAAAGACGTTGATCACACACATTGACGATGGCTTTGATTTTCTTGGATACAATTTCCGGAAATACAAGGGAAAGCTCCTGATCAAACCGTCCAAAAAGTCAATCCAATCGATTACCGACAAAATCAGAACCTTGACTAAAAAGGCGCAAGCCTGGTCGCAGGATGCTCTGATAAAGACATTAAACCCAATTATACGAGGATGGGCAAACTATCATCGTCATAACGTCGCTAAAAAGACGTTTAAGAAACTGGATTATTACCTCTGGATTGTAACATGGCAATGGGGAAAACGTCGACACTCCAATAAGGGATTCAAATGGATTGCTAACAGATATTGGCACGCTGAAGGGAAAAGGAACTGGGTTTTCCAGACCAAGGAAAACACTCTCCTTCAATTCTCGGATGCATCAATCCGGAGACACAGTCACCCTAAACTCGATGCGAATCCATATCTTGAAAGGAAATACTTCCTGGAGAGAAAAGATCGCATGAGAAGACAGACACCATGGATTCAAACCAAATTATCCTATTTTGTGTTACCGCCCAGCAATGGGTAAAGGAATGCGCGAGCCTACTGCGGTGAAAGTCGCAAGGTGGGTTCCTGGAAGGGGGAGGGGTGGTAACACCCCTTCCCTATTCGACTTCAATAGCGCCTGTTTGATGAATTTCGTTGACGTATGCTTCAGTTCCGGGATCTCAAATCGGATCAGGGAGACAAATAACTGCGCAATGAACCCGATGATTAACGCACCGTAAATGCTGTTATCCGTCCATACCCGCAACGGCTTGATCTCGATCTCATTCTTCAGCGAGTTGAATATCTTCTCACTCGAGTCCTTTTTGCGGTAGGTCAGCAGGGCTTCGGGAAGTGTCAACTTCTTGCTTGATTTCAGGCAGAAGAATCCTTCTCTGCCGGTGATGAACTTCTCTTCAAGCAGCCTGACGGCATCCTCTTCCGAGAGTTCAAGGAGCTTTGTCTGGATGGAGTAGTCCACATCCACCAGGAGATTGTTTATCCGGAATCGCTTTGGAAGACTCTTCTTCTTGTCAATGCTTTTCTGAATGGCCTGTGCTTCTTTTATCTCTCGAACTACTTTTCTGGCTCTGGATTCCAGCTGCTCTTTCTGCAACTTTTCTGAGAAGTAGAGATAATTGGTACTGTTCGGCTTCTCAATGGTAATCCCGCGAATCCCGGATTCCGCATCAATAACCTGAGGATGATAGGTTTCAAATGCAGCGATGATCGTGTCATCGCTCTTGTTGAGTTTCTTTCCGGTGATGTACTGCAGATGATCTGCCCGGATCATCTGGGTATTGGCGACACTGTTCGCTCCTTTGTCAAATATTACCAGAGAACCCTCTCTGAGCCGGTCGCGTGACTGACGATAGGTCTTCTTGAAGTGCGTCTGGTCATTGAGATTGCCGGGCTCGATTGTCATCCCAATCGGGACATTGATCGGGTCGGCAAGTTCTGTGACACCAACGATGATCTGTTTTTTATCCGGCCGGTGATCCCGGCTGTAGCCATACCGTCCAAGCTTGGCTTCAGTGCCATGGAGCACTATGCTGGTCCAGTCCATGTTGATGTCGGTATGCTCAAAGTCATACCTCTCAAATAGGACATCCTGGATGTCGGAGATGATCGCTTCCCGGTTGGCACCGAGGGTTTCAAGGACACGGTAGAGGGTTCGTTCGCTGAAGGACGGAAGATTGAACTCGGCAAGAACTTCCGGCCGGCTGATCCAGTCGTGGCATCGCTTGATGCTGAAGTTATCCGTCAGTTTGTAGCTGATGAGGGCGTGAAGTAGCTTGTTGATATCGATGCCCCGCGTCTTGTGTTTCCCGAAAACATCGCAAAAGTTCAGGATGTCATACAGCCGGTCAACGAGGAAAATGGTGCCGGATAGGAAAGGATATATTTTCGTTCGGCTCAAGTTCATTGGTTCTTAGTTTTGTTTGCATTTTAGTTCAATTCAAACATCACTAAGAACACTCTTATGTGTTGTCAACTGGCAAAGTTGGGTCACAGAGGTGAAGAACGATGAAACGCATCATTGCAGCAGTCATGATCGTCCTCCTCGTCCTCCCGGGGTTCGCGGCCGCCGCTTCCGGGGGAGAGCAGACGGGGAATGGAGAGGGGAATCCGGCTGCCGGAGACCGTCAGCTGGTGAGGATAGAGGAGAACGAGACCTCCGGGGACCGGGTGCAGCAGTGGGTCGCGGAGAATACGACCCCCGGGGGGAAAGAGTTCACATCCGACCGAAACCGGGTCCGGCTCGCCGTCCATGCCCTGCTCGCCGCTGAAAACCGGACCGGCGGCATCGGGCAGAACGTCTCTGCCATCGCCCGGGAGGTTAACAACTCGGTCGAGAAGACGCTCGCGGCCGAGGAGCAGATCCGGACGCGGCATGGTTTCATGCGGTTCCTCTTCGGGGGCGACGCTGAAGCCGCCCGATTGATCGAGGGCGAGGCGCAGCGGAACCGGGAACGGGTCACAGAACTCCGGCAATCGATCGAGAACTGCACCTGCGATGCAGAGACCAAGACGATGCTCCGGGAGCAGGTCAGGACGATAGAGCAGGAGCAGGACCGGCTCTCGGCACTCGCAGAAGAGGAGATGCGGGCCCGGGGCCTCTTTTCCTGGGGGTAGGAACCCCCAACCTCTTATTGCCGCTCTTCTAACCCATCGTGGAGCGTCAGGTGGTCGCACTCCGGGCAGGTGGTGAAGACCCCGCAGGCGGAACAGTCCTCGCCGGTGCAGGGCTGCACCCGGATGGTGACGCTCGTGCGGGGGAACTCCCCTTTGACATCGGTCTCCACGTGCTTCACGATACCATAAGCCTCCTCAAGGGTCGCGGTCTTCGGGACGACCAGGTGGAGGTCCACGAACCGGTTCGGCCCCGACCGGCGGGTCCGGAGCCGGTGGAAACCGATGACGGCCGTGCAGTGCTCACCGATGATCTCCCGGATCCGGCCCTCCTCCTCGGGGGGGAGGCTCCGGTCGACGAGGTCCTCGAACGAGCGCCGGATGAGATCGAATGCCGCCTTCAGGATGATGACGGCGACCCCGAGCGCGACGAAGGAGTCGAGGATCGTAAGTCCGGTGAGCCGGATCAGGACGAGACCGCCCACGACCCCTGCGGAGGTGTAGACGTCTGTGCGCAGGTGCCAGGCGTCGCTCTCGAGCGCGATCGACTCGGTCTTCTTCGCCACCGTCATCAGCCGGGAAGAGACGTAGAAATTTACCCCGGCCGAAAGCAGCATGACGGCGATGCCGAATCCCAGCGCCTCGACGTTCAGCGTCTCCTCTCCACCGAGGAGGTTTCTCACCGCCTCGTTGATGATCAGGACGGCGGCCACGAGGATAAGGACCGCTTCGAGGAGGCCGGATATGCTCTCGTACTTCCCGTGCCCGAAGGTGTGGCACTCGTCGGGGGGCTGGGCCGAGCGGCGGACCGAGAAGTAGGCGATGACCGCGGCTATCAGGTCGATGCCGGAGTGGATCGCCTCGGATATGATACCGACCGATCCGATGGCAACGCCGACGGCCAGTTTTGTTACGACAAGAAACGTGTTCGATGCGACCGAGAGGCGTGCGGTCTTCTCCTTTAACACGCCGTCCTGGCCCGAAGCATCCCGTTCTCCCGGAACGATCACTCCCATGATTGGGGAGTGTTCGTCCTCCACCGGGATAGGGTTTTTCGTCCCGAGGCTGTCTCCCCTCAATCGACCGTGAGGATGATGAGCGAGTCGGTCCCTTCGTGTCCGGGGGATACCCCCTCGGTGAGCACCACACGTTCGCCGGGCTCGATAAGCCCTGAGTCCCTGATCGAGCCGAGGATCGCCCCGTGCCAGTACTCCTCCTCGCTCCGGATCAGGAACGGGCAGACCCCGTAGGAGAACGCCAGAAACTTGAGGGTGCTCGGGTTCCGGGTGAACGCGAGGATCCAGGCCTCGGGTTTGAACCGGGAGATATTCCGGGGGGTGCTCCCGGAGCGGGTGGGCGTCAGCACGAACCGGATGCCAAGTGCATCCAGCGCCTCGATGACGTTTAGCGAGACGACGTCGTTGACGGTGATATTCTCCCGCCCCTTTCCCTGCCGGAAGTAGGCGAGCGGGCTGCACCCTGCCCCGACGCTTGTGCGCGTCCCCTCGGTCGAGCGGGCGATCTTCGCCATCATCGCGACCGTCTCGACAGGGTAGTTCCCGATGGACGTCTCCTCCGAGAGCATGACGGCATCCGTCCCGTCGAGGATGGCGTTCGCGACGTCGGTCACCTCCGCCCGGGTGGGCCGGATGTTATCGGTCATCGACATCAGCATCTGGGTGGCGGTGATCACCGGCCGCCCGAGGATGTTGGCCTTCTGGATGATCCGCTTCTGCGCCGAGGGAACCTCCTCGATGGGGATCTGGACCCCGAGGTCGCCCCGGGCAATCATGACCCCGTCGGTCTCCCGGAGGATCTCATCGAGGTGTGCAAGCGCCTCCTGCCGCTCGATCTTCGCTATCACCCGGATGGTCTTCCCGGACCGGGCCGCATACTCCCGGGCCTTCAGGATATCCTCCGCCCGCTCGATGAAGGATATGCTGAAGGTGTCAAGCCCCTCAGCAAGCCCGAACTCAATGCACTCGAGGTCCCGGTCGGTCACGGCGCTGACCGCGAGAATCCCCCCGCCGCCCACAAGGCTCATCCCCTTGCGCGAGAGGAGGGGGCCGCCGATGACCACCGTCGCCCGGACGTCCCGGCCCGTGACCTCGTCGACCCGGAGCTGGAGGAACCCGTCGCTGAGGTAGATGATGCTCCCCTCCGCGACCAGTTGCGGGAACTGCTCGAAGTCGACAGGGATCCGGGATGGGTCACCCGGCACCGGGGCGGTCGTGAGGGTGACGGTCTCGCCCTTGCGGAGTTCCATGGGCTCTTTCGCGAGGTCGCCGATCCGGATCTTTGGTCCCGGGAGGTCGATCAGGATCGTGACGGGAAGCCCGACATCCTCGGCCGCGGCCCGGATATTTCTGATGTTCTCCCGATGCTCCTCGAACGATCCGTGGGAGAGGTTGAGCCGGGCGACGTTCATGCCTGCGAGGATCATCCGGGCGAGCACCTCGCGGGAGCGGGATGCGGGCCCGATGGTACAGACAATCTTTGTTTTGTGGTCAGGCAGGCTCATCCGCTTCCGTTTCACCTGCTCCGAGATCCGCTGCAGCACCTTTTCGACCATCATAGGTACCCTTCGGGTACCGGCACCGGATTAATCTTCGCCCGGGGAGGTCTCGGGCGGCCCGGGAAAAAAAGTTATGGAAGGACCAGGTGCCTGTCGGGGGGCTGGTGCGTTTCCATCAATCCGGGACGCTCTCCCGGCCGGGTCCGGGGCTCCCCGGCCCCCGCACCGGGGTTGCCGCGAGCGCCCGCCCGCTCTCGGCGCTGTACTCCCCGATACGGCGGTGGACGTGCTCGATCATGCCCCCTGTGGTGATGATGAGCGAGTTCTCCCCGATGAGGGCTTTTAAGATGCACTTGTCGATGACGCCGTAGGTGTAGTCGAGGAGGATCCGCTCCCTGTTGGCGAACTCCTTGGCGCGGGTGCCCATCGCCCCGACGTGCTCGACCACCCCCTGCTCAACGAGCACCCGCAGCTCTTCGCCGCCGGTCCGGTCGGCGTTGCAGAGGTAGATCTTCCCGGGCTCGTCCCGGGCCGGGGCGTGGCCGTGCATCTCCCGCTCGATCCGGTCGGTGAACTCGAGCACGCTTTTTGGGGGGACGCCGCGGTCGATGACGCCCCGGAGACCAAGCTCGTTGTAGAGGTCGAGGAGGGCGGGCGGTTTGAGGCGGGCGGCGGCGAGGAGGCCGTGGTCCGAGAAGACCTCTTCCGGCGGCCCCCGGGCGAGGACGCCCCCCCGTTCCATGAGGATGACGGAGTCGGCCCAGCGGTAGGCGAGTTCGACGTCGTGGGTGGATATGAGCACCGTCCTGCCGCCGGAGGCGAGCTCGTCGAGGAGTTCCATCACCTCCTCCGAGCTTGCGGGATCGAGGGTGTTCGTTGGTTCATCGAAGACGAGGACCGCCGGCTCCATCGCGAGGATGCCGGCAATAGCGACCCGTTTCTTCTCACCGCCGGAGAGGTGGTGAGGCGGCCGCTTCTCGTAGCCCCGGAGCCCGACGTAGCCGAGCGCGTCCCGGACCGCCCGCCGGACGGCATCGGGAGAGAGGCCGAGGTTCACCGGCCCGAAGGCCACGTCCTGCTCGACAGTCGGGGCGATGATCTGGACGTCGGGGTTCTGGAAGACGAACCCGACCCGGCGGCGGAGGTCCCGGAGACTCCGGTTGTCGTAGGCGAGCGGCCGGCCGTCAAAGCGGACCTCGCCCGAGGCGGGCCGGAGCATGCCGTTGAGCATCAACAGGAGCGTCGACTTCCCGGCGCCGTTCGGGCCGACGAGGGCGGTCTTCGAACCGGCGGCTATCCGGACGCTCACCCCGGCGAGGGCGGCAGGGCCGTTTGGGTAGGTGTAGGTGACGTTGTCGGTTTCAAGCAGCGGTGCTGTCATGCGAATACCGGACCTCCGGTGGAAAGCGAGACGCAGAAGATGGTCCCGAGGTAAAGCAGGGTCGATACGAGCGCGATAAAGGAGGTGGGCCGGGTTTCTCCGGGGATGCCGAGTTTGCCGTCGTAGCAGCGTGCGTCCATTGCGAGGACCAGGGCTTCGCCGCTCTCCCAGGTCCTGAGGAAGAGCGCTCCTGCAAGCATCCCGGACGACTGCACCGACTCCCGGAACCGGCCGTAGCCGAGGCGCATCACCTGGGAGCGGTAGATCTGGCCGGCCTCCTCGATGAGGATGAAGATGAACCGGTAGGTGAGCATGGCGAGATCGATGAAGACGGCGGGCACCCGGAGACGCCGAAGGATATCGAAGACCTCGGCCATCGGTGTCGTGAGCGCGATGAAGTAGAGCGAGCACATACCCCCAAAGACCCGGGCGAGGAGGAGGAGGGCGAGGTTCGCACCGTCCGCCGTGACCGCGAGGGGGAGGCCGGGGACCTCGAAGAGAACCGGCCCGCTCCCGGTGACGAAGAGGACCACAGCGATGCTCATCATCGCAAACGAGACCGGGACGAGGAGGAGCCGGGCGTAGAACCGTGCCGGGATCTTTGCGAGGATGAGGACCGCAGCGCTCATCGTGGCCGCGACGAGCAGGGGGGCGGCAGGATCGGGCGACGAGACGCAGAGGAGGATGCTTGATAGCCCGATAAAGAGTTTGAGGCCCGGGCTCGTCTCCCGGAGGCCGTTAGTCTGGGCAAAGTCTTCGAGCACCTCGTACATGCGTGTCTTCCTATCCGGTTTGCAGGATTACCTGAAAAATCAGGCGGTTTTTCTGCTGCCCTGCCAGTAGCCGAAGACGTAGCCGATGATCACGGCGCCGATGGCAGCCTGCAGGGCAAAGAGGAGCGACTCGATCTCACCACTCGGGGGTGCCCAGAAGGGCTCGGCCCAGGGCTCGTAGCCGGAGGCCTCGATGAGGTCGGCGGCCTCACCGTCCGCCCCACCCCAGGCTTCCTCCCCGGAGGCCCGGATCGCGGCGTCCTGGATGAGGAAGACGGCGGCAAAGACAATGATGAGCGCGACGACCGCAAGTTCCATGCCGTATTTCATGCGGTGGCCTCCTGGAGTTTCCGAATCGTGCTCTCGGAGAGGAGGTTTAAGCGGGTGAGGATCTCGGGTTTGAGCTGGACGATGTACTTGAAGACCAGCATGATGACCGCACCCTCGACGATGGCGAGCGGGACCTGGGTGACGGCGAAGATCGCGGCGAAGGCCGTGAATGCCCCGAGGAACCCGGCGGTTCCCGGAAAGGCGAGGGCGAGCTGGACCGAGGTGACGACGTAGGTGACGAGGTCGGCGAGGGCTGCGGCACAAAAGACCGTTGCGTAGGTGTTTGCGCCCGCCCGGGTCCCGGCCTTATAGATGAAGTAGGCAACGGCCGGCCCCGCGATCCCCATCGAGAAGACGTTCGCCCCGAGGGTGGTGATCCCACCGTGCGCGAGGAAGACCGCCTGGAAGACGAGGACGATCAGCCCGAGGACGGCGGCGATGCAGGGGCCGAAGAGGACGCCGCCAAGCCCCGTCCCCGTGGGGTGGGAGCAGCTTCCGTTGAACGAAGGGAGTTTGAGCGACGAGAGGACGAAGACGAAGGCGCCTGCGACCGCAAGGAGCGGCAGGACTTCCCGTTTTTCCTGTACAAGTCTGTTGAGTTGATACAGTCCGATGATGATGAAGGGCAGGGAGACGAGAAACCAGATCTGCCACCAGGGGCTTGGTAAGAATCCTTCCATGATGTGCATGATATTTCACCTGTGGAGCGCCGTGCCGGCGAGCAGGTCAAACCCGCTTGCGGTAAGGCAAATTTATTTGATATATCGAGGTTATCCCAGGTCATATTTATCTCCTGCGGTATTGAACACTACAGGAACGTTATGCGCTCGATTCCACGAGTAATCGTCGCCGGAACCCACAGCGGCTGCGGCAAAACCACGCTTGCAAGCGGCCTGATGGCAGCGCTCGCTGCCCGGGGGCTCGCCGTCCAGCCGTTCAAGGTGGGCCCGGACTTCATCGATCCCACGCACCACTCGGCCATCTGCGGCCGGAGATCGCGCAACCTGGACCCGTTCATGATGGGGGAGGCAGGCGTGCGGGAGACATTCGTCCGGGCCTCGGCCGGGGCCGACATCGCCGTCGTCGAGGGTGCGATGGGGCTCTATGATGGACTTGAAGGGACCGATATCGCGAGCACGGCGCACGTCGCGAAGGTTCTCGACGCTCCGGTCCTTCTCGTGGTGGACGCAGGGGGCGCGTCACGGAGCGTCCATGCCATGGTCCGGGGGTATGCGGGGTTCGATCCCGGGGTGCGGGTCGCCGGGACTATCTTCAACCGGATCGGGAGTCCTCGCCATATGGCCATGATCGAGGAGACAAAAAGCCTCCCGGTCTACGGGGGAATCCCGCGGCGCAAAGACCTTGCGGTCGAAAGCCGGCACCTCGGCCTCGCGATGGCGGCCGAGACCGGGGCCATGGCAGGGTTCGGTGCGGTGGTTGAGGAGACGTGCGACCTCGATGGCATCATCGGCCTTGCCCGGTCGGCCCCACCCCTCCCGGCGCTGCCGGAGGTTCCGGACCGATCGGAGGTAGGCGCCCGGGTCGGCGTCGCCCGCGATGCGGCGTTCTGCTTTTATTATGCCGACAACCTTGATAGGCTCGCATGGGCCGGGGCGGACCTGGTCTTCTTCTCGGCGATGACGGATCGGCTCCCGGACGTGGACGCCCTCTACCTCGGGGGAGGCTACCCGGAGCTCCACGCGGAGGCGCTTTCTGCCTCCCGGTGCCGGGAGGACGTTCACCGGGCGGTCGACGACGGCATGCCGGTATATGCCGAGTGCGGCGGGCTCGCCTACCTCACGGAGCGGCTCGTGACCGGGGAAGGCGACTACCCGATGGCGGGTGTCCTCCCGGCGACGACGGAGATGACGAACCGCATCCAGGGTCTCGGCTACGTGGAGGCCCGGGTGGTCGGCGGGGCCCCGGTCCTTGCACCGGGCTCCGCCTTCCGGGGCCACGAATTCCACTACTCACGCCTCGACTGCGCCTCGGACGCACGGTTTGTGTTGGAACTCCTCCGGGGCCGCGGGATCGACGGCGGCCGGGACGGGCTTGCCGCGCAGAATGCGGTCGGTCAATATACCCATGCCTACTTTTCGGAGGGGTTTAGCGGGACACTGGTCCGGGCCGCCGCGGCATACCGGCGATCGTAAGGGTTCTCCCTTACAACCGCCGGTGGGAAAAAGGAGGGTCAGGCGGTGACGATGACTTCACCTGCAATCCCGGTCGTCAACGACTGGTAGGTATAGTTGCCCGCGCCGTTGAAGGTGTAACTGTACGATTCTCCCGGCTGGAGTAGTCCTGAATCAAAGAATCCGGCTGCTCCGGTCGCCGATACGGTATGGTTCGACGCGGCGTCGTTGGTCCAGCCAACCGTGGTGCCCACGGGGACGGTGATCGTGTTCGGCACGAACCCGCTATCGGTGATGGAGACAATTTCGTCAGCGGTGAGCGCCGCCGGAGGTCCCGGCGGGGTCTCCGTCGTGCCCGCGGCAAGGGTCGTTGTTGTGGCCCCGGGCGTTACGGTGGTCCCGGTCTCCATGGTCGTCGTCGTTGCCATCGGCGTCTCATTTCCCATCGGTGTCGTTGCCGTTGTCATCGGTGTCTCGGTCGTCATGGGGGTCTCTGTTGCCATCGGGGTCTCGGTGAGTCCCGGTGTCGTACCGGGGGTCACCGTCTCGTTACCCGCTGGCTGCACACACCCTGCGATCATGATGCTCGCGATCACCATGAGGGCAAGGATACCAAACATGCTCTTCATGTGGTGGACGATGCTTCTTGGCGTAAATAAACTTTTCTCCCTGCCGAAAAACTGAAATCCTGGGTTTAAATCCTTCATAGCAGCGTTATGTCCGTCCGTCCCGAGATCCGAATGATCCCGGGAGCTCATCAAGCGTAAAGGTGTCTTTTCGGGAGTGTTTTTCCGGATAGCAGGTGATCCCACCTGATCGGAGAGCCCGGCGGACTGCCAGGATCCCGCCGGGGTCGGCGGCGGGGCAGGATGGTCTTCCCGTCTTCGAGCCCTTTGCGGTGTCCGGGTAGAGGGTGCCGCACCGGCGGCAGTCGTCCCGTGGTTGGCTGATCAACCCGCCGAGGGATCCTCATTCCAGAGGCCGAGCCGGTTCTGCTCGGTATCCTCGCAGATGGCGAAGTAGCCCCTCCCGGGCACCGCCATCTTCGGGACCACGACCCTCCCCCCGGTCTGCTCGGTAGTGCTCCAGCATATACCTGATTATTGATCTCAGAGAATCCGGCCGAATTACGTTGCGCACCAACCCGCGTTCATGACAAAAAATAACATGGGAAGAAGATTTCCCTTATCGGGCTCTGGTGAAGCCCTATTCCGGCTGTCATTCTTCCCTGATGAGATTGGTGCCGGACCTGGCCTGTTCCTGAGTTCGGCCTTTTTTCTCATGCATGCCCTCATGCCGTGGACCGTGGTGGCTATCGCCATGGGGGTGGGGCTGACGGGGAGGGGCCTCCCCCTCCCCTGTCTTACGCAAAGATCCGCACACCTCACCCCCCACCTCGCCCGGCCTCCTCCCCCGCCCCCAGGGGCGGGGCAGTCATGGCGATACCCGGTGGAAAGCCGTGCCCCCGGGTTGCAATCAATCGGGAACACCCGGATGCGATCTCAACAACGTTATTAACAGTTGTTTCGTAGGGCACTACCGCCTGCTCCACCCGGGCCGCGTGCTCCTCGATGGAGGGGACACCGACGAAGACCGTTATCGGCTCGCCGGGGTAGGTCCGTGGGAGGATCTCGCCGCCTATCCCACCCGTCGTTATCTCGAAGGCGCCCTCCATTCCCACAAAAGGCTCCGTCGTCCAGGCGAAGACTTCCTCGTAGAACGCCCGCGCCCGGTCGGTCTCGCCGGCGGGGACGTTGAACCAGACAATCGTCGGCATATGCATATCTCCGGCCCCCGGTGGGTGCCACGGCGAATAATTGTTTCCCCTGCCCGGCTAAAAGATATTTATAGCCGGGCACGGATAAGATGGTCCATGGCGGCACTGGGCAGGCGCAGGTTCGGAAAGACGGGAGACGAGGTCACCCCCGTGGGGCTCGGGGGCGAGGGGGTCCTCAGGACATACGGGCGGCACGCGGAGGCAAACGCCGTCATCATGGAAGCCCTCAATCAGGGGATCGCCTACTTCGACTCGGCGAAAGCCTACGCGGGGAGCGAAGACTACTACGGCGAGGTCTGGGTGAGTCATCCCGACCTCCGGGCACCCGTATTCCAGGCCAGCAAGTCGGCGAGCCGGCACCACGCGGATGCTGAGATGGACCTCCAGGATACCCTCCGGAGGATGGGCATCGAGACCCTCGACCTCTGGCAGATCCACGACGTCCGGACCTTCCCCGACATCAGGGAGATCGAGGGACCTGACGGCGCCCTCGCGGCGTTCGTCGAGGCTAAGGAGAGGGGCATCGTCCGGCATATCGGGGTGACGGGACACCACGACCCGGACGTCCTCTCGCATGCGGTGGAGAACTGGCCGGTCGACGCCGTGATGATGCCCGTCAACCCGGTGGAGGGGGCACTCGGGGGTTTCCTCTCCTCGACGCTCCCCGCGGCGAGGGAGCAGGGGCTCGCGGTCATCGGGATGAAGGTGCTCGGCGGGTCGAACTACCTTGTTCCCGACGCGGGGGTGACGCCGGAGGCCCTTGTCCGCTATGCCCTCGCCCAGGATATCTCCGTCGCGATCGTCGGCTGCTCGACGCCCGCGGAGGTGCAGGCGCTTGCCGCCGCCGGACGGCGTGGTCCCATGCCCGACGACGAAGCGGCGGCGCTTGTCGAAGCGTTCCGCCCCTATGCCAGGGAGCTCGCGTACTACCGGGGACCCCGGTGAAGCAGCCGCTGGCAGAACCACTCTCCTGTAACCGATATATGCTGACGGCGCCAACCTACGGGGAGAGAGCAGTGCCACGGGGACGTTGACGTGCCGCAGGGAGACGAATCACCATGACAACCAGGGAGCCGCATCGGTTCCACACGTTCCGGGACCGCATCGCCGCATCGCCGGACGCACTCCTCGTGCTGGTCGTGCTCGTCATCTTCATGGACATGATGATCTACGGCCTCCTCATTCCGGTCTTCCCGCAGTATGCACCCCGGCTCGGGGTGGACGAATCGGTCATCGGGGTCGTCTTCGGGATTTACGCCGCCATGCTCCTCCTCTTCTCCATCCCGATGGGCCTCCTCTCCGACCGGGTGGGCCGCCGTCCCCTCATCGTCGTCGGGATGCTCCTCCTTGCTCTGGCGACGGTCTTTTTCGGCTTCTCGACAACGGTCACGCACCTGATCGTTGCCCGGACGGTTCAGGGGATATCGGCCGCGGCCACCTGGTCCGCGGGGCTTGCGCTCCTCGCCGACACCTGCGACCCTGCCAGGCTGGGGGAGAAGATGGGCGTCGCGCTCTCGGCGGTCGGGCTCGGGACCGTCCTCGGGCCGGTCGTCGGGGGGCTGCTCTTCGAGTACGTGGGCTACACCGCGACCTTCCTCGTCCCGTCGGTGCTGGTGGCCTCGGTCGGCATGGTCGTCCTCGCCGTCCCGGTGCGCACCTGCAGGCAGGAGGGCGGTCCGGGGCGGTCAGCGATGCTGCCCCGCGGACCCCTCCTCCCGCTCGCCGCCTGTGCGGCCGCGATCATTATGGTCTCCGGGACCTATGGCGTCGTGGACCCCTACCTCCCGGTATACCTGCACGCCGTCTTTTCGACGTCTCCGGCATTGATCGGCCTCGTCTTTGCGGTGCTGGCGGTCGCCGCCGCCATCGCGCAGCCGGCCGCAGGAAGGATTTACGACCGGCACGGGGGCAGCCGTTACCTCATCGGCGGCGGGCTCCTCCTCTCGGGGGTCGCGATCGTCGCCGCCATGCAGGCACCGACCCTCGTGCTCCTCATTGCCGCCATCTTTGCGCTGGGGGTCACGCTGAGTTGCGCCCTGGTGCCGGCGATGCCGATCCTCGCCGACATCTACCGGGGCCAGGGCTCGCAGGGTGCCGCCTACGGCATGTACAACACTTTTTTCTCCGTAGGACTCTCGGCCGGGCCGTTCGCGGGAGCCATCCTCGCGGGCCGGTGGCCGCTGCCGGTGATCTTCCTGCTGCAGGCGGTGGTCCTCGCGGTTATGGGGGCTCTGGGCTGGCTTGTCATCGGGAGGCTCGGGTGGCGGTGAGGGTGCGCTACGTTCATCGTGCCGTCGGGTCAACACTGTCTCCTGCCATCGAACCGAGGATACCATGTCGCTGGAATTCTGCCGCCGCCACGCCCCCGAACTGCTGATCGCCCTCTTCGGTCTCATCTTCCTTGTCGTGATCTCCGGGGCCGTCGGCGGGGAGGCGGGGGCGTTCCTCACCTCCGCGCTCAATGTGGCGTTCTTCGTCGTCCTCGCGATGCTCGTCTACCTTGCCGGGGACCGGCACCCTGCGTTCCGGTGGGCTGCCGGCGCCTGGCTCCTCGTCCTTGTCGCCGGGCTCGCGTTCACCGCGGCCGGGATGGGAGTTATAGCCATCATGCCGGCGGAGGTGCTCGAGGGCGGGGAGTTCGAGACGTTCGACCTTGCGCTGGCTGCGGAGGTGGCCCTTCTCCTCCTCGGCGTCTCTATCGCGGGGTTCGCAAGCCTCATCGGGCTCTCCCGCTGGTTCAGGGGCTGGCTCGCCCGTTACCTCCCGTTCGACCCGGACTCGCTTCTCCATACGGTTGCGCTTGTGGTCATCCTCGCCATGATCCTCATCCCACCGGTGCCGCTCCTGGTGACCGGGGGTCCGCCCTTCCTCTCGCCGCAGTTCCTTGACCTCCTGCTGGAGTCCGGGGACCTCCTCGCGGATACGGTCACGCTGAACGCCTACACCCTCTTCTGGACGCTCATAGGCTCGTTCTTCATTGCGGGGGCATGCATCCGGCGGACGCCCCGCCAGACCCTGGAGCGGCTCGGACTCGTCCGGCCGACGGGGAAGGAAGTCGCTCTCGCCGTTGCCGCGGCTCTCGCGCTCGTCCTGGTGTTCTCCTTCATCGACCCGGCGCTCTCCGCACTTGTGGACTGGCTCGGCCTCCCTGTCACCGACGAGGATGCCGTCAACCTGCTCTTTGCAGGATCGCTCACCCTGCCCGGGATCATCGTGGCGTCCATCGCGGCGGGTTTCGGCGAGGAGGTGGGCATCCGCGGCCTGCTCCAGCCCCGGTTCGGCATCCTCCTCCCCGCGCTCCTTTTCGCATCGCTCCACGCGTTCCAGTACAGCTGGGACGGCCTCATCTCGGTCTTTCTTGCGGGGCTTGTCTTTGCCTACATCCGCAGGTACTCGAATACTACGACGTCGGCGATCACGCACACCGTCTACGATCTGGTGCTCTTTTCCCTGCTCCTGACAGGGATGTCGATCTGATGCGGGTGTCCCAGTTTTTCAAAATAGTGTGCGGCGCCGGAGCCGCGATCGTGCGTATTGTGTCTTACTCCAACAGTCCCCTGCGCCGTATCGCCTGCAGCTCGGCGCGTGCCTCCTCAAGGGTATACAGGCGGCCGGCCCTGATATCTTCGAGGGACTCCTCGATTCCCCGGATGGCCTCGTCGCTCAGGGGCTCTTCGTCGTGAGGCATGATACTGTCTGGAAGCCTATCAGATATCAAGCTCACGGTAGTGAGGATGGGAAAATAAAAAACGCTGAGGGGGAGATTTGAACTCCCGAGGGGCTCAACGCCCCACGGGCTTTCCAGGCCCGCGCCTTACCGGTCTAGACTACCTCAGCAATGTGCATCATTAGTTGGCGGCGTTGTCTATTAATAATATCTCCCGGTGGGCGTGCCGCCCCGGAGCCGGGGAGAATATCACGAGCGTCCTGACGCCCCGGATTCTCTGACGTGCGCCTTCCAGCCCCTGGGGTAGGTGCCGGGCTGCATCATGACGGCAGTGGGGGCGATGACGAACCCGGGCTCCCCCGGTTTTAACGCCGACGAATTGATGAGGGCCTGCCCGAGCGCGACAAGCTCCCCACGCTCTGTCATGATCGCGACCGTCTCGCCTTTCGCGAACCCTCCCTGCTTCGCCGTGACCCCCACTCCGGCGAGCACCGCGCCGTGGCAGATGGCGTCGACCGCGGTGTCGCGGATGACGACCCTCGGGAGGTCGCCGATGGCGGTGTCAGGGGAGAGGAGCATCCGCCGAAGCGGGCCCGGCTCGCCATCCCGGGCCGCTGCGGCGGCATCGGCGAGCTCGTGAAGCGTTACGGCGGCGGCCTCGTCGAACGATCCCGATCGTATCCTCCGGAGTTCCTCCATATGGGCGCAGACCCCGATCGCATAGCCCATGTGGACGCAGAGCGTCCGGATGTAGGTCCCGGCATCGCACCTGACCCGGAAGAGGACAAGCCTGCCTTCCATATCCAGGATCTCGATCTCCTGGATCTTCCGGATCCGGAGGCTCCGTTTGACCGCACTCTTTTTGGGCGGCCGCTGGTAGATCCGGCCGGTGAACTCCTCCGCCACCCGGTCCACGGTCTCCCGGGATGCGTCGCCGTGGAGCCTCATTAAGCAGGCATACTCCTTGTTGTGCGAGAGGAGGACGGGGGCGAGCCGGACGGCGCCGCCGAACATGACGATGAGCACCCCTGAGACCTGCGGGTCGAGCGTCCCGGCGTGGCCCACCCGCCGCCCGAGGATATCCCCAACCCAGGAGGCTACCTGGTGGCTGCTCGGCCCCCGGGGCTTATCGATGATAACGATGCCCGAAGCGGGGACGCAGCCGCCACAGGCGTCCTGTAGACCGTTTGAATTCTCTGTCATCGTCTCACCGGCTCTCCATGTGGCGGTTCAGCGCCTCGAGGGTTCCTGCAAGCGACCCGTCCCCGACGACCGCAGGGGGATGTCCACCAACTCGCATCGCTTCGGCGGTGATATCGCCGATGGCGACGAGGATGAGGTCGTCGCGGGGTTGCCACCGGGCCTCCCGGTAGGACATGGCACTCGTGAAGAGGACGGCGTCGGCGGTATCGAGCGCGAGTTCGGTTCCCGTGGGGACGAGCGCGTAGACCCGCTCCTCCCGGACCGTCCCTCCCGCAGCGGCGATCGCATCGAGAAGGCCAGGGTTCGGGACGTCGGCCCGCGGGATCCCGACCGTCCGGCCCCGGAGCCAGTCCCCGAGGTAGGGGACGAAGTCGCGGGAGTAGAACGAGGGGAGAACCTCCGCCTCGATCCCGGCCTCCTTGAGGACTTCGGCGGTCTTGGGCCCGATCGCGATCACCCGGGGCCACCGGTCGAGTTTCGGCCCGACAATCGCGGCAGGGAGGGCGCTTGAGAAGAAGAGGCAGTCGAACTCGCCGCGGTGGACGGCTTCGACGAACAGAGCGACCCGCTCAGGCCGAAGTTCCGCCCGGAGCGGCGAGACCGTGTAACAATCGTGGCCATAAGTTGCACAGAGGGCATGGTCGCCTGCCGCCTTCTTCTCGAGCCGGGTGATGGCAATCTTCATCGCTACAACCTTCGTCCCGGTGGAATATGACTGTATCGTGGGACACGATTCGGTTGGTTTATCATAGCCTGCTTCGACCGTAGATCAACGTGCTCTTCAGTATCGTGCTCGGGACCATCATCGGCATCGGCTGCGGCGCCGTGAGCGGCCTCGTCCCCGGCATCCACGCAAACACCATGGCAGGGGTCCTCCTCTCGCTCCAGGCGCTCCTGCTTGCCTGGTTCGACCCGGTAGTCGTCGCTTCCGCGATGTTTTCCACCCTCGTTACGCACACGTTTCTCGATAACGTCCCGAGCACCTTCCTCGGCATCCCCGACGCCGACACGTCGCTTGCGGTCCTCCCGGCGCACGCCCTCTGCCTCGAAGGGCGGGGTGAGGAGGCCGTCCGGATATCGGCTCTCGGGAGCGCCGCCGGCGTCGCCCTCTCCCTCCCGCTCGCCCTGGCCTTTGTCCTGGTCCTCCCCGCCCTCCAGCCGGCGATCGACTGGGGTATCGGCCTCGTCATCCTCGCGGTGGCGGGCTACCTCATCGTCGTCTCCGAGTCGCCGGGATGGGCGCTGGCGGTCTTTTCGGTCTCGGGGATCCTCGGGCTCTTCTCCCTCGGCTACTCCTTCCTCGCCTGGCCGGCGGGCGGCGAGTCCGGGGTGCTGATGCCCCTCCTCTCCGGGCTTTTCGGGATCGCGGTCCTCCTCAAGGCGTCGCACGGGGTCATGCCCGCACAGCACTTCTCGGGTATCGACCTCCCCCGGGGTACCGTCCGGCGGAGTTCCCTCCTCGGCTCCGTCGCTGGCGCACTCGTCGGCTGGCTCCCGGGTCTCTCGAGCGCCACGGCAAACGCCCTCCTGACCTCGGTCATCGGCTACGACTCCAATCCCCGGGAGTATATCCTTGCGACCAGCGCCGCGAACACCGTGAACGCCTTCCTCGGGCTTGCGGCGTTTTACGCCGTATCCCGGACGCGGAGCGGGGTGATGGCGGCGATATCGGCGCTCGAGGAGATGCCGCCGGCCACCGCCATTCTCCTTGCGGGCGCGATAGCCGCGGTCGGCGCCTACCTCCTCACCATCCTCTTCTCGTCGATGGCGGGGTGGTTTTCCGGCGTGAACGTTACGAACCTCAACTACGCCGTCATCGCCTTCGTCGTCCTCCTCTCCCTCTTTCTCTGCGGCCCGTTCGGGGGACTTATCCTCCTCCTGGCAACGGCGGTCGGCTATGTGCCGACTCTCGTCAACATCCGCCGGGTCTACTGCATGGGCGCGATCATGGTCCCCGTGATGGTCTACTCGTTCGGGATCATATAAGCCCGAAGAGCAGGCCGATATATCCGGCATATGCGAGGAGCATCACGAGTCCCCACCCCCGCCGCACCTGCACCCGGGAGGAGAAGAACGGCAGGATGGCGACGACAAATCCCAGCATGACGAGGACGTTGGCATACGAGCCCACCGGTATCGGCAGGACGATCGCTGCGCACCCCATCACGAAGAGGACATTGAAGGTGTTGCTGCCGACGATGTTCCCGACCGATATCGCGCCTGCACCCCGCACCGCAGCGGTGAGGGACGTGGCGAGTTCCGGGAGCGACGTGCCCACGGCGACCATGCTGACGCCGATGACGAACGGGCTGATCCCGAAGGCGACGGCGATCCGGGTTGCGGATTCAACCAGCAGCCAGGAGCCGAGGATGACCGCGATAAGCCCGCCGCCGGTGAGGAGAACGTCGCGGATGCCCTGGCTCTCAAACGTCTCCTCTGTGGCCACCCCCTGCCGCCACAGGACTACCATGGTGAGGGCGAAGGCCCCGAGCATCGTGATGCCGGCGGGAAGGTCGAAGACTCCCCGGAGGGCAAGAAGCGAAAAGAGGGTGGCTGCCGCAAGCATCACGGCGACCTGTCTCATTCCGTGCGCCCCCTCTTCCCGGAGCGCTTCGGGGTTGACGACGGCCACGACGGCGAGGACGAGGGCGATGTTGGCGATGGTGCTCCCGACGATATTCCCGAGCGCGAGGTCGGGCTCCGCTGCCGCGGCAGCCTGGAGGTTCACCACGAGTTCCGGGAGGGATGTCCCAAACGCGATGACGGTGAACCCGATCAGCGCCGGCGAGACCCGGTACCGGGCGGCAAGCCCGCTCCCTCCGCCGACGAAGAAGTCGGCTCCCTTGACGAGGAGAAGGATGCCGACGACGAACTCCGGGAGGGAGGCGGTTACCTGCGAGAGCATGGTTGCAGGGTATGAGGCGGCTCCCGGATATCAGTTGCTGTCCGGTTCACCCTTATATCGGCCGGGCACCAATACCGTACCATGCTACAGCGTTACTGGTTCGGAGATGTCGATGAGCAGGAGTGCCGGGCTGCCGGCGCCGATCCGGCCGCGCTCGCAGAGCGGGCCGCCACGCTCCGCACCGGTATGGAGTCTTATATTCCCATCGACTGGGAGGTTGCCCGGGACTGCGGGGTCGTCCGGACACGGGAGGAGTACGTCAACCTGCTTCGTGCGGTCTGCACCACCCTTGCCCGGGAAAAGATCGCCCTCTCCTACCAGGGCCGGGACGTCGAGCTCCTCCAGATGGTCAGGATGCTCGACGAGCTCGATAACGTCATCAACCTCCTCCAGGAACGCGCCGCAGAGTGGTATCAGGTCACGACTCCGTCGTTCTCCCGGAAGTACCGGTCGCTCCCGGCCAGAAAGATGCTCGACCTCATCCGGAGGGGGGCCCGGGGCGGTCTCTCCGACGCTGCCGACGAGATCGAACGGCTCGCCGGGACGAGGACCCGCCTGATGCGGGAGGTCTCGGCCCGGGCCGACGAGGTGCTGCCGAATACGAGCGCCCTCATCGGCGGGCTGGTCGCGGCCCGACTCCTCTCCCGGGCGGGGGGGCTCTCTGCACTTGCGAGGATGCCGGGCAGCACCATCCAGGTCCTTGGCTCGGAGAGGGCGCTCTTCTCGCACCTCCGGGGCGGGACGCCGCCGCCGAAGCACGGGATCATCTTCCAGCACCGGAGGGTCCACAATGCCCCCAAAGACGTGCGCGGACGGGTGGCCCGGGTGCTCGCGGCGAAACTCGCCATCGCCGCCCGGCTCGACTACTACCGGGGAGAGGCGGTGCCGGAGTTCATCCAGAATGCCCAGGCGCGGATCGACAACGCGGGGGTCGCGGCATGATCTGGCTTGGAAACGTGCTCGTCTCGCCCGGTGAGGGTGGGGTCTACGGCGAACGGACGATCGAGGGCTACCGGGTCTGGGACCCCTACCGGAGCAAGCTTGCGGCGCTCTACGTGCTCGGCGGCGGCATGGATCTCACCCCCGATCTGCGGGTGCTCTACCTCGGTGCGGCGAACGGGACCACGGTCTCACACGTCGCCGACTACGTCGAGACTGTCTACGCGGTGGAGTTTGCCCCCCGGCCGATGCAGGATCTCCTCGAGGTCGCCCGCCGGAGGAAAAACATCGTCCCGATCATGGCCGACGCGAACCGGCCGGACGAGTATGCACCGTTTATGGAGGCGGTGGACCTGGTCTATCAGGACGTGGCACAGCCCAACCAGGTCGAGATCGCGGAGCGGAACCTCGTCTTCCTCAAGCCCGGTGGACACCTCATCCTGATGCTCAAGACCCGGAGCGTGGACGTCCGGCGGGACCCGGCCGAGGTGCTCTCGGAGGCCCGGGCCGGGCTCGAACGGCGCCTCGACGTGACGGACGTCCGGTGGCTCGAGCCCTACCACCACGACCACGCCGCGATCGTCTGCTCCTTCCGGTGAGAGCATATATTATAGATGGGGGAGCACCTTCCGGCATGGACCGAGTCGTCTTCAACCCGTTCTCTCCTCTTGTCCTCCTCATCTTCTTCGGGCTGCTCATCCTGGTCGGGCTCGCCGTCATCGTCTTCCCGGTCCTCTTCCTGACGGCGATCGGGGCGACGTTTGCGAAGCTCGGGTTCTCCTGGTGGCAGGCGTTCCTTATCCTCCTCCTGACGCTTATCGGGAGTTTCATCAACATCCCGGTCAGGACGCTTGCGAGCCGACCGGCCGCACCGGCGTACGACCGCTATGTCGCGATGTACGGGCGGCTCTACCGTATCCCGCAGCAGGTGCCGCGGACGGTCCTCGCGATCAACGTCGGCGGTGCCCTCATTCCACTCGCGATATCGCTCTACCTGCTCTACGACTCGGTCGTGATCAGCGGCGGCTACCTGGTTCTGGGGCTCGCACTCCTCGGGGTCGCCTTCGTGACCGTCATCACGAAGCTCGTCGCCCGCCCGGTGCCGGGCCTCGGGATTGCGACGCCGTTCTTCATCCCGCCGCTTGCCGCACTCTTTGCGGCGCTCATCCTCTCGCTCTTTGCGGGAGGTGTCACGGCTGCGGCGGTGATCATCACCTACGTGAGCGGGACGCTCGGCACTCTCGTCGGGGCCGACC
>DASQ01000056.1 GCA_002503885.1 Methanoculleus marisnigri | reverse complement strand
CTGATCTGTTCAATCTGCAAGGAAAAGAACGCCATGGAGAAACATATGTTGAATCATCGTCAAAGGGTCGTTAATTGCAACAGGCGAAACCAGGGTGGTAACCACGCCTGAACCAAAGATGAGGAAATCGGTCATCACTGCATTCCCTACAGGATGACAGACAGACACACGATTCCCGGCTCACAGATGGCTCCTACAGCGTTCACAATTATCCCCGGTATGGAACTTGGAAACCCGTATACACTCCTCGTTCGGGGTATGGAGGTCGCGAGGCCGACAGACGGTGTAGACGGAACAGGATATCCCAAGAAGCGAATGCCTGCCTGTAACGGGTGGGATAGAGGCGACTACCTCGACCTGAAAGGGTGCTGACGTGGGACAGGTGCTCCAAAGCAACGAAAGAAGGTATAACGATGAAAGTATGTCATTCAACGACGTCAACAGACGAGAAACATACTGACAGGGATCTCGCCCGGCAATGGAACTCCATTAACTGGAAGAAAGTACGAGCTACTGTTAATCGGCTACAGATCCGGATTGCAAAGGCAACACAAGAAGGAAAATGGAATCTGGTGAAACACCATGGATTCAAACTACATTATCCTATTTTGCGTTGCTGCCCAGCAATGGGTAGAGGAATGCGCGAGCCTACTGCGGTGAAAGTCGCAAGGTGGGTTCCTGGAAGACGGGGTGGGAGCAATCCCACCTTGTTATTCGACGATGTAGTCGCGGCAGCGGGAGCCGATGAGTTCAGCGGGAGTATAGCCAAGGATACGGGTCACTGCCGGAGACATATAGGAGATCCCGCCGTCAGTGTAGCAGGTGTAGATCATATCGAAGCTCCGCTGTGCGATCTCGCGGAACTTCTCCTCGCTCTTCGTGAGCGCCTCTTCAGCCGCTCTCCGCTCGATCCCCTGTGCCAGAATGTTTGCGGCCGCCTGGACGAAGCTGATGTCGTCACGTGTAAATATCCGCTGCTCCCGGGTGTGGGCCCCGAATACCCCGTATGGCGCTTTATCTCCCTGGATGATGACGCTGATACCGCTCGTGATGCCCGCATCCCTGAGGAGGGCCGGGCCATGGAATCGTGTCTCGGTCCTGAGGTCTTGGACGGTCACCGGTTCATGGGAGAGGAGCGTATACCCTGCCTGGGAGTCGGTCCCCCCCTCCACCCTTTTCGTGCCGACATCGCATCCGTTAAACCCAACCGCTGCCTCGAGCACGAATGCATTCTCGTCGGGGAGGTATCGCAGCACTTTGGCGTAAGCGACCCCCAGGTGCTCGGCCACCTCCCGGACCGCGGCATCCATCAGCTCGGAAGGTTCTGCCCCGGCGAGAGCGAACTGGCCGAGTTCCGCGATGGCTGCCTGTTGTGCTGCCCGGTCGGCGGTGAGGTGTTCAGCGCGCCTTCTCGCGGTGACGTCGAGGTTAACCCCGGCCCAGAGGGTGATTCTGCCGGTTTCGTCCCGGACGGGGACCCCCCGGGAGAGGACGATATGGTATCCCCCGTCGGTGTCCCGGACCTTTAACTTGCGATCCCACCGGTATCCGGTCTTGAGGCACTGCTTCCAGTCGGCAAGCACCTCCGCCGCATCCTCCAGCCGGATGGACTCAAGCCACCCGGCGTGCTGGCACTCCTCGAGAGTCATCCTCACGAGGCCGAAAGATAGAGCACGGCGCCGTCCGGTTTACAGACCCAGATGCCATAGGGGATCAGTTCCCCGATGCCGGCAAAGACCGACTCGGCACTGACTTTTGCCCTCACGTTCCAGGCGCTCCGCACTGCCTCGTCGCATTCAGGAGCAATGTCCTGGAACCGGGCAAGCACCATCCCGGCGTACGGCTCGCCGGTCATCACCCGGCACGAAAAAGAGAACCGGCGCACCTCCCCGGCGGAGAACTGTTCAGGGAGCAAATCCAATGAGTGCCATGAATCGTCTCACACCGGGATGGGGGTCAGGCATGTAAGCATCAATATTGTTTTCTGTTAACAGTGTTAACTTTATTGTACGAGCCATATTGCATGGTCTGGTTCAGGAAGAACCCCCATGTGGGTTCACAATCACTTCGTAACCGGTGAACGGAATCGTCCTTTCTCCGGAGATAAGATTTTGAGGGTATGTTATGGTAGAAACAGACAATACAACGAAAAATGCCGAAACCGGGAGCAACAACGCTCCGGATACCGGACAGCAACAGAAGAACCCGTTTGAAAAGGTTGCCGTGAGCGTCAAGCACGTCATCCTGGTGCTGAGCGGGAAAGGGGGCGTCGGCAAGACAACGGTGGCTGCGAACCTTGCAATGGCGCTTGCGAACCACGGCTACCAGACAGGCCTCCTCGATCTCGATATTCACGGCCCCAACATCCCCAAAATGATGGGCATCGAGGAGACCAAACTCACGTCGACGAACGGCACGACGATTGAACCGGTATACGTAGTGCCGTCACTTGGCGTCGTTTCGATGGCGTTTCTCCTGCCGGACTCCCTTGAAAAACGTCTTTCTGATGTTGAATCTAAGATTAACGACCTATACTCAAGACTAATGGGTAAAGAGTCTCAAAAATCGGACAAAATCGAAATCGGGAGTGCTGCTAAGGGGATTCGAACCCCTGTCGTCGGCGTGAAAGGCCGACATGATTGGCCCCTACACTATAGCAGCATGCACAACGTGCCATACAACTTCGATGCCCGGGGATAAAAAAGTTGTGCCGGAGGAGGCCCGGGGGGCCGGCCGGAGACCGGAGTTCCTCACCTGTTGATCGGGGAGCCTTCCTTCTGGGTGGCGGTCTTGTAGACCGCCATCAACTGCCGGGTGATGGGGCCGGGTTTGCCGTTCCCGATGACCCTGCCGTCGATCTCGCGGATCGGGCCGACCTCCGCCGCGGTTCCCGTGACGAAGACCTCGTCGGCCGCGTAGAGATCGAAGTAGCCCAGGTTCCGCTCGAGGAGGGTGAGGCCCATCGACGCCGCAAGCTCCAGCACGACCAGGCGGGTGACGCCGCGCAGGTTGTTCAGGGTCGGCGGGGTGATGATGACGCCGTTCTTGACGACGAAGATGTTGTCCCCCGACCCCTCCGAGACGTTGCCGTGGATGTCGAAGAAGATCGCCTCGTCCACGCCGCGGTAGTTCGCCTCGATCTTCGCGAGGATGTTGTTTAAGTAATTGAGGCTTTTGACGTTCGGCGGCATCGACTCCGGAGGGGTGCGCCGGACCGAGACGCAGACCGCCCGGAGGCCCTTCTCGTAGAGGTCGCCGTACATCGCGCCCCACGAGACGGCGATGATGATGACGGTCGGTTTCGGGCACTTCCGGGGGTCGAGGCCGAGGTCGCCCTTGCCCCTCGTCACGATCGGGCGGATGTAGGCGTCCGTTAAGTTGTTCTTCCGCAGGGTCTCCTTGATCGCCTCGGCCATCTCCTCTCTCGTGATCGGAACGGCAAGGTCGATCGTCTTTGCCGAGTCGTAGAGCCGTGCAAGATGCTCGTCAAGACGGAAGACCCTTCCGTTGTAGGCGCGTATCCCCTCGAAAACGCCGTCGCCGTAGAGGAGACCGTGGTCGAAGACCGAGACCTTCGCCTCCTCTTCGGGGACGTATCTGCCGTCAAGGTAAATGATCATGCAACCAGTATGGTTCCGGTTTGTTTGTATGTTTTGCGTTTTATACCGTCGGACCACCCTGCGGTGACCGGTAAAAATAGTGCGGGGGCCTCCCCGCCGCTCATGCCTATGTCCGGCAGCAGTCCACGAAGTGTGCGAGCATTCCCCGGCTCGCCACCGGGTGGAGGTGCGTGTAGCTCCCGAGCGTCCGGTCGCTGACCGCACCGTCACACCCGCCCTCGATGCCGCTCCCCCGGCTGAGCCGGTAGGCGTAGTGCGTCCCGGGTGCAAGGCGGACGCTGCTGTAGTGGAACTCGTGACCCTTGAACGCCGCCTCGCCCATCAGGCTCCCGGCCGCGCTCGTCCCTACCACGTAGCCGAGCATCCGCCTCTCGGGCATCCGGGTCTCGCCGGAAAAGACCCCGGCGAGTTCATAGGCCTTCTCCGTATCCGCATCCATAAACCCGCGGGCGAGGACCATCCGGTCGGTGAGGTAGATGAGCCCCCCGCACTCCGCGTAGATCGGCGTGCCGTTCCGGGAGACCTCGCGGAATCCCTCCCGCATCGCGGTGTTCGCCTCGAGTTCAGGGCCGAAGAGCTCCGGGTAGCCGCCGCCGAGGATGTAGCCGTCGGCCTCCGGCAGCCGGTCGTGAACCGGGGAGAACGGGACCACCTCAGCGCCGAACGACGCCAGGATATCGAAGAGGTCGGCGTAGTAGAAGTTGAAGGCCTCGTCCAGCGCGACGCCGATCCGGACGTCCGGATCGCAAGCCGCATACATGGCCCCCTCCTCCGCCGGCGGTAGAGACTCCCGGGCGAGCGCAAGCAGGGCGTCGAGGTCGACGTGATCGCCGATCATCCGCTTCACCACCTCGATCCGGTCTAAGAACGCCTCGTTTCCCTGCCCCTCCCGGTAGGGGACGAGACCTAGGTGGCGCATCGCGAGTTCCATCTCTGCCGTCCGGGGGATGGCGCCGACGACGGGAATGCCGCAGTAGTGCTCGATCGCCCGGACCGCCTTCTCCTGGTGGCGGGTGCCGGTGATGTTGTTTAAGATGACTCCGCGGATATCGACGTCCGCATCGAAGGCCAAAAAGCCCTTCACGATCGCCGCCGCGCTCCGGGTGATGCTCCGGGCGTTGATGACGAGAACGACCGGCAGGTCGAGTTGCTTGGCAATCGCGGCCGTGCTCCCGAGGTCGGTGAGCGCCTCCGCCCCCTCGAAGAGCCCTCTGACGCCCTCGACGACGGCGATATCCGCTCCCCGGCAGCCGTGCGCAAAGACCGCACCGACCTCCCCCGGGCTCATCACGTAGCCGTCCAGGTTCCGGCAGGGCCGGCCCGTCACCCCCGCAAGGTAGGAGGGGTCGATGTAGTCCATCCCCACCTTGAAGGTCTGGACGGTCCGGGTGGTCGAGAGAAGGGCCGAGAGCGCGAGGGTGATGCTCGTCTTCCCGCTCCCGGACCGGTCCCCGGCGACGAGGAAGGACTTCATCGCATGCTCCGCAGGACCGCCCCGAACTCGCTCTCGACAACGTCCCGGACACCGAGGGTCTTTGGGTGCAGGTCGATCTCGACCACGACGTGCCGGTGCCCCAGCTCCCGGAGCGGCGCCACCTGCCGGGGGCCGTTCGTGACCGAGAAGACCTCGATACCTTGCGTATACTCCGGCGGGACGGCGTGCGGCACCCCGACGAGGAGGGCGAAGTCGGGCGCAATCTCCTGGATCCGCTCCCCGATGGCGGGGCCGTTTGCGCCGTACTCGTCCAGCGCTCCGAGGAGTTCGGGGTCGACCCCCCTGTCCTGCATACCGGCCAGGATCCGGGCGGCGTCGTCCCGCACCTTCGGGAGACCGCGGTCTTCGAGGTTTGCGAGATACGTGATCGCGGCGTCCGGGCAGGCATCGTGGAGCCCGAGGAGTTCGTCGGCGAACATATAGGCGGTCTCTTTCTTCGCGTTCATGACCGCAACCCCCGTAGCTCCCTCATCGGCGAGCTCCACGAGCCGTTCTGCCGCGACGTGCTTGAGGTCGCCCCGCGAAGGCTCGATGTAGGTCCGGGACGCCGCTCCCCGCAGCCGCTCCACCTCGTTTGCTTTTGAAAGGAGGTAGCGCTGGCGTTCCAGTTCGTCGACGCTGATCCAGCCGTCGGCCGCCGCGGGCTCGAGCGTCGCGATCACCCCGTCGATGTTCTCCCGAAACCCGGCATGGATATCCACGGCGATCGCCGGGGTGGCGATCGCGGCGTCGCGGATCGCGGACTGGAGGTCTTCGCCGATGATCATCGAGACACAGGTCCCGACGACCGCGATCCGCCGGGGTGAAAACGTCTCCTCAGCGTAGCGGAGCACCCGCATGAGCGGCTCGTGCCCGCCGAAGATGAACTCGTTGTCGGCGAGCGATGTCGTCAGCACCCGCATGCCGTCCTCTTCGAGGAGACGGGCGTGCTTGAACGAACAGCCTGACGGGCCGTGGAGGATCGCCACGTCCACCCCCAGGTCGCGGGCGGTGTAGAGCGCCGCGACAATTGAACTCGGTCTCGGTTGAATGTAGTCCATAAGTCTATCTCCACGTCTTTACTGCGAGGACGATTGCCCCCGCAGGAGTGATGCTCCGGGCGAGAGCGAGCCCCGCTTCCAGCGTCGCCGCGGCATGCCCCTCCCCGACGTAGACGGTCGCCGTCGGCCCGACCGCCGATACCGCCCGCCGGACGTCCCCGGGAGAGAACCCTTCGCAGACCGCCCGTGCCTCCTCGCCGATGACGAGCGTCAGGGTTTCGCTGCCCGAGAGTTCTCTCGCGTAGCGGGCGGCTTCAGCGGTGGTCGCCATATTCGTCCCGCTGTTTGCGTTATCAACGATCAGGAGGTCCCCCTCTCGCCGGGCCGCCATCCGGCCGGGCAGGGCAGCGAACTCCGCGAGCGGCGCCGGATCGATTCCGAGCACGCAGGCGGTTGCGGCCGCGAGTGAGAGCGCTGTCCGGTATCCCGCCAGGGTGCAGAGCGGGTTTGCAAAAGTACCGGCGATCCCGCATCCTTCGTAGCGGCAGACCTGGCCGTCGAAAGATACTATCTCGTCGGCGGCGACCCCTCCCGACAGGTCGATCCCCGGCGGGAGCACGACCGTCCGTGCCCGGGAGAGCAGCCGGCATTTCTCCACGATCGCCTGCTTCTTCCCCGCGGCGACCGGGTAGTCCTCCGGCGAGGTCAGCACCGCCACGTCTCCGGCTGCGGTAACCCCAAGCGACTCCTCGGCGACCAGCCAGCCCCCGATCCGCTCCGCCTCACGCGCCGCCACGATCAGGGAGGCAGGCGTGATGCTCTTCTTCCAGAGCCGCTCCCGCTCCGGGTAGCGGTAGGTCCCGGTCGAGGTGTGCAGGATGCCCGGGCCCGGCATCAGCCCCGCGAGAGCGTGGGCGGTGGTGGTCTTCCCCCGTGCTCCGGTGATCTCGATGAAAGGGTGCGGGAGACGGCCGTCGAGGACCCACTTCACCATCTCGTGGTGGGAGACCGCGGGGCCGTGCCGCCGGAGGAGAGGGTGATCGGGGTCGAGGTGGACCGGTGCGGTGACCAGATCGTAGGTGCGGACGAGTGCCTCCTCGATGGAGATGCCGGCCTGTCCAAGGTAGACGTCCACCTCGTCCACCTGGTGGCCGGCACCACGGAGTGCCACGGCGAGTTCTGCCCCGCCGTGGATGGTATCCAGCACCAGGACTCGCATTTCCTTCAGGGCTTCAGTGTCGCGATCGCGTCGGACGCGTTCTTCAGCATCAGTTCGGCAAGGAGCGGGTCGCTGCCGATGGGGCTTGCGTAGACGAGCGGCACCGTCTTTCCGTTCAACTGGAACGTGCCGATCCGCGATCCCTCGGAGAGGCCGAGGAGTTTGGGGATGTCCTGGTTGATGTGGACGCCTTTCGCGAGGAAGAGCGGGACGACGACGAGCATGTCGATATCCTCGCCCCGGAACGCCTCGAGCTGGTCCACTACCGTCGGGGTGTTGAGGCTCATGAAGCCGGGTTTGACGAGGTACTCATCGGTCTTCTCGGCGATGAGCCCTGCGGTGGTCTCGATCAACTCCTTGTTGTAAGGGAGTTTGCTGCCATGTCCGACCAGTAACATTCCAATTCTACCCATATGTTACAAGGTACTACGACACTATATTAAAATAATTACCGATTATTTTTAAGGCCCCGCTCCAAAACCTATGTGATGGCAAACTTCGAACGGGAGATCACCTGCTGTATCAACCGATTCTTCGCCCACCGGCAGGCTCACGGGTTTGCCTACCGGCTCAAGCAGAGCAAATGCAATACTCAGTACTCCCTCGACCCCCGTTACTACCCGGCCATCGAGTGCAAGTCGAGTTCCGGTTCGGTGCAGGGAGGGCGAAGGAGGCATACCTCATGCCCTGGAGCAGGGTGCTCGGGTATTACGGGAACGTGCCCGGCATCTCTATCGACGATTTCCGGCTCTGCTGTGCGCTCAACCGCTCCGGTGAGGAGTACGATCTTCCCGGGCTGGATACAAATCAATATCCTCTCTCACTACCAACGGATGGAGAAGCATGATGGAAGCATATGATCGTTTTGAACTCCTCATAAACGATCGAGTCGTAAAAACGCCGATAGCAATCGCATCCATGGCGGGGATCGTGGATGCGGCCTACGTTCTTGAGCGGGCCGCTCATGTCGGGGCCGCCTTCATCGGCGGCTACTCCATCGACGGCCCCACCCTCGATGCAAGCCGGCAGATGGCAGAGGGGGGCCGGAAAGAGTTTGTATACGACGATCCCCTGGAAGCGCTGGGAAAAGAGATCGATGCCCTGGAACAGAGCGACGTTGTTACGGGCATCAACCTCCGCGGGAGCACTCCCGCAGCCTACGGCGAGGTGGCCGAAGCTTTTGAGAACCGCGTGGTCTACGAGATCGACGCCCACTGCCGGCAGCCCGCGATGCTTGACGCAGGCTGCGGCGAGCACCTCCTCAAACATCCGGCAAAACTCGTGGAGATCGTCCGGGCCTTAAAAGAGGCGGACGTGACCGTCTCGGTGAAGATGCGGGCGGGTGTCGCCGCGAACGACGCCGACCTCGCCCGCACCGTCTGGAAGGCGGGGGCGGATATCCTCCACGTGGACCTGATGGACTTCGGACACAACAAGGTTCGCCAGATCCGCAACGCCTCCCCCCTGATGCTGATTGCAAACAACTCCATCAACACCTTTGATAAGGCGATGGACGCCTTCTCGCATGGGGCAGACCTCGTCTCGCTTGCCCGGCAGTCCGATCCCTGGACGCTCGCCGGCCTCGATGCCGCCATCACCCGGTCCGCCGACGAAGGCGGCTGGTACAACGCCCCGAAACAGCTCTGCCGCGGCGGCGATATTCGGGCGCTCACCTTCTGCTGCATGCCGGTGAAGAACTGCCCCCTCATCCCGACCCTCGAGAAGATCGGGCTCTCCCGGAACGATTACCTGAAGATCAAACAGGAAGCGGTGAAGGGAACCCCGCTCGACGACGGGAAGAACACCTGTTTCGGGAGCCTTGCCTGGTGCTGCAAGATCAGTTCTCCCTGCATGTTCCGCAACATGACGCTGGAGAGTAAAGGCCTCTCTGCCCGGGAGTACATGCGGTGCAAGCACCGCCTCTCCGAGAAGATACTGCACAGGGTATTCGATGGAGAAGAGACCGTCGATGGATCGAGCTGAACGTGCGCAGATGGCGATGATGCTCGAGGTCTGCGCCTACCCGAAACCCGGGAACGTAGACCGGTGCCATGACTATTCGGATACCCGTCTCGAGCACTTCCTTGCCTCGACCATCCTCGCGAGACCCGCCTTTGATGCGGCCGAGAGGACCGGCGGCCGGGTCGGCAGCCTGATCCGGGAGGCGGTCACGCTCACCGCCGGCCACGCCGGGGGAAACACCCACTTCGGGGCGTTCATCCTCCTCATCCCGCTCGTCCTCGGGGGAGATATCGACGGAGCACGCCGCATTGTCTCCGGGACCGATGTCGAGGACGCGATCGATTTCTACGCGGCGTTCGGCCTCACCAGTGTCCGGATGCCGGAGAGCGACGACCTTGACGTGAACGACCCGGCCTCGATCGCCGCGATCCGGGAGCGGGGCATGACCCTTGCCGACATCATGGCGCACTCGGCGCCCCGGGATATGGTCGCCCGGGAGTGGACCAACGGCTTTGCCCTGACCCGCCGGTGCGCGGACCTGCTGCATGCGCACGGTCACGGCAGGCAGGCAATCGTCGCGGCGTTCCTCGACCTCCTTGCGTCGGAACCCGATACCTTCATCGCGAAGAAGCACGGGGAGGCGGTGGCGGAGAGGACGATGCGGTGTGCGGCCGAGGTGCTCGGCGGGGGGCGCGACCTGTGTGCCTTCGACGCCGAGTGCATCGCCGGCGGCATCAACCCGGGTTCGATCGCCGACATCACCATCGCCGGAATATACGTGGCGCTCGGGGAGGGATGGCAATGGGACTGCTGAGCGAGGGGATCAACGAGGTCATCGCGACCACCGACGGCAACGCCGCCCCCATGGGTATCATCAACCGGAGCGGCTCCCTGCACATGGTCCTCTTCCGGGGGAGCCATACGGCGAGGAACATCGCCCGGGACCGCTGGGTGGTGGCGAACTTCGTCTTCGACCCGGTGATCTACGTCCGGACCGCCTTCGACGACCTCCCCGAGGAGGCCTTCGTCCGGGAGGCGATCGACGGGATGGTCGTCTGCCGCCTCCGCGACGTGGAGGCCTGGGCTGCGTTTGCCGCGGACGTGGAGCGGTCGAGCGACGAGGCGATCGTCGTCCGGCTCGTCCCCTTCCACGAGGAGGTGCTCGACCTGCGGCTGCACCCGGTGAACCGGGGTTTTGCAAGCGTCGTGGACGCGACGGTCCATGCCACCCGGTATGTCGGGAAGCGCGACCCGTGGCTTAAACGATTGATCGACCACCACACCGGCCTCGCCCGGAAGTGCGGCGGCCCCCGGGAGTGGGAGGCGGTCGAACTCCTCGAGCGGTATATCGGCGACCTGACCGGGGAGTGACGGTTTTCCCGTTGCCCGAACTCCCGGTTTCTCCCGGCCGGCATTGCCGGTCCAAAAAAAACCGGATGTACCCGTTCTTCCCGGGGATCGAGGGCCGCCTGCCGCCCGGCCCGGGCACGGAGGCGCGTATCTCCTGTTATCTATGCCATTCACAGTATAATAATCCATATATACAATAACCTACCACGAAGGGCCCTTACAGGAAGGTACCTGGTATGGCGAAGATCTTTGATACATTACGGAATGACGGCAGGTTCAGCCGGCTCATCGAGATCATTCAGACCCTCGGCGAGGAGAAGACGTTGCAGGGCGAGGGGCCGATGACGTTCTTTGCTCCGGTCGACTCGGCATGGGATGCGATCCCCGAGCCGAACCGGGCGATGATCTTGAACGATAAGCAGATGCTCTCGCATCTCATCGACTTCTTCACGATCGGCGGGCATAAGTGCACGCTTGAATCGCTGCTCTCAAGGAATGTCGTGCAGACTGTGGAAGGGAGCGTCATCGCGGTCAGGAAGACCGAACGCGGCACGCAGGTGGACGAGGCCGTCGTGCTCGAGGGGGACATGGAGGCGGACAACGGCATCATCCACGCCCTTGACGGCATCCCCTTCGTGACGCTCTCGCAGGCCTTCGAGGCCTACGCTGCAAAGTAGCCCGGACTGACAGAACTTTTGGGTCCGGCAAAAATCCCTTTCTTTCCCGCCGGGTGCGGGGTGCTTCCCCTCGTTGCCGCCTGCCGGGATGGGTGTGCAATCCGGCCCTATCTCCCTCTCCGGCCATCCCGGGAGCCCGTGCCGGTATAAACGTAATTTTATATATTGGGCTAAATGATCCGGGTGTCCATCTGGAGGCATATCTATGAAGAGTATCTTTGAGACAGCCCGGGAAGACGACCGGTTGAGCACCTCAATCGGGATGATACAGGCCGGAGGGGTGGCGGAGCTCCTCAAGGGGGAGGGGGAGTATACGGCATTGTTCCCCACGAATGAGGCGTATTCCGGGTTCGCCGGAGAGGTGCTGGACGCTATCACGGACGACCGGGAGAGGCTCGCGGGTATGATCCTGTATCATGTGCTCCGGGGCAAACTCACCGTGCAGGAGCTTGCACAGATGGAGGCGATCAGGACCCTGCAGGGGGATCACCTGGATATTACGGGACCTGTGGCGGCGATGCGGCTCAACGACGCCACCATAATCCAGCCCGACATCGAGTGCACGAACGGCATCTACCATATCATCGACCGGGTGCTCATGCCGCGGGCGGTCGAGGCACGGGTGAAGAAACTGGTCTGAGGCGGCGGCTCTCGTCTCAGGCTCAACCCTGCTGCCCGACCACCCTTACCTTTATCTTCTCCCGCCGGGAGTTGGTTCGTATGAAGAGTATCCTCGCGACTCTACGGGAATCCGGATCGTTTGCCACGTTCCTTGACCTCGTACAGGTAGCCGGCATGGAAGAGCGGTTGAGCAACGAAGGGCCCTATACGCTCTTCGTCCCGGATGACGATGCTTTCCGGGCAATATCCCCCTCAGAACTCGATGCGATCCGCCAGAACGCCGACCGGCTCGCCAGCGTCCTGAATTACCATATTGTCCCGGGGGTGCACTCCATGATTGACTTGCTCGGTATACGGGCCCTGCGGTCGCTCCAGGGGGGAGACCTGACCGTGGAGGTTGCGCCGGAGGGGGTGCTGGTCAACAACGTGCCGGTCGTGGAATCCGATGCGTGGTGCACGAACGGCATCTGCCATGCGGTCAACGCGCTGCTCCTGCCTGCCGTTGCCAGAGCGGCTGCTGTATAGACGTTTCCGGCCGGTCCCAGAACGTATAAATAATCCGGCACATGTAGTGGTGCGAGTGGAGAAGCAGTGTCAACTACCCCCGGTTAAAACCGGGGGCTTGCAGCGGGGGCCCTTGTGGGGCACAGGGCTGCAATTTAATCGGTGCGAAGGTTGACGGTTCAAAAGACGTCCTTATTCGCACGGGCCGGTTGACGCGGCCCCTACCGATTATCCGTGGAACCACGGAATCACCGGCTACCTTTCGTAAATGGTTCAGAGCGCCGTTGACATCGGCGTTGATCAGGGTGCCCAGAGCACTCCGGTACAGTCCTCGCTTGATCCGCCGCTTCCTCCCATAGGGCGGTTTTCGGATCGGGTCGAGCGCGAGAGCGTCCACCTGCGAGGTGTATGCCTCGGAGTGCGAGTCATCGAACCGGATACCATACCCCTCGCACTTGCTCTTCAGCTTCTGCCGGAACTTGTGGAAGGG
>DASQ01000055.1 GCA_002503885.1 Methanoculleus marisnigri | reverse complement strand
AGCAATGGGTAGAGGAATGCGCGAGACTACTGCGGTGAAAGTCGCAAGGTGGGTTCCTGGAAGACGGGGTGGGAGCAATCCCACCTTGTTATTCGACGTATACCCGTGAAAGTATGTCATTCAACGACGCCGAACGGCGAGAAGCATACTGACAGGGAACTCGCCCGGCAATGGAACTCCATTGACTGGGACAACGTGAGTTCGGACGTTAATAGGCTACAGACCCGGATTGCAAAGGCAACGCAATGTTGCCGCCCTTAGCGGGGTAGTGAAATGCGCGAGCTGTATGCGCTGAAAGGCGCACGTACAGTTCCTGGAAGGGGGGAGGATGGTAACATCCTCTCCCTATTCGACCATATCCGGAACAGGCATAAAGATTACCCATTAGTATTATGGTTCAAAAAACGATACTTATATCAATGGCTGAGAAGGGATACGAGTCACTGAAAGTTGAGAACATCGTTGCCTCCGGGGCGATTGCAGGCTCGATCGACCTCGAAATGGTATCGGATAAAATAAAAAACTGTGAACTGAATACGAAGAGGTTCCCCGGAGCGGTCTACCGCATCGAGAAGCCCAAGATCGCATCCCTGATATTCTCCTCGGGAAAAGTGGTGCTCACCGGCATCAGGAACAACCAGGATCTCCACGACGGCCTTGAGCTCATCATGCAATCGCTGCGGGATGCCGGCGTCGATACCTACGATGAGCCGCAGGTCGCGGTCACGAACATCGTCTGTTCGTACGACATAGGCAGGTACATCAACTTAAACAAGGTGGTCATCACGCTCAACCTTGAGAACATCGAGTACGAACCCGAGCAGTTCCCGGGGCTTGTATACCGCATCGAGGACCCGAAGATCGTCGCCCTTCTCTTCAGTTCCGGCAAGATCATCCTGACCGGCGGAAAGACTATCGAGGATATCAAGAGAGGACTTGATTTCCTGGAGCAGCGGCTCGAAACTATAATGTGAAACTGTTTTTCGCGATACGTTCTTTTTGCCGGGGGCAGGGGCCCCTGATTTTTAGTCGGGGTCTGGTTCGCCTATCAGGACGTCCTGCCCGTATGTGCCGGCGGAGTATCCGGGCCTGAAGCGGGTCTTTTTGGTGCTCGCATCTGAGGGTAATCGTACTTGGAGTGTGCAAAACGTCGTCCCTTGAATCACCGCAACTCTCACGCACGGATTTCGTGGGGGTATCGCCACTCACTGCCCCCGCCCCGGGGGGCGGGGGAGGAGGCCGCAGGCCGGGTGGGGTGGGGGTTGTAGACGTCAGTTGACGAGTAGAGACAGGGGAGGGGGGATGCTCCCCCCTCCCCGTCAGCCCCTCCCCTGGTGGCGATACTCCCACGGTCCAGTTTACCGGGTTTGTCTAAAACTCCGGTCTCCCTCGCCTGAATAAAACCCTACCAGTACCTATGCGTCTTCACATAATTCCGCTCGGCCTTGAGGACTTCCCGGTAGAAGGCGTCCCCCTCGGTCAGGGTGGCCAGGATCCGGGACGCCGCCTCCGGGCCGACGCCCTTTGCGGCGAGGACGGTCACCGCCTTCTTCCCGCTCGAGAGGACGATGTTTGCGTTCCGGAGGAACCGGACTTCGGTTGCCTGCTCCTCCTCGGACTTGTTCTTCTTCCTCATCGCCGGGATGAACTGCTCGTCCCAGGGTTTCAGCGCCGCGATGAGGCGGGCGCTGCAGAGCGGGCATTGCGGCCGGTCGGGGACCCGCTCGACGACGGTCCGGCTCTTCCACTTCCGGCAGTGCATGCAGAAGAGGACGACGTCCTCCTTCTCAAGGCGCCGCATCAGCGTCCCGATAATCGCCTGGTCGACCAATGGCGGCGGGATCATGTCCCTTGACGACGAGAGCCCCTCGCTCCCGAGCGGGCTCAGCCTTCCTGTGGTGACGGCAAGTCGGCCCTCGCGAAGGCCTGAGAGGATCTCCTGCGCCGCGTCCACATCCATGGAGTTGCTGAAGAGCTCCCGGTAGGCCTCGGCCGCGATGACGGTCTCGTCGAAGAGGTCGATGAGCCGGTGGATGCTGAACCGCTCGTAGTCGGCGTCCGCATCGATGGCGCCGAACTTCTTGGCCACCTGCACCAGTTTCCACTTGAAGAGCGCCGTCCGCTTCAGGGCGAGTTTCAGGATTCCGGGGAGGTGCGCTGGTTCGAGCGCGGCGAGGGTCTCCTGCACCTCAAGCGCCCGGACGTCGTCGGGCAGGCGCAGGAGGAACCGGTAGGCGCCGACCTCGATCCCGACGGTCGTCCCGTAGCGGGCCGAGAGGAGGACCGAGAGCGCCCGGGCCAGCGTCTCGTTTGCTTTATGCCCGCCGCAGACGTTGCAGACCACCCCCTCGTCCGCGTTCTCGAGGGTGATGAGGCGGTCCGAGGGGACCGGGTAGTTGCCCCCGTCCATCCGGGCAAGCGACCGCTCCGCAAAGGCGATCGCACCGGGAACGCTCGAGTAGCGGTCGAACGCCCGGGTCCTCCGGAGCGCCCCGACCTCCCGGGCAACGGCGAACGGCACCGGGATCTGCTCCCCCTCCCACGTCGGGACCTCACCTTTCGCCCTGGTGGCCGGCTCGACCGTGATCCTGCCCCCCTCCATCTCGAGAACCCGCCAGAGCTGGCCCTTGGTGATGAAGACCGCGCCGGTGTGCATCCAGCCGAGGACGAACGACTCGTCCAGGGTCCCGACCGTGCGGCGCGAGACGATATCGAAGATCTCCATCTTCCGCTCGTCGTGGATCATGGAGAGGTTTTCGATGAGGTAGCGCCGTGCGCGTCCCGTCCGGATGATCCGGGAGCCGTCGAGCCGGATCAGGCGGTGCTCCGCCATCTGGCTGCAGACGGCGTCGAGGAGCGGCCGCGAGCTGGCAAAGACGCTCGATCGCTCGATCATCTCCCGGACGCGGGAGATCTCGATCTCGCCGTATTCGACCGCGATCGCCGCGACCTGGTTCGCGAGCACGTCTGCGGCGCCGGTGGGCGGGACGATCCGCTCGCACTCGTTCGCCTTTGCCCGGCGTGCGATCACGAGCGACTCTAAAAGGTCGTCAAACCCTGTCGCAAGGACGGTGCCGCGCGAGACGGCATCGAGGTGGTGGCCGGCCCGGCCGACCCGCTGCACCAGGCGCGAGACCTCCCGGGGCGAGCCGAACTGGACGACGTGCTCGATATGCCCGATATCGATGCCGAGCTCCATCGACGATGTGGCGATGAGCGTCCGGACCTCGCCCTTCCTGAACCGCTCCTCGGCATCGACCCTGACATCCCGCGAGAGCGAGCCGTGGTGGACCTCGACGTCGCCGCGGGAAAAGAGTTCGTGCCCGAGGGCCTCGGCGGTCACCCGGGTGTTGACGAAGACGAGGGTGGAGCCGGGCGCATCCAGGCAGCCCGCGACGGCCCGCGTCTGGGCGGCGAAGTCTTCCCCGGCAAACCGGACGCTGATATCGAGGTGGCTCGCGACCGGCACCTCCACGAGCGAGAACGCCCGGGCCCCGCAGAGGAACCTGCCGATATCGTCCGGGTTCCCGACGGTCGCCGAGAGGCCGATCCGCTGGAACTCCCCCGCGTAGGCGGCCAGGCGTTCGAGCGCCACCGCGAGCTGCGCTCCCCGCTTGCTGTCAGCGAGTTCGTGGATCTCGTCGATGACGACATAGCGGATATTTTTAAGGTGCTCCCGGAGGCGTTTGCCCATGAAGAGCGCCTGCAGGGACTCAGGCGTGGTGATGAGCAGATCAGGTGGGTTCAGCGCCTGTTTCCGCCGTTCGCTCTGCGGCGTGTCCCCGTGCCGGACCCCGACGGAGAGGCCGAGCTCCCGGCACCACCACTCCATCCGCGTGAGGATATCCCGGTTTAAGGACCGGAGCGGGGTTACGTAGAGCGCCTTGAACCCGGCGCCGGCGGTCTCGAGGAGCCGGTCGAAGACCGGGAACATCGCGCTCTCGGTCTTTCCCGTGCCGGTCGGCGCCACCAGGATCAGGTTCTCTCCCGCGAGGAGCCGTGGGATGGCCTGCTCCTGGGCCTCGGATAACCCGGAAAACCCACGTTTCCGGACGACCTCCCGCACCCTCGGGTCGAGGAGGTCAGCCGTTGCCTGCGGGGCAGAGCGTGGCCGGGGAGCCGACGTACGTGCCATCTGCTAAAAACACCTCCGCGAACTTCATGTCTATGCACCGGGAGAGGGGACCAAGCCCGCTCTTGTGCAGCCGCCCGACGTCGATACCGCCGGCAAACTCGTTGAAGGCCGGGACGAAGAGGAGCCGGGTGCGGTCCAGGCAAGGCCCTTCGAACCCCGAGTAGAGGTAGGCCGGCCGGGCGCGTGCGGCGCATCCGACGGAGTCGACGAGCGAGACGACCGGGTGGTGGTGGCCGAGGACGATCAGGTGGCCGGGGAGTTCGGGGGCGGGGTGGGTGTGGCCGTGGAGGTAGCCGACACCGTCGATGAGCGCACCCCCGGAGGGCAGGAGTTCTCCGGGGTCGAGGAACTGTCCGATGCCCCCGTCGTGGTTGCCGGGGGCGACGGCGATCGGCACGCGGTCCCGGAACCTCTCGAGGACGCCGGGGAGCTCCCGGTATTCCTGCCTGCTTGTGACCGGGACGTTGTGCTTGATGTCCCCGAGGAGGAGGAGAAGGTCGGGTTTTGCTTCCTCGATGCAGGCGATCACCCGGTCGGCCCGGGCGGCGCTCCGGCTCGCGATGTGGACGCCGTGACGTTCGAGGCCCGACTCGATGCCCATGTGCAGGTCGGCGACGACCAGCACGCGCTGGTCCTGCTCGATCAGGAGGGCCGGGCCGTTCTCGATGAAATGAAGGTGCATATCGTGTCAGATCAGTTTTATCATACCCGATGCGGGCAGGTAGCATTCCCCTGCGGCGATGAGTTCTTCGAGCGCCCTCTTTGCGTCCCGGGCAGAGAGGCCGGAGCGCACCCCCGCGGCGACGGCGGCGTCGAGACTGATGCCCCGGGCCCCTCCCTCGTCACCGAGGGCGGTAAGGAGAAGGTCACGCCCGACGACGGGCTCGATATCGCCGGGGGCGATATCCGGGCGGATGCTTGCAAGCGCCGTCCGCACCATCCCGGCCATGTCGCGAATATCCTCGTCCGTGATCCCGTAGAGCCGCAGAGCGGGCGCGGCCCGCTCGTCGCCGCCGTCCCGGAGTGCTTCGAGGCGATCGAGCATCGCGCCGGCGGTCGCGAGCACCCAGTGGTCGCGAACCGTGCGGTTCACCACGTTGATCGCTTCGGCGTCCAACACTCCGTATGCCCTGGACCCGGAACCGGTGAGCGTCGCCCGGCAGGTGACGGCGACGAACGCAGGCGGCTCGATGTAGCCGAGCGTCTCGACCGCGTCCGGGCTCTGCCAGTCTGCCGTGACCCGGAACGTTCCGGTGGGGTCGGCGATCCGGGCCTGCATGACGTCGCCGCTCCCCCTCTTCTCGGTGAGGGCGCCGACGATGAAGAGGCGGCGGCACCAGGCGCCAGCGGGCGTCACCACGTATGAGCCGTCCCCGGAGTCCACCGTATGCCGCGCGGCGGAGAACTCCCGCGCAAATACCCGTCCAGCAGGTTCCATAATCCGTCCGCCTCAGGAAAGGAACAAGGAATGTCGGTGCAGGAGTCCCGGCTGGCCGTAACTCCACGCAAACTCGTGATATTTCCCTGGTCTCTGTACCTATCTCTTCGCCCTCAACCCTCTAAAAAGGATCACCGGAAGAGATGTCGATGCTTTTACGATGCGCGAGCACCAAACGTTATGCAAATGGACGGCAACCACACCATCTGGATAGAGAAGTATCGGCCCAGAAGACTCGATGAGATGGTCGGACAGAAGGATATCGTGGTGCGCCTCCAATCCTACGTGAAGACCGGCAACCTGCCGCACCTTCTCTTCACGGGCAGCGCGGGGATCGGGAAGACGACCGCCGCCGTGGCGCTCGCGCGGGAGTTCTTCGGCGACTCCTGGCAGATGAACTTCCGCGAGATGAACGCCTCCGACGAGCGCGGCATCGACGTCGTCAGAAACCAGATCAAGGAGTTCGCCCGGACATCGCCGCTTGCCGGCGCGACGTTCAAGGTTCTCTTCTTAGACGAGGCGGACGCGCTCACCACCGACGCACAGGCGGCTCTCCGGAGGACGATGGAGACCTACGCCCGGACCTGCCGGTTCATCCTCTCGTGCAACTACTCCTCGAAGATCATCGACCCCATCCAGAGCCGGTGCGCCATCTACCGGTTCAGGCCGCTCGACCGTGAGGCGGTCATCGAGGAGACCCGGAGGATTGCCGCAGCCGAAGGCCTCACCATCACGGAGGGGGCGCTCGACGCCATCGTCTATGTCGCCTCCGGGGATATGAGGAAGGCAATCAACGCCCTGCAGGGCGCCGCCATCCTCCGGCCCACCATCGACGAGGAGATGATCTACGAGATCACCGCAACGGCCCGCCCGTCGGAGATCAACGAGCTCCTCGACCTCTCGATAGCAGGAAAGTTCGATGAGGCGGAACAGGCGCTCTCCGAACTGACGCGCGGCCGGGGCATCGCCCCGAACGAGCTGATCAACCAGTGCTACCGGGCGCTGGTCCAGCGCGACATCAACCGGACGCTCAAAGTGAGACTGATCGATGCCCTCGGCGAGACCGATTTCCGTCTCTCCGAAGGAGCAAGCAGCGACATCCAGATGGAGGCGCTGCTCGCCCGGTTCGTCCTCGCCGCAGGGCAGCACCGGTGAGGGGTCTGCCGTGACTGAAGAGGTAACCGTTGAGGTCACCGACGTCGTCGGTGAGTGGACGAAATTCTTAAAGAAGCAGTACAAGCGGGAGCTTGCCGAGCTCTCCCGCGAGTACCCCCATAAGCGGTCGCTCACCATCGATTTTCGAAAGATCCTGAATAACAGGCTCGCATTCGAGCTCCTGCGGAGCCCGGGCAAGGTGCTCGGGGACATCCGGGACGCGATTGTCCAGAACAAACTCGTCAAACTGAAAGATAGCCAGGGCCCGGAGCAGATCAACATCCGGTTCACGAACCTGCCGCAGAAGACCGACGTCCGGGATATCAGGGCCGACCAGATCAACACGTTCATCGGCATCGAGGGGATCCTCAGAAAGACGACCGAGGTGCGCCCCCGGATCGTCAGCGCGGTATTCCGGTGCCGCTCCTGCGGGAAGAACACCGAGCCGGTCCCCCAGGGCTACGGGCGGTTCGACGAGCCTGACTTCTGCCCGAACTGCGAGCGCAAGACCCGTCTCGACCTGGTGATGAACCGGTGCCGGTTCGTCGACGCCCAGAAACTCCGGATCCAGGAGTCGCCCGAGGGTCTCCGGGGCGGCGAACAGCCCCAGACGCTCGATATCGATGTCACCGACGACCTCACCGGCATGGTCGCGCCGGGCGACCGGGTGGTGGTGAACGGCATCCTGCGATCGGTGCAGAGGGTCAACTCCGGCCAGAAGAGCACGCTCTTTGACATCTACCTGGAGTGCAACTCCATCGAGGTCGGCGAGAAGGAGTTCGAGGAGGTCTCGATCACCGAGGAGGACGAGACGAAGATCATGGCGCTCGCCCGCGATCCCTCGATCTACAAGAAGATCGCCCGGTCGATCGCGCCGACGATCTACGGCACCGACGACGTGAAAGAGGCGATCGCGCTCCAGCTCTTCGGCGGCATCGCCAAGGAGATGCCGGACGGCTCCCGCCTCCGCGGCGATATCCACGTCCTTCTGGTCGGCGACCCGGGTATCGCAAAGAGTCAAATTTTGCGTTACGTCGTGAAACTCTCGCCGCGGGGGATCTACACGAGCGGCAAGTCGTCGACATCCGCGGGGCTGACGGCGACGGCCGTCAAGGACGAGTTCGGCGACGGCCGCTGGACGCTCGAGGCCGGTGCGCTGGTCCTCGCCGATATGGGGATCGCAGCCGTCGATGAGTTGGACAAGATGGCGAAAGAGGACCGGAGCGCGCTCCATGAGGCAATGGAGCAGCAGTGCTACGACGACGTGACCGAAGTCCTTACGGAGGGCGGTTGGAAACTATTCCGGGATGTAACCTCAGACGACCGTGTCGCGACGCTCTCTCCCGACGGCAGGCTTGAGTACGCAGCTCCGTCCGGTTTTGTGGCATCGGATTACGACGGGGAACTGTATTACATCAAGTCGCGGCAGGTGGACCTCGCGGTCACGCCGAACCACCGGATGTACGTCAACCTGAACCGGCGGGCCGACGAGTGGGAGGGGTTCGGGCTCATCCGCATGGACGAGGTCCCCACCCATAAAAGGATGCGATTCAAGAAGAACGCCGTATGGACGGGGGAGCGGCAGGAGACCTACGAGATCCCGCCCGTTCTCAAGTTCGCGAACCAGAACTCAAAAGGAAAGCTCACCGAGCCCATCCGCATCGGAATGGATGACTGGCTTGAGTTCCTGGGCTACTTCCTCTCCGAAGGGTCCGTCCAGCGGCATCACCAGACGCAGGTTCCCTACCGCGTGATCATATCGCAGAAGATTCCTGAGTCGGTCGAAACGATCCGGCAGTGTCTTGAGAGGCTGCCGTTCCGCTTTTCGTACAACGGTGCAAACTTTGCAATCAACGCAAAGCAGCTCGCGGCACACCTTGCGCCGTTCGGAAAATGTCACGAGAAGTACGTCCCTGACTACGCCAAACGCCTCCCCCCGGAGCAGATCGAGATACTTCTCGACGCGCTGATGCTCGGGGACGGCTACGTCGACAGGACGACCGGGGTCTCGATGTACACCACCTCCTCGAACGTTCTAGCCGACGACGTCACCGAACTCCTGCTGAAGAAGGGGTGGTCCGGGAACGTCCATCTCATGCGGGAGGCCGGGACCGTCGCGCCCAACCCGCGGGGCGGAACCTCGACCGCGACCCACGATATCTTCCAGGTGACCTTCATCCGCGACGGCCAGAACGAGCCCAACGTCAACTCGAACGGGCAGCGGCAGATCGAGACGCGCCCGTATAAGGGCACGATCTACTGCCTCGAGGTCCCAAACCATATTCTGTATGTCCGGCGAAACGGCATCCCGATCTGGTGCGGCAACTCGATCTCGGTCGCAAAAGCCGGCATCACCGCGACCTTAAAGTCCCGGTGTGCGCTCCTCGGTGCGGCGAACCCGAAACTGGGACGGTTCGACCAGTTCGTCCCGATCGGCGAGCAGATCGACATGCCGCCTTCGCTCCTCTCGCGGTTCGACCTCATCTTCGTGATGACCGACCAGCCGGAGGCCGAGCGCGACGGGGCCATCGCCCACCACATCATCAAGACTCATTCCGTCGGCGAACTGATCAAGCAGCACGCATACGCGCCGCTGCCCGACGTCGACGACGCCTACATCCAGCGGGCGCTTGCGCCCGTCATCCCCGACATCGACCCGACGCTCCTGCGGAAGTACATCGCGTATGCAAAGCGGACCTGTTTCCCCATCCTCTCCGACGGGGCCCAGGATGCGCTGATCTCCTACTATATGCGGCTCCGGGACCTCGCGAGCGGGAACAAGCCTGTCCCGGTCACCGCCCGGCAGCTCGAGGCGCTGGTCCGCCTTGCTGAGGCGAGCGCCCGGATGCGCCTCTCGACCACCATCGATACGGAGGATACCGATCGGATCCTCAAGATCGTGGACGTCTGTCTCCGGCAGGTCGCCTACGACGCCGAGACGGGGAGCTTCGACATCGACAAGCTCGTGACCGGCGTCATGAAGTCGCAGCGCGACATCATCCGGTCGGTCAAGGAGGCGATCCGGAACATCTCCGGCGACTCCGGCGGCCAGGCAAAGCTCGATGAAGTGCTCGATATCCTGGTGCAGCAGGGCTTCTCCCGCGACAAGATCGAGCACACCATCGAGCAGCTGAAACGGGGCGGGGACCTGCTCGAACCCCGGCACGGCTATATCAAGGTGACGTGATAGGCGGGAGCGGCTGCGAGGTGCTGGAGCCCCGGCACGGGCTGGTGAAGCTGATCGGGTAGGGGGGAGGGTTAGCCCTTTTCTCGTGAAGGGCAGACCGGGCATCCCCCCAGGAGAGCCCGGTCCTGTGGAGATCGAGTGTCGGTCAACGTAGCCTGCCGGAGTTGACGCTCACATGCGCCGGCCTAGAGCAGATCATTCAATTCTTCGACCGTCATATCGGCCTGTTTTAAAATGTGCGACAGCGTTGAGCGCTTGATTGGTTTGTGCATAGGGACTGTCAGTTTCAGTATTTTAGCCGGCAGATGCTTATGCAGTCGAATGTGGCTACCCCGTGTACGGACGACAACCCCCCCGTCCCTTTGAAGAGCAATGACGACTCTGTCATAATCAAGAACAGGCACCTTGCTCATACAGCAATCTCAACCTGCTCGGCTGTTTCGCTGAAAACGAGATCATCCTCAACGGTTTCAAGATACAGCTCAATAGCTTCCCTGATATTATCCAATGCTTCTTCTCTCGTATCGCCTTCGCTGATACAGCCGGGAAGGCTTGGTACATAGACCGTATACCCCCCATCCTCACTGGGTTCGAGCACTACACGCAGTCTCATATCCTAACCTATCCAGCAGACGTATACTTAATTGTAATACCGTACGACATTCCGCGACATTGAATGAAGACCCTAATCGCATTGATCTGAGTCTTCCGCGTCAACTACCCCCGGTTAAAACCGGGGGCTTGCAGCGGGGGCCCTTGTGGGGCACAGGGCTGCAATTTAATCGGTGCGAAGGTTGACGGTTCAAAAGACGTCCTTATTCGCACGGGCCGGTTGACGCGGCCCCTACCGATTATCCGTGGGATCACGGAATCACCGGCTACCTTTCGTAAATGGTTCAGAGCGCCGTTGACATCGGCGTTGATCAGGGTGCCCAGAGCACTCCGGTACAGTCCTCGC
>DASQ01000035.1:3975-4660 GCA_002503885.1 Methanoculleus marisnigri | reverse complement strand
ATCCGTATCTTGACAGGAAATATTTCCTCGACAGAAAGGAACGCATGAGACGACAAACACCATGGATTCAAACTACATTATCCTATTTTGCGTTGCTGCCCAGCAATGGGTAGAGGAATGCGCGAGCCTACTGCGGTGAAAGTCGCAAGGTGGGTTCCTGGAAGACGGGGTGGGACCAATCCCACCTTGTTATTCGACAGATACGATAATATGAGACAACGCCACCTGCTGGATGCGGATGAGAAAGAAGAGGTTCTCCGCACCATCCGCACGGTCCTCGCCGGATTTGACGAGATCGAGGTGGGGTATGTCTTCGGAACGTTTTGCAGGGGGGATTTTGGGGACGTGGACGTGGCAATCCTCGTCACCGGCGAGCCCGCTCCCTACCAGGCGATGCGGTTTCGCGCGAGGGTCGAGCGGGAGCTTGAACGAGGGTTTTGTTACCGTTTTGAGGCTGACGTGAAGATCCTCAACACCGCCCCGGTCTCTTTCCAGTACGAGGTCATCAAGAGCGGCCGACCCGTATTCCTGCGCGACAGAGAGCGGAGGATCCGGTACGAGGCGGGCGTGCTCTCCCGGTACCTCGACTATGCGGATACGCTCGACTGGTTCGACCGGGTTCTGCTCACGAGGGCCTGAGAATGGTCAGGGACGAAGGGATCCTCACCCACCTCCGGGAACTGGA
>DASQ01000035.1:0-3812 GCA_002503885.1 Methanoculleus marisnigri | reverse complement strand
AGGACGACCTTTTAGTCGTGAACCGATACCGGGATCTGGTTCGGGCGATGCTCCGGGATCGCCTCCTCCCGGAGTGAACCGGGGAGGAACACCTCGCGCTGTTCACCGCTCCGCCCTCAAAACCCCTGGGTTTCTCAAGTTCCGGACGTTCACACCTTCGGTGCTCAAGTTCCGTTCGCACCGGGGGTGCTCCTGCTCCAGCCCTTCGGCCCGTCGCATTCCGTTGAAACATCGTACCCTGCGGCCAGCCGCTCTACCCCTGCCTTCTCCACCCCTCCCGTCCGGTTGAAGAAAGTATATCCATGATCCGCACAGATCAAGATTCAATGTCTGTTGCGGAGAACATCCCCGTATCGGAAGAGACCTATAACCAGATCCTGGATCTCAGGCACCCGGGCGAGACACTCGACGAGACTCTCGCGAGGCTGGTGGAGAAGGTAAAGAAACAGCGGCTCACGGATGATATCGAAGAAGTCATGGCCACGAACGAGTTCGTGGAGTTAGACCTGTGACATTCCGCCTCATGGTGGACAAACGTGCGCTTGCGTTCTTAACTGTTCTTGATGTCCGTATAAACAAAAAGCAGAACTCTTACCGACTCCATATCGCACGTTCATTCACGGTGATTTATAATAGCCAGCCTCTCCTGCCGGTCTTTCTCGTGATCAGATCTCAATTCCATATGGCTCCTCCCTGACCTGCAGGCGCTCCGTGAACGGTTTGCAGGAGATCTCCGCCCGGCATCTCCCGGAACAACACGCGGGGGTAGACCGCAGCCCTCGATGAGGTCACTCGTCCGGGCCATCCAGGAGCCGCACTGCTTCCTCCCTGAGACGTGAGATATCGCCCTGGTGCAACCGCTCCATGAAATCGTACAGGTCTGCACAGAACGCTTCCGCCTCCTCTATGGAGTCATGGACCTCTTCTGCCGTGATCGCGAAGTCTACGTAGTATTGCTTATCGATGCGGTCTTTTTTGGCGGCGACGATCCGGCAATTGTCGAGACCATACAGATGTTCAAGAAGCACCATTGCGCCGGAATGGTTCTCGCATTTTATGCCGGTCTTGAAGAGAAGGGCCAGCACCATGTAATACATGCTATAGTATGCCATCGATACAGTCTCTTCAAGCCGCTTGTTTTCGAGCAGAATTTTTGCCGAGGTGAGATAACTCTCCGACTTCTTCCGATATGCCTCCTGGATCTGAAGGCTGGGCTCAACGATCTGGATCTTCCCTTCACGATAGAGTTTACGCAAAAAATGCTGTCTTTTCATAGTAACGTTCGACTCCTTTCAGGATGACGTGGTTCTTTACGATCTCCTGGATCAGCAGATTCTCCGGGTCCCAGGGTCCGATCTTCACGCTGAGCCGCAAGTGAGCTCGCTGCAGCTCTCGCTTCACCTCTCTGTCGTCCGTCTCAATGTAGAGATCGATATCGCTCTTTCGATCCGCGGTCCCCTTCGCATAACTGCCGAAGAGTACGGCAAGCGGGATGTCCTCTCTCTCTGCAACCGCCCTGACAATGGACCGAAGATGGGGGGCCTCTTCGATCAGGTCTCCGAGCGCGTACCACTCAGCCATATAGGCATGAACCCGCGCCTCGATGGTTTTTTTTAAGAAATAGACCCTGTTCTTTCCCTCTATCCTGAAGTCGACGACATTCCCATCTAAAAGACCCTTAAGTTTCCGTAGCACGGTAGTGTGCGAGATGCCCAGTTCCTTTGCGAGTTTGCGAGGGTGCGAGTCGCCCCTGAGCAGGAGAGCAACGATCTGGATGGATACATTCTGTTCCACGTGGAACATATTTGAACCAATGGGTGAAAAAGGTTCTGGAGCAACGGGATGCTGCTCTCAGGGGTGTTTCCTCTTCTTTGAGCGTGCCCGCGGGACAGCTATATTCGAGAGGGAGGCGCACATCCCGATCCGGAATGGATACACTCCACCATGCAGCCGGCCGCCCTCCGTTTGCCCGGCCGGAAGTTACCCGTGCACCGGTTCGGGACGGTGCCGGGCAACCCGGTGCATCCGGAGGTACTCGGACCGGGAAAGAGCGAAGTTTTGGGCATGTTCAAAGAACGCGTCGATCAGATCGGCCTGCTCGCGGCTCCAGACCTCGTTTGGGACTTCCCTGACCCAGAGGGCATGTCTCCGGACAAAGGCCAGCCGCTCCTGCCGGTTCTTCTCGCGATCAAACCTCAATTCCATACTGCTCCCCCGGACCTGCAGGCGCTCCCTTCCAAAAAGGATTGCAACGTACCCGCTGATGATCACGTAGCGGGTATACCGCTCGATGATCTCCGTCACCGAGGCCACAAAACGGTCCAGCGCGGTTACAACCTTTCCATCAATGTAGATGGTGCCGTCAGGAGCACTCGCAACCTGCATTCCCTTTCCTCTGGTAGAGTCTTACCGGGCACTATATTAATTGCATCTTCCACGCCTGCTTGTCCATAACGGGATCGTGTGGGACAAATTGCACATGTGCCGCAATGTGCATTCGGCATTCCGCGGGGACAGCGTGTCGAGTATGCTGCTCTGTTGGTGGTTTCCGTCGGGGAACGCCCATGGTTCGGGGCGGCCCCTGCCTGGCCACATCTGCGGACCGGGGCGGGGATATCTATACAAGATGGGAAGGCCCATATCCCGATCAGGATGGACACCATCACCCGCGAGGCCGGCGGGGAGTGCGCGAGGGTCATCGGCATTCTCCGGGGGAAGAAGGCGTACCTGGAGGAGACCTATCATGTCGGGTCCATCGGCATCTTCGGCTCGTGCCGGCGCGGCGAGGAGCACGAGGGAAGCGACGTGGACATCCTGGTTGAGTTCTCCGAGGTGCCGGGGATCTTCGGGTTTCTCAGGCTTGAGCGGTATCTCTCCGAACTTCTCGGCAAAAAAGTGGACCTGGTCGAAAAGAGCGCGCTCAAGCCTCGCATCGGCCGCCGTATCCTGAATGAGGTTATCTACGTATGACGGCTCCGCGGAACACCCTTGATTACCTGGACGATATTCTTGACGCCGTCGAGAAGATTGCAATCTTCACCCGGGAAATGTCCTATGAGGAGTTCTTCGAGGACGACAAGACCGTCTACGCAGTCACGCGAGCGCTGGAAGTGATCGGTGAGGCGACGAAGTGTATTCCCCGACGCGTCAGGGAGAACTGTCCCTCTCTTCCCTGGAGCGAGATGACCGGTATGCGCGACAAATTGATCCATGCCTATTTCGGGATCAACAGGGCCATCATCTGGAGAACCATCCAGGACGATATCCCTCCTCTCGGGTCTACGGTTCAAAGCCTTCACATACGACGGGCAAGGAGGCCCCCGGTTTCAACCGGGGGAGGAATTGCCCGCATCACGCCCCGTACACTTTCGCCCCGCGGGAGTTATCTTATAGACAGATGAGCCCCCAAGATAAGAGGTAATGGCACTGCGAGTCGTCAGCAACTATCTGCGCCTTCCCCAGAAGACGTTCTGGATCCTCGACACGCTCGCGTACCATGCAAAAAGCATGTACAATGTAGGACTGTACAACGTCCGACAGCATTATGCCACGCATCAGGAGAACCGCCAGATCCTTCTGGGCCTCCGGCCGGATCTTACATCGGGGGTTGACATCCTGGTCGGATCCTACCTCCCGTTTACCCGGAAGAAGGACTTCCCCTACAAAGAGTGCAGCACCTACGCCCAATCCAGGCCGAACGAGAACTTCAGCCTTCTGCACAACGACCCTGCTCAGCAGGCCCTGAAGTCCGTTGAAGAGGCGTACAAGAGTTACTTTGAACTGCTGAAGTTGTACCGCAAGGGGCAGCTTGA
>DASQ01000057.1 GCA_002503885.1 Methanoculleus marisnigri | reverse complement strand
CGCCTGCCGGTGGCGAGGTTGTCGATGATGACGACGTCGTGGTGCTGTGCCAGAAGCGACCGGCCGCAGGGCGGGAGCTTGAGCACCGGAAGTGCGGCTTGCGATGTTCCGCGAGGAGGGGAGCAGGAGCACCGTCAAGGTGCGACTGTGTCCGCAAGGTTCGAATCGATGAAGCCGGTCCCGCCGGTGGCGAAGTTGCTCAACCTCAAAGTGTAACGCATTTGCAACCTAACCTCCCGTAGCGATTAGGCGCACGGGACCATCTATTCTCACGATAGTGGCTCCTTTCACCATTATTCGCTTCCTTTCTCCCTTTTATGTCCGGCTTACTGAGGCGTAATGTGCCTATAAAATTTAGGCACTGCGATCCGCTTGGCCTTTCGATTCTAATAGGATTACAGAGATATTTCCGAAAAANNTTGCAACAATTTTACGACGCTCAGTCATTTTCCGTGCATCCTCAAAGCAGGCAAAAAAGAATCCACCCAATACCGCGAGAACTGCGCCCACCACGGAGCCGATTATTGTAGCCCAACCGCCGGACATACCCCACATCATGCGAGTTAACGCGCCTTACCGGCGCTCATGGAACGTGGCAGGAGGCCCCATCCGTCAGGGCGGGGAGACTCACTCCCTGCCTCTCCGCCCACGTTCCATGAGCGCCGTGCAATCATCGAGGTCGAGAGAGATCCCCTCCCCTTCGGCCCTGCGCGAGAACGACCGCGCAACGACGCAGAAGTACTCGCTCCGCCGGTCGTTGTGCCAGGAGACGAGGGGTGCCTTCCGCCGCAGCCCCGCAAAGACCTCTGCGGCATCGACCCCATCCTGCCATTTACACTCGCAGAACAGGATCCGGTACGGGTTCTCAGCAAGACAGACGATATCGATCTCCTCCCCGCGGTGCCACCAGCCCCCGATCCTGGTGAACACGAACGGCAGGAAACCCTCTCCGTTGATATGATCGAAGAGATCCATCACCATCTCCTCGAAGTGCTTTCCGACATACCGCGCAAATTGCGGCCGTACGTACTGGTCCACAACCAGTGGGGCATTGCCGCGTTCGAGCATATCAAGATGGGGATTGACGAAAGAAAACCAGAAGTCGAAGAGGTTGTCCGAGAGGAAGTAGAGCCCCTTTCTGCTCTTGTGGCCTTCAGTCACGGGAATGCGCCGGTGCACCAACTTCAGGTCGATAAGGATCGAGAGATACTTGTTGACGACACTCTTAGAAAGGCCGGTATCATTGCAGATGAGCCCGATCCGGTGGTTTCCCCCTGCAAGAGAGAAGAGGATGGAGAAGTAATACCTCGGTTCGACAAGTTCGGCCCTGAGCACGAACTCCACATCCCTGAAGAGAAACGAATCTTCTCTCATCACCTTCTCCTCGATGTTCTGCAGAATGTCCCGTTCCGGATCGACGGCCATGATGTATGCCGGCGTCCCCCCAAAGACCGCGTAGAACTCGACCGCCTTCTTCATGTTCCCTATATAATCGAGCACATGGATGAATCGGAGGGGCTGCAGGAGGATCTGCCCCGTCCTCCTGCCAAAAAGAGGGCTCCCATACTCCATGGTCGCGGACTCCATCATCGATATGCTCGACCCCGACAGAATGAGAAATATCCGGGTTTTCTTCAGGCGCCTGTCCCAGTATTCCTGAAGCATCGAGGGAAGTGAGGTGTCCTCCTTGATCAGATAGGGGAATTCATCGATGGCGATCACGACACGATCGGTCGCGTGCTGGATAAGGTACTCGAAAAAGCTGTCCCAGTCAGAAAAACCGTTTTTCTGAAGAAATGGATCTTTGAAATAAGCGCTTAGGTCTGCAGAAAATCTCCGGAGCTGCAGGTGTTTCGACTCTTCCCGTGCGACTAGATGTATTCCTGTGGCGGTACGGAGGAACTGGTCAATCAGTTCACTTTTTCCGACCCGCCGCCGGCCATAGAGCACGATGAATTCTGCACCGTCGCTCCTGTACCGCTCATGGAGGTGGGAGAGTTCCCGGCCCCGGTTGAGGAAGACACTCATAAGTAATATACTATGGAGTGTACTATTTATAGTTGTGGAAGAAGGTGCTGGCGCCGGATCGGGAGACATCGGGGTGAGCAAAACGCTTGTCCTCACAAAAAGAGAGTTATTTCACGGTGAGACCAGCTGAGAGCGAACCGGGGGGTGAATCGTGCAGACAGTGTTTGCGCAATTGGTTGCCTGACGGGAATGGCCGCACCGGACCCCCGGACAGTGTCCGGGGAGCCGATTCGCAGTATTCAAGGTAGAACCGGCGCATATACTCAAGGTTTCTTTTGGAGAACCCTCTCCCAAACTCTTCGGTCGGAAGTATCCCGGACGAGTATCCGGCAGTCCGGCTGATGCAGCAGCTCCTGGAGGAAGAACCGCAGATCGGCCTTGAGGGGAGGTATGTCTATCTCCGATAGATCGAACATGACCCGGAATGTGATTGTCACGTTCCTGTCACATTCAAAAGCCCGGGACTGCCTGCAGGAGTCGAGCAAGAAGCGTCGTCGTTCCCCCGCGGCGTCTTCCATACGGGATCAGCCATTCAGGAACCGGGGAACGATACCGATCGGTGAGGAACTGCAGTTCACGTTCCCGGTCTACAGAGGAATGTTGATTCATGAGTGATGCCCGCCCCTCTCCTGCGACGGGAAGGAGAGGATCTGCCGGTAAGCGGGAAAGAATGATATGCAATGCGGGAAGAGATACGATAATATGAGACAACGCCACCTGCTGGATGCGGAAGAGAAAGAAGAGGTTCTCCGCACCATCCGCACGGTCCTCGCCGGGTTTGACGAGATCGAGGTGGGGTATGTCTTCGGAACGTTTTGCAGGGGGGATTTTGGGGACGTGGACGTGGCAATCCTCGTCACCGGCGAGCCCGCTCCCTACCAGGCGATGCGGTTTCGCGCGAGGGTCGAGCGGGAGCTTGAGCGAGGGTTTTGTTACCGTTTTGAGGCTGACGTGAAGATCCTCAACACCGCCCCGGTCTCTTTCCAGTACGAGGTCATCAAGAGCGGCCGACCCGTATTCCTGCGCGACAGAGAGCGGAGGATCCGGTACGAGGCGGGCGTGCTCTCCCGGTACCTCGACTATGCGGATACGCTCGACTGGTTCGACCGGGTTCTGCTCACGAGGGCCTGAGAATGGTCAGGGACGAAGGGGTCCTCACCCACCTCCGGGAACTGGACGAGGCAGCTCGAGACTGGGAACGCTACCGGTCCATCACCCTCGAAGACCTGAGGGCCGACCGCGATAAGAGGAATATGGTGTTGCATGCGCTCCTCGTCAGCATCCAGGCATCGATCGATATCGCCAACCATCTGGTCGCGGCCTCGAGCTCCCGGCGGCCCGAAACCTACCGGGAGAGTTTCATGATCCTCTGTGATGAGGGGCTGATCCCGGAAGACCTCGGGGCCCGGCTCTCAGACCTCGCGGGCTTTCGGAATGTTCTGGTCCACCTCTACTGCCGGCTGGACCTGGACGAGGTCTACGGGGTGCTCCAGGACGACCTTTTAGTCGTGAACCGGTACCGGGATCTGGTTCGGGCGATGCTCCGGGATCGCCTCCTCCCGGAGTGACGGCTGCGCGCTGGAGTGAACCGGGGAGGAGCTCCTCGCGCGGTTCACCGCTCCGCCCTCAAAACCCCTGGGTTTCTCAAGTTCCGGACGTTCACACCTTCGGTGCTCAAGTTCTGTTCGTACCTGGGGTGCTCCTGCTTCAGCCCTTCGGCCCATCGCGTCTCCGCGAGCAGGTCGAGGTCCGTGATGCTCCCCTCGATGAACATCACCCGGGGATGATCGAGGAGGTGCTCGATGTTCACCCGGCCGGCCCGGTGGCGAGGTCGTTGGTGATACAGCCGTTGTAGGCTCTGTGTCGGAGTGCCAGACTGTAGCGCCAGATAGGCGTGAGGGGGACTCTTTCCCCCTCACTTTCGGCCCGCGCACGGCCCCTCTTTAATTACTTCCTCTTCTCCAGACTGACCTATGGCACGTTCCCCCTCCTCCGCCACGACCAGACCCTCCTTAAGAGATCTCGACATCTTCGAGCCCGCGGATCGTCTCCCCGACCACCTCCACCACCGCGACGCCCGGAACTTGCCCGGGCATCCTCCGGGGCGGGAGCTCGTGCTCCACATTCATTTAATATATTGAACGATCATTCAATATATTGTATGCTCCGGGAGTTCGAGAAGTTCGTCGGGTTCCGGGTCCTCGCCTGGTTCCTCATCCACCCCACGGGCGAGATCCACATCAATAAACTCGCACGGGAGATCGGGGTCAGTCCGGGAAGCGTCAAATCATATGCCGATGCCTTCGAACGGGACGGGCTGCTCACCGTCACGCGTCTGGGCACGGCGAGGCTCCTCTCCCTCGACAACGACTCCTTTACCGTCCGGGAGTTGAAGCGGGCCTGTATGGTCCTCCTCCTCGTCCGGGCCGGCATCGAAGAGCTCGCGCCCGAAAGCATCGCGGTCGCGATCTACGGGAGCACTGCGGCGGGGACCTTCGATGAGCAGAGCGACATCGATATCCTGATCATCGGCGACGAGAGCCGGGTCGATCACGGCCGGGTGCCGGCACTGGAGGCGGAGACCGGCCGTGAGGTGCAGTTGACGATCGTCCCCTACTACCGGTGGGAGCGGATGAAAGAAGAGGGCGACCCGTTTGTCGCGAGCGTCTTGCAGAACCACATCCTCGTTGCGGGGGCTCGCCTATGAGGTGGCGGGAGTGCATAGACCATGGCCTTATCCGCTCCGACGCAGGAGCGTTGGAGCGTGTTCCCGGTTCTCTCGCATCCGCGGCGAGGTTCCTGCGGGCGGCGGAGAAGAATGTGGCGATCGAAGAGTATGAGATGGCTCATCTTGCCGCGTACAACAGTGCGTTTCATAGTGTCCGGACGTTTCTCTATGCTGCAGGCTACGTCGAGCGGAGCCACGCCTGTCTCATTACCGCAGTACGGCATACATCCGGTGATGACCCCGAGATCGCCAATCTCCTGAACGCCTTTGATAAACTCCGGGTTGCCAGGCACAACGTCCAGTATAGCGGATCGCTTGTTTGCGAAGAGGAAGCAGCGTTCTGCATCCGGTTAGCTCATCGGGCCCTCGTTCTGGCCCGGCAGCGGTTTGGGTAGAAGCCGGTCTCCTCAACTTCATAGGGTAAATGGGCCGACTAAAATTTCATTATAATGGAGAAGGTGGACGATGAAGAAAGTTCAGACTAAAAATTAGGGTGTTATCCCTGCAACGCGTGCCGGTTTTTATCTCCCCGGCCGATCCCGCGGTAGACAAACCCCACTGCGATCCACGCATCCGGGTCCACCACATTCCGCCCATCCACGACCGCCGGGTGCGCAGACCCGGAGAGCTCCCTCACCCGTGCGGGGAGAAGCCCCCGGTACTCCTTGTGCCCGGCAAACACTACAACAGCGTCTGCGCCGGCAAGCACCCCCTCGAGGTCCCGGGAGAGCCCGGGCGGGGCGTCCGGCGACGTCATTGGGTCCACCCAGGGGTCGTGGACGGCAACCTCCGCACCGGCGGCGAGCGCCGCGTCACGGAACGGCTCCGCCGGCGTGTTCCGGGCGTCGTCGGAGTCGTTGATGAACGCCCAGCCGAGCAGAGCAACCTTCGATCCTTTCAGACCCTTCCCGACCACACCGAGCGCCGACTCCGCAAGATGCAGCATGTGCTCGGGCATGAAGTCGTTGATCCCGCGGGCGAGGGTGTAGAGGGACTCCCGGCCGGCCGGGAAGTCCAGTTCCCCACGCCCGAGGACCTGCACGCCCCGCTCCAGGTGGTAGGTGTCCTTCGTCAGGCAGTGGCCGCCGACCCCGGCACCGGGCCAGAGGATCGCCCGGGTGATCCCCTCGCCCTCGAGCGACGCCACCCCGGCCCGGACGTCGTAGACGTTTATCCCCATCGCCTCGCAGTAGAGGGCGAGCTGGTTCACGGCCGCGATCTGGAGGTCGCGGAAGGTGTTCTCGGCGGTCTTCGTCACCTCGGCCGCGGTCGCGGTCATCGGGATGACCGTGCCGGTCGAGAGAACGGGTGAGTAGAGCTCCACGGCACGTGCCGTGGAGAGATCGTCGATCCCGCCGACGATCCGGTCGTGCTCCCGGATATTCCGGAGCAGCCGCCCGACCATCACCCGCTCGGGGGCGTGCGCCAGTCCAAAATCCTTCCCGGCGACGAGCCCGGACTCCTCCTCCAGGATCTCGCGGGCCATCCCGGCGGTCGTGCCGGGGGTGATCGTCGACTCGAGCACCACGAGCGTCCCCGGCGTCAGGTGCCGCCCGACGTTCCGGAGCCCCTCGATCAGCGGCGAGAAGTCCGGGAGAAGATCCTTCTTGTCCTTAAACGGCGTCTGGATCGCGAGGGTCACCGCATCGCACTCCGCGACCTTCGCAAAGTCCGATGTGCAGGAGAACTTCCCCGCACCGACGACCTTTCCGAGCAGTTCCTCAAGTCCGGGCTCCTCGCCCTTGAGCGGGGACTCACCGCGGTTGAGCATAGTGATCTTGTAGCCCGACGAGGGGGAGTTTCGCTGGAAGCCGTAGACGTGCTCGATGTGCGGCACATCCGCAAAGAGCGCTGCCGCCGGGATGCCGACGTAGCCCATGCCGAAGACGCCGATTCTCCGGATCGGGCCGTGTTTCTGGATAAGTGTTGCGAGGTTCTCGGTCATTGTCTGCATCTTTAGTTTGTCTTCAAGGTTGATATTCTGTCTTCTGCCACCCCCTTTTGTGGTGCAGGCAGGGTCTGGAGAGAGCTTCGCCGGGTGAAGTGCAGGTCCGGAGAAACTATTTATGTCCGCCATACAGAGTGAAATTGAATGAAACGATTTGTGGCCACTGCACGGGGGCGTGTCCAGCGGGTCGGCTATCGGGAGCGTGTGTACAACGAGACGTTCGAACGGAATATCTCGGGGTACGTGAAGAATCTCGATACCGGGGAGGTCGAGATCGTCGCAGAGGGGAGCGAAAAGGATCTCCGGGATTTCATCAACGAGATCAATATCATACGAAGGCCCATTGCAGTCAAATCGTTCACCGTCAGGTGGGAAGAAGCAACAGGGGATTACGCCGATTTTGAGATCATCCGGGGAGACATCCAGGAGGGAATATTCGAGTGGCTGTGTTATGCCGGGAACGTACTGCACAGCATGGATACGAAATTAGGCCGGATGCTGGACAAACAGGACCAGATGCTGGAGAAGTAGGACCAGGGCCTCCAGTTACAACATACGATGCTGGACAAGCAGGATCAGATGCTGAACAAACAGGACCAGATGCTCCAGGTCGGCAAAGAAACAAAAGAAGAGATTTTCGGGCTCCGGAGTGATACCAAAAAGCACCTTGACGACGAATTTGCAGAGATGAGGAAGGAGCTCGTCTCCATCAAGGATGCGCTTGCCCGGGCAGGCATCCAGGTCTGAGGTACTCCCCATCCCCGCGCCACTGCCCCGGGCCGCGCGCGCGGTCGTGCCGGGGATGAGGCTGCGCCCGACTTCCTGTTCCTCGCTCATCGATAAAAGGCGTCAGGATGGCGAGGGTCACCGCGCCGCACCCGGCGACCTTTCTCAGTAACTCTTCAAGTCCGGGCCCCTCGCCCTTGAGCGGAGATTCCCCCGGTTGAGCATCGCGAGCTTGTACCCCGACGAGGGGGAGTCCCGCTGGAAGCCTTAGGTGTGATCGATACCCGGCACATCCATTGTCTGCATCTCTGGTTTATATTCAGGATTCATATTCTCTGATGATCGCAGCGATCCGCTCCGCTGCATGCCCGTCGCCGAACCGGGCGGACTGCGGCGAGCGCGATCCTGCAACCTTCTCCGCCTCCGCGACGATCTGGTCTGTATCCGCACCGACGAGGACGTTCCAGCCGTCCTCGACCGTCTCCACCCACTCGGTGTTCTCCCGCAGGGTCACGCACGGCACCTCGAGGATGTACGCCTCCTTCTGGACGCCGCCGGAGTCGGTCAGGACAGCACGGGCGCCGGAGAGAAGGGCGAGCATATCGAAGTAGGGGAGCGGTTCAACAATTCTGACGTTCGCCGCCGGCTCGATCCCGTACCCGGCGAGCTTCTTCTGCGTCCGGGGATGGACCGGGAAGACCACCGGGGCATCGAGGAGGGCGAACGCCTCCATGATCGCCCGGAGAGCCGCGGGATCGTCGGTGTTGCTCGCCCGGTGGACCGTGGCGAGGAAATACCCCTTCGGCGAGAGGCCGAAGTCCGCAAGGGCGGTGGAGCGCTCCTCTGCGAGAGGAAGGTTCTGCTGGAGCGCGTCGACCATCACGTCGCCGGCGAGGTGGACGCCCGCGGTGACCCCCTCGGCCGCGAGGTTCCGCACAGCCGTCGCCGTCGGGCAGAGGAGGAGGTCCGAACAATGGTCTGTGAGGACCCGGTTCACCTCCTCGGGCATCCGGCGATCGAAACTCCGTAGCCCTGCCTCGACGTGCGCCACCGGCACGTGCATCTTCGCCGCAGCGAGCGCTCCCGCGAGCGTCGAGTTCGTGTCCCCGTAGACGAGCACGATCTCCGGCTCTTCCTTCGCGATCACCTCCTCGATCGCGGCGAGCATCCGGCCGGTCTGGACGCCGTGGCTCCCCGACCCGATCTCGAGGTGGTAGTCGGGCGCCGGGATCCCGAGGTCCCGGAAGAAGACCTCCGAGAGGAGGTAGTCGTAGTGCTGGCCGGTGTGGACGAGGACCTCCTCGTGCACCTTCCGGACCTCCCGGGAGACCGGAGCGCACTTGACGAACTGGGGCCGGGCCCCGACGACCGAGAGGACCTTCATGCCGCAAGGCTCCGGGAGATCGCCTCGCAGACCCGGACGTTTGAGAGCCCCTGCGCCGGCGTGACCGGGAAGGGCTTGCCGTCGCGGGCGGCCCGGATGAACGTCGAGAGTTCGATCTTTAAGGGCTCGACCTTGTTCACCAGGAGCTTCTCGATGATGTTCTCCTGGCGGTAGAGCCCGTTCTCCTGCCCGTAGATCTCAGGCTTTTTGTAGACGTAGACCTCCTGGGTCATGAAGTCGCCCTCGATCGTCCGGTCCTCCTCCTCGATGTAGAGCGACCGGACCTTCTTTGAGGACTTCCGGGAGGCCGAGAGGTAGACCGGCGTCCTCCCGAAGGCCGCGAGCGCCGCGGCGACGTCTCCGGTCCCGCTCGCCGTCAGGGTGTACTCCCGCTCCGGGAAGAGGACGTTGAAGGCGACGTCGATGTCGTGGATCATCAGGTCTTCGACGACCGTCGACCCGCTCACCCGTGACGAGGCCGGGTTGTGCCGGTGGAAGGAGACGTAGAGGGGGTTTTGCACGACCCGGGCAACCTCGGTGACGACCGGGTTGAACCGCTCGATGTGCCCGACGCCGACGGTCAGCCCCTCGGGGATCTGCCCGATCAACTGCTCGCACTCGCGCACGGTGAGGCAGAGGGGCTTCTCGATGAGGGTGTGCACCCCGGCGGCGATGACATCTCCCGCCGTCTTGAAATGGTAGGGGGTCGGTACACAGGCCGAGACGCAGTCGGCCTTCCGGAGGAGCTCCTCCATCGAGCGGCAGACCTCCGCATCGGTGGCGGCGGCGACCTCTTCGGCGGCCTTCGTGTTCAGGTCGTAGACGTAGGTCGTTCCGACCTCCTTGAGTTCGGAGTAGACCCGGACATGGTTCCTGCCCATAACGCCGGTGCCGATGACGCCTGCGTCCATCTAGATCACCCCGTTGATGGTCTCGCAGACGTAAGCCCGGGCCTCGTCGGTGACGTTGGGGTGGACCGGGATCGAGAGGACCGAGGCCGCGAGTGATTCCGCGACCGGGCAGATCGCTGCCCCGGCGTAGTAGGGCTGCCGGGAGAGGGCGACAGGATAGTGGACGGCGCAGCCGATCCCGCGCTCGCGGAGGTACGCCATGAACTCATCCCGCGAAAGGGGGAACGCATCGGTGAGCCGCAGAGAGTACTGGTGCCAGACGTGGGTCCGGCCGGGCGCGACCGAGGGGAGCACGAGCCCGGGCGCCGTGATATAGGTACTATAGTAAGCAGCGTTCTCCTGCCGGCGGCGGTTGAATTCCCCGAGTTTCGCGAGCTGCACCCTCCCGATCGCGGCGTTGATATCGGTCATGCGGTAGTTGTAGCCGAGCTCGGTATGAAGGTACTTCTCACTCTGGCCGTGGTTGATGATCCGGCGGAGACGTGCATCATACTCGTCCGATGCCGTCGTCACCATCCCGCCCTCCCCGGTCGCCAGGTTCTTCGTCGCGTAGAAGGAGAAACAGGCGAGGTCGCCGAGCGCCCCGGCCCGCTTCCCGCGGTACTCCGCCCCGTGGGCCTGGGCCGCGTCCTCGATGAAGACGAGACCCTTATCGTCGCAGATATCCCGGACCGCCCCGGCGTCGCAGGGCTGCCCGTAGAGATGGACGCCGATCACGGCCTTCGTCTTCGGGGTGACTTTGGCGAGGACATCGGCCGGGTCGATCGTGGCGGTCACGGCGTCGACATCGGCAAAGACGGGGCATGCACCGCACATCGAGACCGATGAGGCGGTCGCAAAGAACGTGAATGCCGGGACGACCACCTCGTCACCGGGCTTTACCCCGGCCGCGAGCAGCGCCGCGTGGAGAGCGGTGGTCCCGTTCGAGATGGCAACGGCGTGGGGAACGCCGCAGTAGGCGGCGAACTCATCTTCGAACGCGGCGGTGACCGGACCCTGGGCGATCATGCCGGAGGCAAGGACGGCGAGGACGGCTTCGTTCTCTTCTTTTCCGAGGGAAGGCTGGGCGATAGGTATGTGCATGGATCTCTGGCTCCAGAAACAGATGTGAATTTTCTTTCGCGTAATTTCATATACGGGTTTGCTTTTTGACGCAAGAGGTTAAGTGAGAGCTATTAATATTCCCGGAGAAGATCGGCATGGGAGCTGCAGAGCGGCGGTGTCGCGGTTGCCGGGATCGTGCTGGGCGTCACCTACTGCCCCGTGGCGAGGTTGTCGATGATGACGACGTCGTGGTGCTGTGCCAGGGTGTCGGCAAGGTTCGAGCCGATGAAGCCGGCCCCGCCGGTGACGATGTAGCGCATGAAGAGTCTATGTTGGGGGGCGGTTTAGGGCTTTCTGAATTGTGCCGGCACGAGGGAAATCCGATAGGAGCCTGGCAGGAAGACGATATTTCCTAGTGCATCATGTCACTTTATGTTAGGAATTTTGGCGTGTGGGGGCGGGCGCTATGGTCGCACTCCGGGGGTACTCCGGAGCACGGCTTTCCACCGGGTATCGCCATGACTGCCCCCGCCCCGGGGCGGGGGAGGAGGCCGGAGGCCGGGCGGGGTGGGGGTTACGGGTATCCCCTTAGACAGTAGAGACAGGGGAGGGGGAGACCCCCTCCCCGTCGGCCCCACCCCCGCGAGGCGATATCCCCACGGTCCACTTGCAGGGGCATGCCCGGGGTGATTCCTCATCCCGGGTCGATGCTTCCACATTCATGCCCTATTCAACAGGACTGAAATTTCGTAGTTTCGCGTGAAGCAATCCATGGTGCAGATCGGGATATGGTCCCACACAGAAGGCAGGCCGTGAGGGATGCGAAGGGCGGGAAAGGAAATTCATAGAGTTAA
>DASQ01000099.1 GCA_002503885.1 Methanoculleus marisnigri | reverse complement strand
GGCTACGCCCGGGCTCAACCGCTCCACCCAGAACGCAGGACACCTCTCGCGGTTCACCGGATTTTTAACCTACAAGGCAGCCCTTGCAGGTAAGAGAGTAATAACGATCGATTAACAGAACACGACGAAGACGTGCTGTGTATGCGGAGCGGTTCACGATATGCCGCTCTGGAAACGAGTTATGAACTGTGAATGCGGGAACTGCATCGATCGAGACCAAAATAGTGCGGTCAATATCATGGTGCGGTTCCTATCACAAAATGCCCGGTGGACGGGCTACCGGCAGTTCGCCGGCAATCTGCGACAAACAGGTCTGAGGCTCCCCGAGAGCCCCGGACACTCGCAGGAAGCCCCCTGCGCAAGCGGGGGGTAGTTCACATAAACCATCAGGTGGACCAGGTGAACAAATACTCCTTCGTCACCAGAGTGCCCGACGAACCGGGAGCGCTGCACCGCGCGGCCGAGATCATCAAGTCGTATTCGGGCAACATCAACCGCATCCAGTTCGACCGCAGGATCGATCCCGTCACCGTCTTCTTCGAGGTGACCGCCACACCGGAGGGGTACTGCCGGATAAAGGAAGACCTCCATGCGATCGGCTACCTCCAGGAATCGCTCCCCGCGCTCGGGTTTCTCAGGTTCTCCGTATACCTCCCCCACGAACCAGGGTCGCTCTTCAAACTCCTCACCTACATCACCGGGGCGGGGGCGAACATCGCCTACATCGATTTCGACGACCGGCGGTGCGACCCCGGCCGGGTCACCATCAGTTTAAATGTCGAAGAGACCGCGATCGTGGAGAGCCTGCTCGACCGGCTGAAATCACAGTACCGCCTCGATATCCTCGAGTACGACACGACCGGCGAGAAGCTCGACGACACCGTCTTCTATGTCAGGTTCGCCCAGGCGGTGCGGGGGCTGATCGGGACGGCCGAGGACGAGTTCCTGCTCTCCCTCCTCCAGGACGTCAACCACATCGTCCAGGAACTCAACAGCCTCGGTCAGGACCCAAGAGAGGTCTTCGAGTGCATCCTCCTCACGGGAAGGACGCTCCAAAACACTACCGGAGACCGGTTCTACGCGGATGTCCAGCGCATCCGCTTGAGCGACGACGTCGAGGTCTTCTGCTTCCAGACGCCTGGCGGCGGGAGCATCTTCCTGCTCCGCGCTCCGGAGGAGACCGTCATGATCGATACCGGATACGGGATCTACCACGAGGATGCCGTGCGGATGTTCCAGCACTACGGCCTCGGGGATCTCAAAAAGATCAAGAGGATCTACATCACCCATGCCGACGCGGACCACTGCGGGGCGGGCGGGCTCTTTGACGCAACATCGTATACGCACACCGGGTCGCGGGAGATCATCCGCCGGGCGAACCGGGCCTACGGGTCGCGCAGCGAGTCCTCGATCCTCGAAGAGGTCTACACGACCGTCATCAACCTCTTCTCGCACTTCACCCCGCCGGAGAACCTCGAAGTTTTCCCGGAGGAGAAGATCGGCACGCGCTCGATCTTCCCCATCCTTGCCCGCTTTACGGTCCACGACCTTGAGTTCGAGGTCCTTGAGTCCCTGGGGGGACACATGCACGGCCAGGTCTACCTCTTCTGTCCCGGGCACGGGATCGTCTTCACCGCGGACACGCTGATCAATTTCGGAAGCCTCGATGAGGACCGGAAACGCTACAACTCGCTGGCCGACTTCCTGGTGACGTCGGTCAACGTCGACAGCGACTGCGCGCGGCAGGAACGCAAGGCGTTGCTTGAGATGATCCGGGACCTCGATGAGGAACTTGCCCCGACCGGCCGCCGGTGCCTGGTCGCCTGCGGCCACGGCGCCATCTCCGTCCTGAAAGATGGTAAACTGGAAGCGGTCGGCCCGGTCGAGCGTTACCAGGCGGAGAAGAGGGGAGTTTCGGCGGTCGTCCGGGGGCACCGCCCCCACACCCCGGCGGTCAACTGCCCGGCAGGGTGGACCGCCCCGGGCCTCGATTTTTTTCTGCCGTCACGCCGCCCCGCCGGACTGCCGCTCCCCGAGCAATGCAATCCCTGCACCGAGAACGACCAGCGCTCCGCCGACCAGCAGCACCAGGGAGTCCAGCTGGACGAGGAGGAAGAGGCTTGAGACGATGCCGACGACCGGGATGATCGGGAGAGACCCTATGCTGCCCGGTATCCGGAAGGGCCGGACGACATCCGGGGCACGGTACCGGAGCAGGATCACGGATGCGTTGATGAAAACGAATGTCACAAAGAGCGTGAAGTTCGTGATGTTCGCGACGAAATCGATCTCGCCGGCAAAGAGGAAGACCATGGAGGCGAGCGCAACGGCGACGATGGCTGTCCAGGGCGTTCGTGTCCGGGGGTGCACCCGGCCGAGGACCGACGGGAGCGAGAAGGAGGAGGCCATGCCGTAGATGATCCGGGACGACGCCATCATCATCAGGAGGGCGGTGTTCGCGGTGGCAAAGAGGGCGATGACGGAGATGATGGTGAACGCTGCCGGACCGATGGCGACAGCTGCGACGTCGGCGAAGGGTGCCCGGGAGGCGGCGAGTTGCTCGGCGCCGACGACCGAGACGGCGGAGAGCGACACCAGGATATAGAGGACGACGGAGATGGCAAGTGCGATGATCAGGGCGAGGGGGATGGTTCGCTCCGGGTTCCGCGTCTCCTCGGAGAGTTTTACCATCTCCTCAAACCCCATGTAGGCGAAGAAGACGAGTGCGGACGCCTGCAGGAGCCCCGGGACTCCCTGCGGCATATCGAGGTAATCCACCTGCCCGAGATACGGGAGGCCGATCAGGATGACCATGACGATGCCTCCAACCTCGATGAGGGTCAGGGCGATGGCGACCCGGGCGGTCTCCTTGATGCCGTAGAGAAGTATCCCGGCGAGGACGAGTATGATCAGAATTGCTGAAGGGATGACCGGAAAGCCGACCAGATCCGAGAAGTACCCGGCAAACCCGAGCGAGACGGTTGCGGCGCCGAGGATGCCGGAGAAGATGATCAGCCACCCGACGACGAACGCAAGCCTCCGCCCGAAGGCGTTCGAGACATACTCGAACTCAGCGCTTGCACGGGGATACATCGACGAGAGCTCGGCATAGGCGAGGGCGCTGAACGCGGCGATGGTGGCGGCGATGGCGAACGTCAGCCAGACGGCGTTGCCGGCCATCCCGGCCGCTTCCCCGAGCAGGGCGTAGATCCCGGCCCCGAGTATGATCCCCACACCCGAGAGAGTGACTGCAGGCAGCCCGAGTTCGCGCCGGAGCTTCGCGCCGGGATTCGGGGCGTCCGTTTCCTCTTCCAGCATACGCATAACCCTATGTGCCTGCACCATTTATGGGTATCCAGCAGGTTCTGCCGCACCGCTTCACGCGTAGAGGAGAGGACGTTTCCAGAGACCTCCGGGTGCTTTCCCCGGGATTCGGAAGAGAATCGATCCTGCACATCGGGCACACCATACGTTTTTATCAGATGCATACCCCGGGGGCACCCATACGGGGGATAGAGATGGGGCAGAACATACTCAATCTCTTACGGCAGGAACATGCGAAGATGCTGATGCAACTGGGCGAACTCCAGCAGAGGGAGATCCGTGACCGGGCAGAGTTGTTCAAAGAGATGAAGAACACCCTTCTGCCGCACATGGCCGGCGAGGAACGGGTATTCTATCCGCGGCTCGAAGAACAGGGGCTGCATGACCTCGTGACAGGGTCGCGGGAGGAGCATAAGATCATCCAGGCGCTCATCGACCGGTTAAACAACATTTCAACGGCCGATGAAGAGGACTGGGTCGACGTGATGTCGCAACTCCAGGAGGCGGTGAGGGGCCATGTCGACCGGGAAGAGAAGACGGTCTTCCCGGAAGCCAGGCAGAAGATAGACGATGCCCTCCTCCTGCGTATCGGCAACCGGTTCGAGGAGGCGAAAGGGAAGGCCCACCTGCGACCGCTCAGGTGATTCCTGCGGTCTCCCGGGCGGGTGCCGGGATCCCGGATCCGGGTATAATTCATATATATCGTGACTGCCCATGCAGGCCTCCCTGTCAGGGGGGAGTGATCAGATGGCGCAGAATGTTATTGATATCCTGAAGCAGGAGCACGAAATGGTGCTCTCGCAACTCTCGGAACTCTCAAGCAAGGGCACGAGCAACCGTGAGCAGAAGTACAACTCCTTAAAGGAGAACCTCATCCCGCACATGGTCGGGGAGGAGCAGGCGCTTTACCCGAGGCTCATGGAGTCGGGGATGCAGGAGATGGCACTTGAGGCGATCGAGGAGCACAACGCGGTCAAGACGCTGCTTGGCCAGCTTGACAGCGCGTCCACATCAAAGGAAGATGTCTGGGTGGCAAAACTGACGGTGATCCAGGAGAACGTGAAGCACCACATCAGCGAGGAGGAGGAGAAGATCTTCCCGCAGATGCAGCAGAAGATGAGCAGCGACGAGCTCTCGAACCTCGCCAGCCGGTACGAGGAGGCAAAGAAGAGCGCGATGCCGGTTGCGGCGCGCTGAGCGATCAGATCTGTGATGCGGGCCGGTACGTCCCCCCGATGACCCTTTTTTCGCCGGGATCTCACAGGCAGGTGAAATCCGGCGAAATTGTTAAATCCCTCACCTCCTATTGGCATCCGGATGGAGATGCATGCCGCAGATCTTTGAATTAATTCAGGAGGACCACGACCTTATCAGGGGTCTCCTCAACGAACTCGAGAGCAACCCCGAGACCCGGGATGTACGGTGCATTACGCTCCTCCGTGAACTGCCCGGGCATATGTACGCGGAGGAGGCCACACTGTATGCGCGGCTCCGGAGCCTGGAGCCGGGAGCGATAGAGCAGTTGCTTGCCGAGCATACCGACATCCGCGAAACGCTTGCCCGGTTCGAGAGGATCCCCCTCAGGGATGATGCCTGGGTGCCGGGCCTCGCCGGCTTGAGAGAGCGGATCGAGGCGCACTTCAGAGCAGAGGAGGAGGAGGTCTTTGCCTGGGCGAAGCACCGCCTCAGCCAGGGTGAACTCTTCGGGTTAGGGGAGATGTTTGAGCAGGAGAAGCAAAGAGCGGCACAATTCGCGACAGCATAACCGCCGGGCAAAGCCGTGTTCGCGTTCTAGTTCCGGTTTACCTTCCCCGAACTCCAGACCGAACCGGCACGGCCCCACTCATTCCCGCAACAGACCCGCTCCGGAGGCAGCCGCCCCCAGGTAAATTATAATTATTTTACAACCAGGTTTTGTAAAGCAAATATCCGTAAAGGATATTAACACCGGTGACAGAGTGGCCTTCAATGAGAGTTCTCATCACGAGTGGACGGACGATCGCACAGGGCAACAAGCTCTACTACAAAGATACGCCCGGATATTCCCACGAGACAGGGCGCTGTTTCGTCAACCCGTTCAATCTCCTCGAACTCGGTGCCGCGGCAGGAGACTCCCTGCTCCTCTCGACCGAGACGGGAGAAGAGGTCTTCACCGTCACGCCATCCGAAGATCTCGTTCCCGGAACTGTATTCATCCCCTGCGGGCCACATGCAAATGCAATCCTGCACGCGAATACACGGGGAACCGGCGCGCCGGACTACAAATGGCTGGAAGGGTCGCTGGCACGGACAGAATTGCCCCCTAGATCGGGATGGGAGATCCTCATCGAGGAGGGCGGCACCGTATGCCCTCCGGTGCCGGGACCCTGCACCGAGAGGAACGGCGGCAGCGCCGCAACCATCCGCGACGTGGCCTGCCCTCTCTGCGGGTGCCTCTGTGACGACCTCGTCGTGAGGGTCGAGGGTGGGGTCGTCAGGTCGGTTGATAATGCATGCTCGCTGGGCTCAGGGAAATTCCTGTCAGGGAGCCGCCTCACATCGCCAATCGCAAGGGACAAAGAGTCCTGGAGACCGATCGGATTTGAGGAAGCAGTCCGGTACACCGCGAAACTATTCGCCAACGCTGAACGGCCGCTCCTCTTTGGGTGGAGCGGCACTTCCGCGGAAGCACAGTGTATCGGCATCCATATCGCCGAAGCGATCGGGGGCGCAATCGATAACTGTTCGTCGATCTGTCATGGCCCCTCAATCATGGGCATCCAGGAGGCCGGACACCCGGGGTGCACGCTTGGGGTGGTGAAGAACCGGGCCGATGTCGTGATCTACTGGGGCTCCAACCCAATTGAGTCGCACCCGCGCCATCTCTCCCGGTATACGACATTCGTCAACGGGAAGTACCGGGATAACGGGTGCCAGGACCGGACTCTCGTCGTCGTGGATATCCGGAAGACCGATACCGCAAAGATCGCCGACACGTTCATACAGATCAAGCCCGGTGGAGACTATGCTGCGTTTTCAGCCCTGCGAGCAATTCTCAGGGGCCACGCGGACATCATTCCCCCCAGCGTCGGAGGCATCCCGCGGGAGACGTTGATCTGGCTGGCCGACCTCTGCAGGAACGCCAGGTTCGGGGCGCTGTTTACCGGGATAGGCCTGACGCAATCCCCCGGCAGGTACAAAAACGTCAGGAACGCCATCCAGCTCGTCGATGAACTCAACCGGCATACAAAATTCACCCTGACTCCTATGCGCGGGCACTGGAACGTCAACGGCGCCAACCAGACGTTCTCCTTCCTTACCGGTTACCCGTACGGTGTCGATTTCTCACGCGGCATACCGTATTACAACCCCGGCGAGACCACGGCAGTCGACCTGCTCCGCCGGGGAGAGGTCGATGCATGCCTCATTATCGGCGCCGATCCCGGGGCCCATCTGCCGAGGAAGTGCAACGAGCATCTCGCGACGATCCCTACCATCGTCATCGATCCGTTCGTCTCGCTCAGCACTGCATTTGCAGATGTTCATATCCCGGTTGCATGTGTGGGGATCGACTGCGAGGGGACGGGCTACCGGATGGACTCCGTCCCGATCCGCATGCGAAAGGTTCTCGACTCCGGGCTGCCAGGCGATGAGGAGGTGCTGTCGCAGATACTGCACCTCATACAGGAGGAGCGACAGTCCCACTGCGCAAACGTCCTGGAGACACAACCTCCGGAGGCACCGCCGGTATCGTAATGCGCGTTCCAGGTTCGACCCCGTTGCCCGGTCACCCGCGATCACCCTTGCTTTTTTCCAGGCCGGGCGGAACGCCTCTGTCGGAGGGGGTACCCCTCTCCCCGGATAGGTAAATGTAACTTGCTCTACAAAAGGTAAAAGTTAAATAAGTTTCAACACTCACAGATAGGATGGTGCCACCGCAGCGGCGGGACATCATTGAGATCCAATCATGGTTTGAAACCCTCTCTTCCATCGATGTAAAACCCCGGAACACCCGCGGCTCCGAGGACGGAGAGGAGTCGCACCGGGCATCGTGCCGGATGTCCCGGAAGGTGCTGTAAGAGAGTTTCATGGGGATGGGGAGGCCGCCCCCCCTCTTCCTCAATTCGGTTTCGCTGTTTTGAGAGCGACAACCAGATCATGCTCGGCTACGCTCACGCCGAGAAACACTCTTAAATGACGGCAGAATCCGACGACGGATGCTATTGGTATAGAAACATGCGTTACGCAAAAGGGGCAATCAAGAAGAACTAACGTTCGCACAGAATAATTCGCAAGAAAAGCAATCGTTCAATGTAATGAAGGTAATAGCAGCGAGTTGTGCTTCCCGAGGGCTCTCGCACCTCAGTACAACACATCACGTGAGAGGGCTTAACTGCTGGGTTCGGAATGGGACCAGGTGTTTCCCCTCTGCTATGGCCGCTATTACCAGTGTCATCCGGACATGATAACGTCGATAGAGTCGAAAACCCCTGCGGGATTTTCTCCCCCATCGGCCGCTACGCGCCCGAATGGAAGCCAAGGCCCGGACTTGAACCGGGGTGTAGTTGATCTGCAGTCAACCGCGTGGCCGCTCCGCCACCTTGGCAAGCTGTGTTACCTCTATAGTTATGTCCCCTAAACATTTAAGGGTTACTCACATGAGGTACTCAGGTGCGTATTCCGGATTTCGTCTGAGTTCAACGGAAGGCATTGGACGTTAGTACTTGCGGACTGAAAACGTCGTTGCCTTCGTGCGTACATCCCAAGCCTATCAAGCGGGTCTTTTACCCATGTCCTCAACGGAGTCTCTTTTTAGGCCG
>DASQ01000071.1 GCA_002503885.1 Methanoculleus marisnigri | reverse complement strand
CGGACGGTGTACAGTCCTACATTGTACATGCTTTTAGCATGGTACGCGAGCGTGTCGAGGATCCAGAACGTCTTCTGGGGAAGGCGCAGATAGTTGCTGACGACTCGCAGTGCCATTATCTCTTATCTTTGGGACTCATCTGTCTATAAGGTAACTCCCGCGGGGCGAACGTGTACGGGGCGTGATGCGGGCAATTCCTCCCCGGGTTGAAACCGGGGGTCTCCTTGCCCGTCGCATGTGAATACTGCAAAACTCCTCGAACTCCCAATGGATTAAAGAACCGACCCGACATACCAATCAGACACCTATGGCACCAATACAGCACGGCGACACTCTGCTCCTGCATTTCACCAGCACCCGCCCCGACGGCGAGGTCTTCGAGGATACCCGAACGGGAGAACCGGTCCGGGTAACCCTTGGCAAGGACCAGATCAATCCCCTCGTTGAGAGAGCGCTGATCGGCAGAAACCGGGGCGAGACGGTGACCGTGGTGCTGCCCCCGGAGAAGGCCTACGGGAGCTATCGCAAACAACTCGTGATCACGATAAAACGCAAGAAACTGGAGCTCGACCACGAACCGGTCCCCGGAGAGTTCATCGGGGTCGAGGTGATGGGAAAACCCTGCCTGGTGACCGTCGTCGACAAAACCGACAAGACCGTCACGGTCGATGCAAACCACCCGCTTGCAGGCGAGACGGTCACCTATGCGATCACGGTCGTAGCAATACTTCCCCGGAGCGGATAGCCCGCGTGCGCGAAGGGGTCGCTCACCCGGTCGGTGAGCCCGTCCCCCGCGTGATGAACGCAAGGCCGGGAGATAGAGTTCGCCGCACCGGCCCGGGCGTTATGCCCTGGCGGCTGGCTCGACACCCCGCTCCCTCATTTCCGTGCGCATCCGTTCCGGCTGGTATTTATGCCGTCCGATGAGAGCTCTCTTAATGGCATCCGGTTCATCCACAAGCGAGAGATCGCCCCGGCAGCAGGCGATCGCTGGATTTTTTGTACTCCTGATCATCATTCTCGCCCCCATCGCACTGTCATACTACCTGCACCCTGCACCGTCTCCGGCAACAGAACCGGTGCACGTGCAGATCCTCGCGGTCAACGACTTCCACGGGCAACTGACCGACGGGCAGAACCTCAACAAAGAACCGGCCGGTAGCGCACCGGTGCTTGCATCCTACCTGGAAACCGCGATAGCGGATGCCGGTGAGGCCACCACGTTCATCGCGCTCCCCGGGGACGTCGTTGGGGCGTCGCCGCCGGAATCCGGGCTGCTGCTGGACGAACCCGCCCTGCTGTTCTTCAACGGTCTCGCAGACGACTGCCCGGACATAATCGCGACCTTTGGCAACCACGAGTTCGACCGGGGCACGGACGAACTGCTGCGGATGGTCCGCGGCGGGAACGGTGCGACGACCATCACCCACCTGGCAGACCCCTACCCGGGTGCCGAAGCGGAGTACATCTCCTCGAACGTGGTCTGGAAGACGAACGGCACCCTTCTTTCCGCCCCCTACACGATCCGCGACGTCGACGGTGTAAAGATCGCATTTATCGGTGCCGATACGACAAAAACGCCCTCGATCCAGAAGGCGGTCAATATCGAACTGGTTGCCTTCGAAAACGAGACCGAATCGATCAACCGGTATATCCCGGAGATCCAGCAGAAGGGAGTGCACGCGATCGTCGTCCTCCTCCACGAGGGAGGCTCGCAGGACGCCTACGACGGTCCGACCCGGGAAGGTGGCAACGTGACGGGCAGGGTCGCCGGGATCGTCGCCGGCCTTGATGCGGACGTGGACGTCGTCCTCTCGGGCCATACCCATGCGTTCACCAACGCCTACCTGGAGAACGCCGGCAAAAACCCGGTGCTGGTGACGCAGGCGTACAGTTACAGCAGGGCCTTTGCCGACGTCGATCTCGTCATCGATCCCGTCACCGGTGAGATCACCCATAAATCGGCACGGATCGTCCCGGCATACAGCGACCGGCCGCCCGGCACCAGTCCCGACCCGGAAGCCTCTCTGCTGCTTGGAATGAGCGAAGAGGCGGTCGGGCCGCTGACGAACCGGGTTGTCGCGACCGCATCGGCGGATATCACGCGTGAAGAGACCGGTGCCGGCGAATCCGCACTCGGCAACCTTGTCGCCGACGGCCAGCGGGCAGCGATGAACGCCGATATCGCGTTCATCACCACCGGCTCGCTCCGGGCGGAGATAGCAGGGGGCAACGTCACCTGGGGCGACCTGTATGCGGTGCAGCCGTTCTCTGCGACCGTGCTCTCGATGACCCTGACGGGAGACCAGGTCAGGGGCGTGCTGGAACAGCAGTGGGAGACCCCGTTGCCGCCCCACAACCTCGCCGCCTCCGGGCTTATCTACACCTTCAACGATGAAAGGCCCGCCGGCAGCAAAGTTACCGAGATCCGGGTGAACGGCGTCCCACTGGACCCGAACGCGGAGTACACGGCGGCAATGGTCGATTACCTCGCAACCGGCGGCGACGGGTATACCGTGTTCACGAACGGAACGAACGTGGTCAACGGCCCGTTCGACGTCGATGCACTGGTCACGTACATGGAATCTCTTCCGGAGCCGGTGGACGCGAAGGCGGAGGGGAGGATCACGATGATCGTGTGAAGGGGCTGTCCGTTCACGCGGCCGGCCCAACTTATAAATAACGCCCCGCCGCATGAGCCCCCGGAGGTCATCTGAGATGCCTGAATTTGCACAACCGTTCTCCGGGAACCACATGGAACGTAAACTGGACCGGGGAGAACTCATCCGAACGATCCGGTTCTCGATCGCCGCCGAGTACGAGGCGATCCAGCTCTACAACCAGATCGCCGAGTCGACCGACGACCCGCTGGTCCAGAAAGTGATGCGCGATATCGCGGACGAGGAGAAGGAGCATGCCGGGGAGTTCCTGTGTCTCCTGCGGGAGATCGAGCCTGGCGAGGAGGAGTTCTACCAGCACGGCTACGAAGAAGTCGAGGAGATGATCGAGGAGTTGAAGAAAGGCGGGAAGTGATCTCCCTTCCATGGCGGGGATTCGTGAAGGTTTGCCGGCGATCAAATCCGGCGCCGGAAACCCCGCCCGTCAGAGCCGTTTGTCACGACGCTTTCCTAAAAAGCATACACTCAAATACGACTTCGGGTGAAACTTCAGCGATGGAGACTCGCACCGGAACGATCGCGGAGAGGGTGGCGCAGAAATGCGAGATGCTGATCGACCGGGTGGAGTTTATCGATCTGCACTTCTCCGAAGAGATTCTCACCGACAGGATACTCAGGAAGGCAATGTACAAGGAGTTCCAGGAAGCGGTCGAAGCCGCGGCCGACATCTGTGCCCTCATGAGGCGCAGTCTGGACTCTTCGGCGCAGGACGACTACAGCAACGTCGACTACCTGATCGAACGGGAGATCGTCCCGCCAGATCTCGGCCAATCCCTGAAGGAGGCAAACGGGCTCCGGAACAGGCTGGTCCATGAATACGACGGCATCAACGACCGAATAGCGTATGCCTCAATTACACGGCTCACCGAAGCCCTGCGCGAATTTTCCGGGGTGATACTCACGTGGCTCTAGAGGTAACCGATACAGCACTCCTCGAACATTTCCGCGAGGTGCTGCCGTCCATCAGGGGTATCCTCGTCTACGGGTCGCATGTCAAAGGCTACGCAGACGAACGCTCAGACATCGACATCTGCCTCATCCTGCACGAGAGCGCCGACCGCGCTCCGGTCTACAGGCGGATGCTCACGGCGGGAGAGCGCTATGATATCGTCATCTTCGACGAGATCCCCTGGTACCTCAGGGGCGCGGTTCTTGAGGCGCATGCGGTGCTCTACGCCGACGATCCGGACGATCTGGACTACTGGCTCTATCGACAACTTGCTGTCTGGCGCGACATGAAGCGCCGGCAGATGCCGGTCTCATCCGGGGATCTGCTCCGCCGCGTCCGGTCGTGACCGCCTGCTCAAAAGAAGTGTTCCCGCCGTCGCAAAGGTTCCGGGTCCTGTTTCGACCGTTCCCGGAGATCACCTGGAGCGCAAAATCGTTTGCCGGCACGGCAGGTAATCGAGAAGGAGTTCTACCAGCACGGCTACGAAGAAGTCGAGGAGTTGAAGGCCGGGAAGTGATCTCTCCTTCCCGTCACCTGATCCTGCAGGACTCCTCGTAGGATTTCCTGCAGCCCGGGCAGAGCGTCCGGGCCTTCTCGAGGTCCGGGTAGTTCTCTTCGGTGATCTCGTCGCAGGCCGCCCCGCAGATCTCGCACCAGAACTCCTTCGTCTCCACTTTCTCTTCGCCTTTTATGCTGCGTTTTGTCATGCGATCGTCCTCCCGGGTACCCGGGTGAGTCACTGCTCTCCTTCATCGGGCATATGCTTTCGCGTCACCACTGCCCGATCCCGGTAAGATCGAGCCCCATCTCCCAGAACCGATCCTGGACCTTCGGGTTGAGGACGAGGGACGACGGTTGGGTCCACCGGGTCTCCTCGAAGTAGCCGCCGTTCACCTTCCCGGCATCCGGCGAGACGGCGAGGTGCACCACCACCTCCGCCCCCTGTTCCGGCGGGGCGCCTTCATCCCTGCCGTGGATATAGGCCCGGAGGAGCTTCGTGTCGATCACCCCCGGGTGGAGGCTGTTCGCCGTCACCCCCGTCCCCTCGAGGGCCCGGGCGAGCCGGGCGGTGAAGGCGATGTTCCCTACCTTCGATACGGCGTAGGCATCGTAGGGGTCGTAGTACGAAAAGCCCGGGAGGTTCCCCCAGTCGATCGACCCCACGCTCCGGTGGGCGATCGACGCGACGTTCACGATCCGCGAGGGTGTGCTCCGCTCAAGAAGCCCCAGGAGTTCGTGGGTGAGGAGGAACCCGGCGAGGAAGTTCACGGCGAACGTCATCTCGATCCCGCCGGGTGCAACCTCCCGCTCCGGCATGAAGACCCCGGCGTTGTTGACGAGCACGTCGAGCCGGTCGCACGCCTCGCCGACTTCCCTCGCGAGGTCCCGGACCTGCTCCTGCACCGAGAGATCGGCAATGAAGAGGCTCAATCGGTCGGAACCGGTGGCCGCCTCCAGTTCAGCAAGGACCCCACGGCCCTTCTTTCGGTCCCTGCCGTGAAGCAGCACGCGATGGCCCTGCCTGGAGAGGATGTGTGCGGTCGCCTTCCCGATGCCGTCCGTCGAGCCCGTAACGAGGATGGTCTGCTCCGTCATATGCGGCCCGGATATATGCCGTCTCTACTTGAACGTTTGTGTTCAAACCCGGTGCGCTCCTCTCTTTTGACAGGCAGACCGGATCGCCTCCGGGGTCAAATGCACCATGGCGACGGCTGTTTTTGCGGTCCTGGTGCGCTACAGACCAAAAAAATGATATTATGCACCACAAAATGCTATTATGGTGCGATACTCGGTCACGATGCATGACGACCTCGTGAAGACGATCGACAGGATCTGCGACACCCGGGGGATCTCCCGGTCCGAATGGCTCAACGAACTCTGCACGACGCACTTCGATGGTGCACCGGGTAACGGCGTGCAGCCTGTGGTCCCCGCAGGGGTGCTGCCTGCAAGCGTTCCGGAGTCGAATATGACCGATTACGATGCCGCCTGCGCCAACTTCACGATCGACGTCCCCGACCACTTCAACTTCGGGTACGATGTGATCGACCGGTGGGCCGAGACCGACCGGAACAAACTGGCGATGATCTGGGTGGACCAGGCGGGAAACGAGAAGAAATACACCTTCCGCGACCTGAGGTATCTCTCCAACGGTGCCGCAAACATCCTCTTGAAATACGGCATCAAGAAGGGCGACCGGGTCATGCTGATGCTTCCGAGGGTCCCGGAATGGTGGATCTTCGTCGTCGCGCTCATCAAACTCGGTGCGGTCTTCTGCCCCTGCCCGACGATGCTGACCCCGAAGGATATCAAATACCGTGCCCAGGCCGGCAAGTTCAGGATGGTCATCACCAACTGCGAGAACGCCGAGAAGGTCGATGAGGTCGCCAACGCCTGCCCGCTGCTCGATACCCTCTTCCTGGTGGACGGGGAGCGGAAGGGCTGGGTGAGCTACCCGCACGAGGTCGAATACCCTGCACCGGTATCGCACCACAAGGTCAACATGCCGGTCGCGAAGAAGGCGAAATCGACCGACCCGATGATGATCTACTTCACCTCGGGCACCACCGGCGAGGCCAAGATGGTGCTGCACGACCACAGCTATCCGCTGGGGCATATCATCACCGCCTCGCTCTGGCAGGACGTCACGGCAACCGACCTTCACCTGACCTTCTCCGATACCGGGTGGGCGAAGTGCGCCTGGGGCAAGATCTTCGGTCAGTGGATCGCCGGGGCCTGCATCTTCGTCTACGACATCCGGGGGAAGTTCGGCGCGACCGAGCTCCTCCCGCTGATCGAGAAGTACGAGGTGACCACGTTCTGCGCACCGCCGACGGTCTACCGGATGCTGATCCTCGCCGACCTCGACAAATTCGACTTCCGGGATCTCCGGCACTGCTGCAGCGCCGGCGAACCGCTCAACCCCGAGGTGATCCGTGTCTGGCAGGACGGCACCGGGCAGCCTATCTACGAGGGTTACGGCCAGACGGAGACCGTCTGCTGCATCGCCACGTTCCCCTGCATGAAGCATAAGCCCGGTTCCATGGGAAGACCCGCTCCGGGCTGGCACGTCGAACTCCACGACGACGACGGAAAGGCGGTCGGCCGCGGCGAAGAAGGGCGCATCGCCATCAGCCTCAACCCCCGGCCGGTCGGGCTCTTCGTGGAGTACCTGGACAACCCCGAAGCGAACCGGGAATCGTTCCAGAACGGGTTCTACTACACCGGCGACAAGGCACGTATGGATGAGGACGGCTACTTCTGGTTCATCGGGCGCAGCGACGACGTCATCAAGTCCTCCGGGTACCGGATCGGGCCGTTCGAGGTGGAGAGCGCCCTCATGGAGCACCCGGCCGTCCAGGAGTCGGCGGTCGTCGGGTCGCCGGACCTCATCCGCGGCATGGTCGTCAAGGCGTTCATCGTGCTGAAGTCCGGCTACCAGCCCTCAGAATCGCTGGTCAAAGAACTCCAGGCCCATGTCCGGAACACCACCGCCCCGTACAAGTATCCGAGGTCGATCGAGTTTGTCGCGGAACTCCCAAAGACCATCTCCGGAAAGATCCAGAGGAACATCCTCCGGGACCAGGAACTGCGCAGGCACACCAACGGGAAATGAACTTCCATCGCTCACAATATTGAGGCACGGCTTTCCCTTGGATATCGCCATGACTGCCCCCGCCCCCCGGGGCGGGGGAGGAGGCCGGAGGCCGGGTGGGGTGGGTGGTGAGGTATGCGGATCGTAGCGCGAGACAGGGGAGGGGGAGACCCCCTCCCCGTCAGCCCCACCCCGCGTGGCGATAGCCACCACGGTCCACTGCATGGTGTTTGCTCCTCGTTCGGGCCGTTCCGTCTGTTACACTCCAGACCTGAATAGATCAAAAATAC
>DASQ01000013.1 GCA_002503885.1 Methanoculleus marisnigri | reverse complement strand
GCATAATGCTGTCGGACGTTGTACAGTCCTACATTGTACATGCTTTTAGCATGGTACGCGAGCGTGTCGAGGATCCAGAACGTCTTCTGGGGAAGGCGCAGATAGTTGCTGACCACTCGCAGTGCCATTACCTCTTATCTTCGGGGCTCATCTATCTATAAGGTAACTCCCGCGGGGCGAACGTGTACGGGGCGTGATGCGGGCAATTCCTCCCCCGGTTGAAACCGGGGGCCTCCTTGCCCGTCGTTTGTGAAAAAATGCCTCCCCCCTCCACCCCCCGCCGACCCTATAATCGTCTGTCATATTCCCGGGAGCATACAGGCAGGAACTACCAACCATGGCAGACTTCGTGCAGAAGACCGTGAACAAAACGGCGGTCCGGGACCTCGCCGTCCCGATCGCCGACGTAACGTTGTTTAACACCCTCATCGAGAGCGTCATCACCGACAACCCCTTCGGGTGCGTCGGGTATACCGGCTCCGATGGGGTGCCGGTCGCGGCAGTCGTCCGGAACCGCGAGCACTACACCGCGAAGGTGAACTTCCTCGACGCCGTCATCGCGCTGGAGTGAGAGGAGGTCTTTTGCCCCCACTCTCTTCCCCGCGCCGGGAGGCCTGGCAACCGGGGCGTCTCCCCTACCTGTGGGGGGCGTTTTGTCTTCCGGGCGGTGGTGGATGTTCCTGGAGAGGAGGAGATCCGGAGAGTACCCTCACCGGCGAAGAGGGGATCGGAGCGGGAAAAGTATCATCTGCCGGGAGCACTCATATCTGCATATTCTGGAGTGTACGGCATGGGAGTGCAATACATCTGTGATGCAGAAGGAAGAAAGACTGGCGTTATCGTGCCCATCGACCTCTGGGACAGCCTGAATGCCGAAAAACCTGCCGGTGAACGGGTTGGGGTTCCGGATCCTGGAAAATATCGGGGCATATACAGAAACTTAAACGTCGATCTAAAGGCCGAGATCCGGAACCTGCGGGATGAATGGAACCGGATATGAGTCGATACCTGCTCGATACGAACATCCTCATCTACTACCTTGCAGATGCCGTTCCGCCGGCGAGAGTAAATGATATCGAAGAGATGCTCACCTCTTCATTTCGTGTCTCTATCATCACAAAGATCGAATTTCTCGGGTGGAAGAAGCATACTCCGGAAGGGTATGCGATAGCCGAGGACGTTATCCGTTCTGCAGAAGTATACCCCCTGATCGATACAATTGCGGACCGCGCCATCCACCTGCGTCGAACTTGCGGGATGAAGCTCCCCGACGCGGTCATTGCAGCCACCGCTCTGGCTCACGAATGTGTACCGGTCACCCGAAATGAACGTGATTTTTCCGGGATCTGCACGCTTGAGGTCGTAAACCCGATCGACGGCGGGTAGATGCGGCGCAGTGGTTTCGCGTGGTACTGGCGGTCAGTGAGACTCAGGGCTGCTCGCATCTTGTCCGATGCAGATGTCCAGAGCACCCCATCAACACCAGGAGTTCGTTTGCCTTTGTTTTGTGTGACGATCCGCACCGCGAGGAGTTTCGCGGAGTAGGAATGCGTCAGCAGATACCTGAGACGTTTGACCAGATTCCATTTTCCTTCGTGTGTTGCCTTTGCAATCCGGGTTTGTAGCCTGTTAACAATGGATTCACGATCCCCGCCGAGATCGTCGTGAGACGGAGTGAGGGGGCGACTTTCTTTCGTTTCGGCATACAGAGCGGCAATAGGTTTCCGGTGTGATCGTCGAAGCAGATCATATGTAGTCACAGGTGAAACATCCTCTGGATGACACCACGGAACGTACCCGGGACCTGCATGCTCTGCAGGGAACCGGTGAGCAGGAGGGGAGCTTTGCGGCACGTCGAGGGCTGCCTCCGGTCGTCGGGCTGGCCTGCAGGGGAAAAGCCGTCGCTCATCATCACGATACAGGGGCGGCACGACAGATCCTACTGGCTGGTGGTTCTTGCGCGGCCCGACGCCACGCTCGAAGACCTCGACTCCCTGATCCGCGACGTATGGGTGGAATGCTGCGGGCACATGAGCGCGTTCTCCATCGGCAAAGAGAGTTACCTGAGCGGCGAGGACGAGCCGGGAACGAGCATGGCAATCCCCCTCTCCGGGTTGGTCCCGCCGGGAAGCACGTTCTCCTACGAATACGACTTCGGCTCCACGACGGAGCTGGACCTGAAAGTGATCGGTGCAATACCCATAATGCCTCCGGAGAACCCGATCTGCCTGATCGCGAGGAACAACCCCCCGCCGTTCCCCTGCGACGCCTGTGGGAATCAGGCGGAATTCAGCCTGTTTGACGATGAAGACGGTACCCTCCGTTTCTTCTGCCGCGAATGCCTCGTCTCGGCCGAACCCGATCCGGAGTGCACGGAGATCATCGAGAACTCCCCGAGAACCGGTATCTGCGGCTACGTTGAGGACCCTGATGCCGCGGTGTACTGGTATCCGCCGGGATGGAACGCGGAGGATCTCGCATCCCCGGAACTCGAAAGGATTCTGGAGAAACTCCCGGAGTTCGATCCGGACGACTGCATATATACTGTCGAAGACCCGCCCGGGGACGCAGAGGTGCAGGCCATGATAGATGCCGTCTGTGCGGATATCGGCCCGGAGATTGAGGCGTTCATCGCCGATGAGCGGGCCGCGCACGGGGAGATCTATGGTGCGCTGGCGGAAGAGACCGTTATGGAGTTCTACGTCTTCACGTACGGCCTTCGCGGAAAGACTATCCGGGAGTGGGATGCCCGGCTCGTACGCACGTGCCTGATCGAAGAGATGGCGCAGAACCCGATCTTCCCCGAGGAATGGCTTGAGAACGCCGTCCCGATCCTCTGCCGGTTCCTCTCCTCCATGGAGGCGGCCGGCAGGCTGCAGAATGCCGCGGAACTGATCGCAGTACTCAAAGAGGCGGAACCCGCCTTCCGGGCCGCGGCCACGAGCCGGGAGAAGTATCGCGACCTGTCCGGTCGTATCTTCCAGCGGGCGCTCGACGCAGGGGTCGACCCGGAGGATGAGCGTGCCCTGATGAACTTCGTCCAGCGCGAAGTTGTAGTAATGGCCGGGATGGACCCGGACGATGCGGATCTCATCGAAAAAATCGGAAATATATTCGAAGGCGGCGGAATCGCCTCGAATTCCGGGGATCTGCGGGTCTCCGCGATCGTCTCCAGGTGCGAGGAATTCTGTGCCCGGCTTGAAGACGACACGATCCCGGGACGTTGCGGGGCCATCGTCGGCGACCTGGCCGCCCACCCGGCAGCACCACTCTCGCGGGGGGACGAACTCCTCTGGAGTGCGGCCGTCGTCTATGCAGCATGCCGGGAGGCAGGTCTGATCCGGCCGGGAAAGGGGGGGACCCCGTTGGCCCGGGAGATCGGTTCCTTCTTCGATCTCGAACCGTCATCGGTTCGGAACAAGGTGGCAGCGCTCAAAAAATATCTCTCGGATACGCCGGAATCGGAAGACTGAACCGAGCCGGGAGCACACGCGCAGGCGGGATGCGAACCGGCGTACGATTCCGGTTCCCGTCGACGGCAACCCCTTCGGGTGCGTCGGGTATACCGGCTCCGACGGGCAGCCGGTCGCTGCTGTCGTCCGGAACCGCGAGCACTACACCGCGAAGGTGGGCTTCCTCGACGGCGAGGGCAAGCAGGTGGGCAACGTCTCGCTCCAGTCCCCGACGATCGCCGCCTTCGAGGCGAACGCCGCGGAGGCTCTCGCGAACGCGGCCCTCGCAACCGCGATGCTCCGGTAGGAACGACGTTCCGTTGGAACGGAGTTCGAGCACCAGAGGTGCGAGTTGCGAAGTTCTGCAGGAGCGGAGCGGGTGCACCGAAGGTGCGACTCGCGATGGGCGGGGAGGCCCTCCGCAACGGCCCCGGCGAGACCTACTACGCCCAGCTCAAGTGCCACGACCCGTCGGGTGATTCGAAGCCTTCGGCTTCTCACGCTCCTGCCGCTCACTATGCTCCCGCCAGTCACGACTCCTACGTCACCTTCACCCGGACGACCGTCCGGCTCTCGTCCTACCAGGACGACGCCATCCGGACCGCGGTCGAGACCTGGGCCGACGCCGTCGGCGCACTGGCGTGAAGGGGATTCTTTCCCCTTCACTTTCAACCTGCGCACGGCCACCCTTTATACCATTCCCCTTCTCCAGACTGGATATGAAATGTTCCCCTCCCCTCCGCTACGACCAGATCCTCTTCCGCGACCGTGAGGTCTTCGAGTTCACCCACATGCCCGGCAATCACCGCAATGGGGTGGACACACAGGAGACGATAGGCAAGGGCCTGCCTGAGAACCCGGAGCTCATGCGGATATTGCAGGACAGGTTGATCGAGGAGAAGATCAAGCGAGGTGATACTTGCAAGGGTGCTCCACATGAAATTCTTGGTCCATAGGTAGCCAGCCCCATGAATGATATCTATCACGAAAGAGATCGATCCGGATGGAAGCAGTTGCACTGGAAGCGCAGCATAGCGAGGAGTGCATCGCCGGTAGAAAGCACTTGACAGTGATAAAGGGACAAACAGACCGTTAATATCCGTTCAAACTCCCTCACCCCCCACCGAGCACCCGCACAATCACCGCCACCACCCCGCCGGCCCCGTCCCTCACCTGCCCATTCCAGACAGGTATTCCCGCGAAAGCCGGGCGATATCCTCCAGATCAAAGACCTGGTACCCGTCCTCTCTCAGATCCTCCTTACCTTCGATGCTCTTTGCTACCAGGGCAAAACGTTCGTTCCTGCTCTCGTTCCGCCATCTCACCTCACAAGCCTTCTCCCGGAGTGCCGCAAGGATGCCGCGGGCCTGGCGGCGGTTGAGAGCAGACCATTTACATTCACAGAAGAGGGCATCCCCGGAGACCTCATTCAGACCTACGAGATCGATCTCCGCCTCCTTCTGCCACCACCGTCCCAGTCGCGAATACGAGGAGCCGGAAAACAGGATCCCCCTGCGAACGAGGTCCTCGGAGAGTTGTTCGAACATCAGTCCGCAATAGGGCGCGATCTCTTCCCTGATAGAGGCGAGCACCTCCCCACTCTGCCCCGTCTCGGTCTCCGCCCTCCGGGGATACACGAAACGGAACCAGAACATGAGGTAGGGATCGGTCAGCCGATAATGCCTTCTCCGATAGCCGGCATGGGCGGTCACCGGAACCTCATCTCCGATCAGATGCATACGCGAAAGGACGGCAAGGTACTTGGAAACCAACCCTTTATCAAGCCCGGTCTCATGACAGAGGGGTGTCAGGGCGGTGTACCCCGCAGCGAGAGCGCGGAGAATAGCCATGTAATTCCCTGCTTCGCGGAACTCATACTGCATCAGGATTTCCGCTTCAGAGTAAAGGTATGCTCCTTTCCGGAGGATCTGCTCCTCCACGTTCTCCCAGAATGTTCGGTCGGGGCGAAACAGACGGAGATAGGCAGGAATTCCACCGATCACGCACCATGTCATGACGAGATCCTCCTCATCGTAGGGGAGGAATCGGCGAAGATAGGGATAGGAGAGAGGCTCCAGCTGCCACTGCCCTGTCCTTCTGCCGTAGAGCGGGCTTGTGTACCCCAGCACTTCGGTCTCCATCGTGCTGACCGATGAACCCGATATGACGAGCATCACCGGCTCCCGGGAGAGTACCGTATCCCACACCTTCTGGAAGAGGGAAGGCGTGGCCTGGTCGCGTGCGATGAGGTAGGGGAACTCATCGATGACAATCACCACTTTCTTCCCCGGAGGAGGGGAAAAATTCCGGTGCCTGACCAGTGCCTTTATGACGGTCTCCCAGTCGGGATATCTACTCCGCTCAAAATCCGGATCGTTCAGGAACTCCCCTGCATAGTGGGAGAAATCCTGAACATTCCTTGCCGTCCCTTCTTCTGAGGCCAGGAAGTAAAATCCCGGGACGGTCTGCAGGAGTCGAGCAAGAAGCGTCGTCTTTCCCACGCGCCGCCTTCCATACAGGATCAGGCATTCCGGAACCGGGGAACAATACCGATCGGTGAGGAACTGCAGTTCACGTTCCCGGTCTACAAAGGATTGTTGATGCATAAGTATACTACTTTGTAGTCAACAATGCACTTAAGGCGATCGGTAAGCGCCGGTGGTCCGGCCGGACATGACCGCTGCATAGATGGGCTTCCCCTTACCGGGGTTTACGGTCACGTGCCCGTAGCCGGGCGGTATGAGGACGAACTCCCCCGCCTTTGCCGTGACAGCGACAACGTCACGGAGATCGCTTCGCTGGAGGATCGTCTCGTAAGACCGAGCTCCCGGGTGGTCTTTGCGTCGGTCATCCTGGTAATCCTCACGGAGGACAGTAGGACGGGGAAGAGAAAAATCCTGACCGTAACGATTATACGCAGAAAAAAAAGGCGGAGCGTTGCGAGTCCGGCCGTGACCGGCTGGAGGATGGTGTGCCGGGTCCGAAAGCCACCGAGTCTCCCGGCCTCACCCGGTGAGTTCGACCTCGCCTGCCGCGAGAGGCCGGCAGCAGAGCCTGCCGCTGTGGACGTCCTTCATCACGGCATCGATCTTCCGGGAAACTTCCGCGCTGTAGTATGCCTCGCCGCACCGGTCGCAGACGTAAGCCGGGACATCCCTGATGACGATGATCTCGTCCCCGACCCGCGCCATGAACTCGGTCTTTCCTTCCTGCAGGGTTCCTTTACAGAACGTGCATCGCTCTGGAATCATTCCTGTTTCCTCCTTGTTCGCGTATCGATCCAATGCTCGTCATCCGGCATGTAGGCGGTGATGACCCGGAGATGATCATCGCAGATCCCGAGTACTACATGATACACGTGGTCACCTATAAAGCCAAGCATGAGCAGGGAGGGACAGGGCTCGTCATCGGAATATGATTCGAGAATCTCGCCGGCCCTGATTGCCGAAAGGAGGTCGTCGGTGGAGATGTTGCGCTCAAACATCCTGACCCGGGCATGATGCGAGACGATGACCGAATCCCGGTCTACCAACCTGATGATCTCTTCTTTGCTATGATCCACGTCTTCCCCTGTCGATCTTGTCTCCTGCACACTAAAACCTTCTTAGCCGTGAGGAACTACCAACCATGGCAGACTTCGTGCAGAAGACCGTGAACAAAACGGCGGTCCGGGACCTCGCCGTCCCGATCGCCACCGTAACGTCGTTTAACAACCTCATCGAGAGCGTCATCGAGGACAACCCCTTCGGGTGCGTCGGGTATACCGGCTCCGACGGGCAGCCGGTGGCCGCGGTCGTCCGGAACCGCGAGCACTACACCGCGAAGGTGAACTTCCTCGACGGCGAGGGCAAGCGGGTGGGGAACATCTCCCTGCAGTCCCCGACGATCGCCGCCTTCGAGGCGAACGCGGCCCTCGCAACCGCGATGGGCGCATCCGATGCCCTCCGCAACGGCCCCGGTGAGACCTACTACGCTCAGCTCAAGTGCCACGACCCGTCGGGTGATGACTATTACGTCACCTTCACCCGGACGACCGTCCGGCTCTCGTCCTACCCGGACGACGCCATCCGGACCGCAGTCGAGACCTGGGCCGACGCCGTCGGCGCACTGGCGTGAAGGGGACTCTTTCCCCTTCACTTTCAACCTGCGCACGCCTCGCCTTTAACAATCTCCTCTTCTCCAGACTCTTCTATGACACGCCTCCCCCTTCTCCGCAGCGACCAGACCCTCTTCCGCCACCCTGACGCCTTTGAGCCCGCGTTCGTCCCCGACCACCTCCACCACCGCGACGCCCAGACTCAGGAACTCGCCCGGGCATCCTCCGGCCCGCCATCCGGGGCGGGAGCGCTCTCTCCGCCGTCCTCCGCGGCCCGCCCGGGACCGGGAAGACCACCACCGGACGTTTTCCCGGACGAAGGTCGAGATCGGCCGGTGCGACGTCTACGGGGAGAAGAAGGCGATCTACCGCTCGCGGGAGGCGCGGGCGAAGGTCTGCGAGGGCTGCTACGCGAGAATAGTCCGGGAGTGGAACGGCCGAGCGGGGGTGAGGTGAACGACGTTCCGATAGGAACGGAGTTTGAGAAAATGCGAAGCGTTTTCGAGCGACGACGGTTCGTAGAACCGGAGCTTGAGCCCCGCCAGATGCGGTGAACGACTGGTGGGAGCGTAGTGCGATGCTCCGTGAGGAGTGGAGCTTGAGCACCGCATGTGCGAAGTGCGACAGCTCACTGGAACAGAGTTTGAGAAGACCAAAGATCTCCGGGCAGGAACTTGAGCGCCGGAGGTTCGTGCCCGCCCCTCTCCTGCGACGGGAAGGAGAGGATCTGCTGGTAAGCGGGAAAGAATGATATGCAATGCGGGAAGGTGCGACAAGAGGCTATAT
>DASQ01000150.1:36717-50780 GCA_002503885.1 Methanoculleus marisnigri | reverse complement strand
GATCTGGCGGTTCTCCTGATGCGTGGCATAATGCTGTCGGACGTTGTACAGTCCTACATTGTACATGCTTTTAGCATGGTACGCGAGCGTGTCGAGGATCCAGAACGTCTTCTGGGGAAGGCGCAGATAGTTGCTGACCACTCGCAGTGCCATTACCTCTTATCTTTGGGGCTCATCTATCTATAAGGTAACTCCCGCGGGGCGAAAGTGTACGGGGCGTGATGCGGGCAATTCCTCCCCCGGTTGAAACCGGGGGCCTCCTTGCCCGTCGCATGTGAAACGGTCCGCTCGATACTCCAGAGTTCTGTCTCTGTCGAGCGGACGCCCCGGAGAGATCCTGTCCGGTCCCGGGCCGGACGGCGGAGAGAAGCAATGCGGTGGAGTTGGTGTTTCGCTGGCATCGCCATCCACACCTGCCGCTGCCGAAAGAAGCACCTATTGTCCACGCGCCGATCGGGCTTTTCATCGTGGGACTGCTTGCTTTCGCGCTCAGGCGCCGGGGGTGATCGTGGAGGGGTGCGGGCTGACGGCCTCTCCCGATCACAGCAGTAAATTTTTTAACCGGGATCAATTGTCCCGGGTGGCCTGCATCGGCGGATGATCAGGGCGGCGATAGGGGGACGCAGAGAGAGTTTGCCCCCGGATCAAGAGAAACCTATTTGAGGTATCCACGGGCATATATCATATCTAGAGGTGCAGTGACGATGGCAAAACCAATCGAACTTGGGCTTACCCTTGAGGGCGAAGATGCCCGGCGCTTTCACGAGTATATGGAGAGACCCACCTATTCCGACGACGCACGGAAACTGATCCGGCTCGCAGCACAGGACGCGCAAAACCGGCGCCTGTGAACACAATATGCCCCATGGCGCTCCATTTTTTACCCATTTCCCGGGACTCGGATGTATCAAACTTCAGCTGCGGTCATGCCGATCTGGACGAATTCCTGATCGAGGATTCGATGGAGTACCAGCGGGAGCGGCTGTCCGTAACCCGCCTTGCATATATCAACTCTGAAATTGTAGGATTTTTCACCCTTGTAACCGACTGCATCGACGCGAAACAGGTGGCTTCGGAGGATGGGAGGCGAGGGTATCCCTACAGGAAGTATCCTGCAATCAAAATCGCCCGGCTGGCAACATCAAAAACGCATCAGAGAAACGGCATTGGTTCTTTGATGCTCCGTGAGGTCCTGGCGCTCACGATAATGATATCTGAGTACGTCGGATGCAGAGTCATCACCGTGGATGCAAAACCGGGCTCCGTAGGCTTCTACGAGAAGTTCGGGTTCAAGCGAGCAATGAGCAAACGTTCCGATCCTGTCCCCATGTATATGGACTATCACAGACTGCTGGAGGAGGAGCCCCGACCAGGGTGACCTCACGTCCCCGGGACCCTGCAGCGGTTGGTGGACGAGTGGGTCTGGGCGGCGATGGGAGAGGAGTGTTAATCGAGAAGGAGGGAGGTCATCCCGAAAAGATCCTGAACGTTCTGCACCCCCCTGATCGGAACACTCACCTCTGAGGTTTCTTCTCTCTGAACGATATCTTGGGCAAAGAGGGTGAAACGGCTTCCCATCGGGTATCGCACCTCCGGTGCTCCTGCTCCGGCTCTACGAACCATCGCATATCGCCACTCGGGGAGGGACCGGGGAGGTGCGACCGGAGGGAACTTGAGCACCGTCAGGTGCGAAGGGGTGTCCCCCTCCCGGCAAAGAGGTTTTGGGACAACCTCTGTGAAGCAGATCCTGGAATTCTTGAAGAAGAGCGTCCGGATGTCCCGTGGCTCCGGATCGCCGGTCTCCGGGATGTCCTGATCCACCCATAAAGGGGGTCTTCCCGCTCCGCCCTCTTTACCCCGCAAGATAAACATCAAATTTATATGATTGGCAAACAGATGTCACACCAATCGAGATGAATATCGTGATTGTCGAATTTAAAACGTACTACTGCGACGGATGGTGGGGCGCACACGCTACCGGACACTCCATCTATACCCAGGGAAAAACCGTCGGCGATCTCATCGATAATATCTTAGAGGCAACAGAGCTTCATTTCGAAGAGGAAATCGAGAAAGGCGAACGAATTACCATCACCACCACCCCTGAACCTCCTGCAGAAACAACCCCCGACACTCCGGGCATCCAATTCAAGTACCAGGTCGATATCATTGCCAAAACGGTCAGTTGTTAGCGGGTACAGGATAATCAGAATGCTCGAATCAATCGGATATTCTTTTCTTCGACAAACCGGGAGCCATGTCCGAATGGGGAAACAATGCGTAACCGGCGTTAAACCGATTACTGTTCCTCTCCACAACGAGATTAACGTCAAAACTCTGAACGTGCTCCTCAATGATATCTCCAACCAAACAGACATTCCCAAAGAAAAATTACTGGAAATGCTCCGGTAATCTCGTCTTTTAAAAGATTGGGATTCAAAGGGCGCAAGCAAGCCCCCTGTCGCAAGTGCTCCGATCGGGGTGTACCGAAGGTTCCGGGATCTTTTTGGGACAATCTCGCGGGTAAGTAAGCCGATGAAACGGTCTCCGGGATGTCCTGATCCGCCCGTACGTGAGCGTGGATCTGGAGGCCGTTTGGGCTATTGTCGGAGAAGATCTCCCTGTATTCAAGCAGGCAGTCACGGAGATCCTGGCTGGAATGCAGGACCGCTGAACGGTACCTTCAAGCTGGATGATCTTGCGTTCGGGACCGGCACCGCCAGGGGCGGCTGAGCCGGTCCCGATGTCGCTGGCCGGTGAACATAAAGGGGGGTGAGGACGGCACCGACCGACCCGCCGGGGCAGGTGGCGGCGAGCGGCAGCGCGGAGAAAAACAGATTGGGAAAGCAGATCCGCCTGTCCGGACACCCGGGAACGGGTGCAACCTCAGGCGCGGGTTTCCTTCTTCCGGCGCTCCAGGATGCCTGCAGCAACCGTGTCGAGATCCTTCTCAAGCCAGGTTTTGCGCTCTCTGGTGTAATCCCCGCGACCATGGGAATATCTCTGGACAAACCGTATCGCATCTGCATGCTCGAGATTCTTCACCAGCACTTCGAACCCCCGGATCCTGATCTCATTGAGCGTCTTTACTCCCACAGATTATCCCCTCCATGAGCCGTTGCACAGTTCTCTACAACGTATGCAGGCAGAAGGTCTCTCTACCACCCGCTCACGCCACGCTTTCGGAGACCCGGACCCTGCCAATGATCAGGTCTTCCTCCGGGGGAACCCCCCGCCCCTCCTGCCGCAACGCTTCCACGTGCCCTTCGATCGCTTCCCTGATGTTCTCCAATGTCTCCTCGACTGTCTCTCCCTGGGAGTAGCACCCGGGAAGCGCCGGGACTTCTGCCCAGAAACCTCCTTCTTCAGCCTTCTGGATCACAACGGTAAACTCCATTTTTTAGCGCCCCCTTTTAAAGTAGTTCACGGAACTCTTCCTCTGTTAAACCGGCTATCTTTATTGCCGCTGTAAGAAGCCCGATCTTCAATTCCTTCGACCAGGGCAGCGTAATGATCGCTCCGGACGGCATTTTGATGTTGACGTGATCGCCTTTACCCTGCCGCATCACGCCGCCTGCCCGCACAACGGCCCGCACCGCCTCGTGACCTTTGATTCCCCGGAGTCTTCCCACACCAGGCCCCCATTCAGTAGTGGCCCCACTACAGGATATGCATTTCGCTGCCGGGAGGCCGTGCCACAGTGACGACCGGCTCTATCATCCCGGGCTCTCCCAACCCCGTCGCCCCCGATCAGCCGTCCTTAAGTAGTACGAAACCTCAATTTCAACCAGGATAGGGTTACTCACATGAAACTGACAGTAAAACTGCTCGACATCGAAAACCGTGGGGTTCTCCTCCACAGCACCGACGCACGGAACATGCGGGTCCGCGATGGCGACCGCGTCCAGCTCGCCGACGAGGTAACGGGGCAGACCGCCCAGGCCCATGTCGACACCACCGGGTCGCTCATCGAACCGGGCGTCATCGGCGTCTACCGGCCGCTGAACGCCACGCTCGCCGTCGACGAGGGAACTCCCGTCGAGGTCCGTGGCGCTGAGAGGCCGGCATCGCTCGCGCATATCAAGAAGAAGATGGACGGCGGCCGATTTACCAAGGACGAGACCCTGGATATCGTCAGGGATATCGTCAGCGACACCCTCTCGCCGGGCGAGATAACTGCTTACGTCACCGCATCCTACATCAACGGCCTCGATATGGACGAGGTGGAGTACCTGACGAGAGCCACGGTCGAGACCGGGGAACGCCTCCACTTCACCCGGCACCCCGTCGTCGACAAGCACTCCATCGGAGGTGTGCCCGGGAACAAGATCACCCTCCTGATCGCACCGATCATCGCCGCGAGCGGTCTTCGGATCCCGAAGACCAGCTCCCGCGCCATCACCGGCGCCGGCGGGACCGCTGACCTCATGGAGGTTCTCGCGCCCGTCTCGTTCCCGGCGATCGAGGTGCAGCAGATGACCGAGAAGGTCGGCGGCGTCATCGTCTGGGGCGGGGCCACGAACATCGCTCCCGCCGACGACAAGATCATCACCTACGAGTACCCGCTCCGGATCGACGCCCGGGGCCAGATGATCGCGAGCGTTATGGCCAAGAAGTTCGCCGTCGGCGCCGACATCGTGGTCATCGATATCCCGGTCGGCCGGAACACCAAGATCGCGACGGTCCAGGAGGGCCGGAAACTCGCCAGGGAGTTCATTGAACTCGGTGAGCGGCTCGGCATGCGGGTTGAGTGCGCGTTGAGTTACGGTGAGTCGCTCGTCGGCCACACCATCGGCCCGAACCTCGAGGTGCATGAGGCGCTCGCCGTTCTCGAAGGGGCGACCGAACCGAACTCCCTTATTCAGAAGAGTCTCTCGCTCGCCGGGATCGCGCTTGAGATGGCCGGAAAGGCCGCGTATGGCCAGGGTGCCCAGGCAGCCGCCGAGCTCCTCCGGAGCGGCAAGGCGCTCGAGAAGATGCGGCAGATCATCGAGATCCAGGGCGGCGACCCGACGGTGAAGGCCGCGGATCTCGTCCCCGGGGAGTACCGGTTCGACGTGAAGGCACCGCAGGACGGCTACGTCATCGAGTTGAACAACAGCGCGCTCGTCACGCTCGCCAGGCTCGCGGGCTCACCCTACGACCACGGTGCGGGGCTTTTCATCCACGCAAAGAAGGGGACCCGGGTCAGGAAGGGCGACCCCATCTTCACCATCCACGCCGAGCGGGAATGGCGGCTTGAGCGCGCGATAGAGGTCGGCCGGACGCTGATGCCGGTGGTCGTGGAAGGAATGGTCATCGAGCGCATCCCACCTGAACGCTGGGTGTAAACCGATGCACTCAAATTTTAGGCCGCAGTACACTCCAGCATGAAGCAACGTCGTCTCGTTATAGCCCTTCTCATCTCCTGCATCCTCCTCTGCTGTACGGCGCAGGCGGTCACCCTGCGGATCACGGTGGCCGACGAGAAAACCGATAATGCCATCTCCGGCGCCTCTATATACATCGACGGCACCTATGTGGGAAGCACTTCGTCAAGCGGCACCTACTCCTACGTCCATTCCGGGTACGATGACCTGTACCTGAAGGTCGTCAAGACGGGCTACCAGAACTGGGTGGATTATGTCGATGACGATGCAACTCGTGTAGAGGTCGATATGTCCCGCGCGGACGAGACCCTCACGTTCGAACTCTACGATGCAGGGACTCTGCAGCCGATCGTCGGTGCCGTGGTGTGCGTCGAGGGTGACGACTACTCCGACTCGGAGGTCACCGGCAGCGACGGGAGCGCGAAGTTTTCGGTGGAGTCGGATGAGTCATACAGTGTTGAGGTCCGCGCATCGGGCTACTACGAGCTCTCAAAGACCGTGGAGATGGAGAGCAGCGATAGGGTCGTCCAGTACTGGCTCTACAGCAACGACCTCATGGCGTTCCAGGTCAGGGACAGCGATACTTCCGCAGTTATCAAAGGCGCGGAGGTCTACATAGACAACTCGCTTGCCGGGGTGACCGACGCCGATGGCCGGCTGCAGCTCCACCTGGAACGGGCGAAGAGGTATTCTCTCAGGGTTACGGCGCCCGACTACCTGACTTACCAGGAAAACCGCTACTTCGAGACGGACGATGTCCTTCTCCGGGTGGATCTCTCAAAGTCGGCGTATCAACTCTCGATAACGGCCTTCAACGAGGCGACGAAGCCGGTCGAGGGGGCTGAAGTCTACCTCAACGGGACGCTGCTGGGCAAGACCAGCCAGTACGGCCGGTTCATGCTTTCTGACGTCCACGCCGGCACCTACGAGGTTCTGGTGCGGGCCTCCGGCTACGAGGACTGGAGCGTGACACGCCAGATCTCCGGGCAGGGGGAGGATATTGTCGCGGAGCTCGATTACGACCGGGCGACCGTGACCATCCGCGCGGAAGGTCCCGACCGGGAAGCGGTGGTCGACGCGGTTATTGTCATCGACGGCCAGGTCGTCGGGGTGACCGACGGCCTGGGATACCTCAGAACAGCCCTCGCTACGAACCAGGTGTATGCCGTCACCGCCGCCCGTGACGGCTACCGGAACATCTCGGTTGATGCCGAGATCCCGCTCGGCACGACCGAGTTCACCGTCCCGCTCGTCATGGAGCGGGACTTCAACGTCTGGGTGCTCGTTGCCGGCGTCGGGGTTGTTGCCGCGGTCATCCTCGCGGCGGTCGCGGTCGTGCGGCACAGGCGGGCGGGGCAGAACAAGGGCAAGTCACGCGGCCGGGACAGCCTGTAGGCCTCCCCGAGTTGCTTTTTTAGAATCCGGGTTCCGGGCAGTATAATGTTCCCGGAGTCGGACGGCGGAACTCTTCCCCCCGGAGAAATGATATTTTCCTGATGGAGGTCTGGAAATACCTTTCTTTCGCCCTGTTATCCTCTCTGTCAAATATTTGTTCAATTTGCGTGTATATTATTGCCGATCAGGAAAAGGAGCCCTCTCAGTTGCCCTCCTCACTGGCAACCTTTATATGTGATGGTGTGTCAAGGGATAGATACGGTAGAGTATGGGTGGATGGACGTATGCGTGTCTGGTAGTGGGGCTGCTCCTTCTGGCGGCCCCGGCCGGGGCGCTGATACCTGATAACGTTACAATTGTCACGGATACTCCGTGGTTGACGGCGGGGAGCGGAGATACCGCGACCATCACGGTACAGGTCTCGAACAGCACTTCCGGCAACGTCTCGTTCCCGGGGGTTGCTATCAATTTTACAGTAAATAGTACCTATGGCAGCATTTCGCCTGCGCGCGCGGTGACGAACGGTGAAGGATATGCTACGGCGATCTTCAAGCCCGCGACGCTTAGCGGGATCGCGACGATCACGGCGACGGCGTTGTACGAGGGGCTGGATGAGCCCCTGACCGGAAGCGTCGATCAGCAGATAGACCATGCGGCACCGTATTCCGTCGCCAATCTCTGGTACGCTTCCGAGGTGACCGCCGGGGAGACGACGCCGATCACTGTCCGGATGGTGGACCGCTACGGGAACGCGGTGGATAACCGGAGTGCGACTGAGACTGTGAGTTTCATGGTGGGCTCTCCCACCGGGAACGCGACGTTCATTGGCGGTACGGATGAGATCTCGGTGCCGGTGGACGCTGCCGGGAACGCCACGGCACTGCTCCAGGTCGATACGGTGGCGGGGGAGCATCTTGTCTTTATCCAGCCGCCGGCGCCGGTCAGGAGCGACTACATCTCCATTACCGGTGTGGCGGACGGTGTGCCGTCCAGCATCATATTGATAGCCGATCCGGCCAGCGGTTCCGTCCCGGCCGACGGAGAAAAGGTGGTCGAGCTCACCTACACCCTGGTTGACGGGTACGGAAACCTCGTCGCCAGTCAGGGCCTCTGGGTGAACGCCTCGATACAGCGGGGGGACCGGCCGGCGGAGCAGGAGAGTGCTCTCCTGTACTCCAACCGCTATGGTCAGGTGATGATCACCTACGGGCCCGAGGACTCCGTCGGCACCGTGACAATCACCGCGACGGCAGCTGCAAATGAGAGTGTGAGCGTATCGCAGGTGGTAGAGTTCACCAGCACCGACCCGGTGAACATGCTCCTCTCCGCAAGCCCGCAGTCGATGCCGAGCCGGGATGTCAACCCCGATGTCGTGTCGGAACTCCGGGCCAAGGTGATGGATGTCAAGGGGAACCCGGTCGGGGACCAGACGGTGACGTTCGAGATCGTTACCGGATCGGTCGACGTCGGCGAGTATAACCAGACTGAGGCGCCGTACCTCGCTGAGGGCCTGAATATGACGTCCGCTGAGACCAATGCCGATGGGTATGCAATTGTGGAGTTCCACCCGGGCGCGTTTACAATCGATGAGGACGCGGAGGGCTGGAGCGAGACCGCAACCGGGACGGCGACCGTCCGGGCGACGTGGAACTGCACCGCCCGCGATATCGAACTTACCTGGAAGAACTACCCCTACCTCTCCGTGGAGACGGCGGTCTCCCCCGAGACGGTCGCGGTGAACGAGACTGTCAATGTCACGATCCGGCTGAAGGGCGACGGCTGGGCGCTACAGCCCGACCCGATCGATGTGGTGCTGGTGATCGACCGGTCGGGGAGTATGTCGGGCACGGACGTGAGCCCGACGAGGATGGCGGCGGCAAAGGCTGCGGCGAACGACTTTGTCGATCAGATGAACTTTACCCGCGACCGGGTGGCGTTGGTCTCGTTCGCCTTCGATGCCACGTTGGACCAGGGGTTGACCAGTGACCCAGACGAGATTGAAGGAGCAATAAACGGGTTGTCAGCAGAAGGTGCGACGAACATGAGGATGGCGTATTACACCGCGATCAAATACCTTAAGGAGAACGGAAGGTCTAATGCGGTCAAGGCAGTCATCCTCATGGGAGATGGCAACTGGAACTACCATGGTTCGCCGCTGGCGAAAGGCATAGGTTACGCGGACAACAATCGTTACCTCACCCGTGATTGGTATTATTCGTACGGGGCGCCTCTGTCCGGATACTGCTGGAGCGGAAGCAGTTACAATTTCTCAAGTGAGAAGTACGAGTGGTATCATGACCTCCCGGCTCCGAAGGGCGACGCGAATGTTTTGAGATCTCCAGGTAAAGGGTGTTGGTATGATACTGTGGAGAAGAAGTGGGTCTATAACTATAACCCTGACAGTCTTACCTGTGATAACGGTCAGTTCACCAACCAGAACCTGTCGGTGTATGCTAACAGCGGTGATGAAACGGACAGAGTGAAGATCTACAGCATCGGGTTCGCTTCGGCGCTGGATTCTGATGTCGAGGAGGACCTTGGTGTTCTGTCCGAAGCGACCGGTGGCGAGTACGTCTGGGCAGGGAACGAGGATGAACTCCGGAACGTCTATACCACGATCGCCGGTGCACTCAAGACCGAGGCCAGCGTCGACACCGAACTGGACGTCGTCTTTGAGAACGTCGAGGTGAACGGGAATCTCACCACCGGAACCAGTGTGTTCGACTATGTCTATGAATACGGGGTATCGACCACCATCGAAAGTTGGATCGACAACGAGACGGGGTCTTATGAGGTCATAAATTTTACCACCATTAACCAGACCAGCGACTGGAACGCCGACCAGAACCTGAGTTTCGACATCGGCACCGTGCGCCTCGGCCAGACCTGGGAGACGACCTTCCGCCTGAAAGTGCTCACCGACGGCAACATCAACATCTTCGGCCCGGGCTCGGAAATTACGTTCAACGACGGGGCTGATTCACTGGAGCTCCCCGACACGTTCATCACGGTCATCCCCGATCTGAACAACACGGGGTTCACGTCCCGCTGGCTCGCCGTGAATCTTACTGACCCGATCCCCCCGCCCGGGCAGGATGCATTCTACGATACCGTCCCGCTGAACTGGACCGTCACCTACAACGGCACCCGGGATATCGACGAAGCCCTTGCCTACTCGAACGACAACGGACGGTCGTGGACCGTCTTCTGGACGAAGACGGTGAATCGCACGGCAGAACCGGGCGAGACCCTGGCGGGCGAGACCCTGATGGACGTCGGCAGCCTGCCTGCCGGCAATTATCTCATCCGCGCGATCGCCTCGGCCCTCGATGCCCCCGAGGCTGTGGATAAGACCAGTGTTGCGGTTCCCGTCGGGAACGCATCGGGTACCTATATCAAGATCGGGTGACCCCTCCCTCTTTTTAGTCCCCGGCACATTAGACCGTTCTTGCCCACGGAAAACGGGTGATCGCTCACTCTTCTCGGGGGTGAGCGGTTTAACCACGATCTCGGGCACGTTTGCTGAAATGGTCGAGATCCGGTCGCTCACGTTCCCGACTGTATCCCGGGCGGACGCAACGGGCTGCAGGCAGGCCTTGCAGGCTTCTCCCCCACATTGACTTCCTCTGTAACCGATCCCCCATGAGCCCGGGAACAGTTCTTTCCCCGCGGGGAAACGAATACCTGCGTGTACCGGACCCTGCTGCAAGGTTTGTTCGAAGTGACCGTCTGGGGAGCAAACAAAATTCACAAAGAGTTAATATTTATTGATTAAATCATTAAATTCGATCAGAAACAAATTTTTATCAATTGATTATATTTATATATGTCTTTAATCAAATGTCCCTCTTCGATGCGTATGAAGGGATGGATGTGTGCATACATAGTCATTGCCGGGCTGCTCCTTCTTGTCGCCCCGGCCGGTGCCCTGGTACCCGATACGGTTGAGATCGAAACGAGCAGCGAGTGGCTGACGGCGGGGAGCAGCGAGACCGCGATCATCACGGTGCAGGTTTCGGACAGCGCCACCGGGAACACCGGATTTTGGGGGGCCGCCGTTGAGTTCGCGGTAGACAGTGCCATCGGGAGCATCACGCCCGCCGTCGCCACGACCGACGCCACCGGCATGGCGACGGCGGTCTTCACCCCCGCGACCACCAGCGGGACCGCGACGATCGCCGTGACCGTCTCGTACGAGGACGGCGAGACGGAGATGGTGCAGACGAAGACATTCGAGCAGCCAATCGACCACGCGGCCCCGTACCGGATCGCAAACACCTGGTATTCGCCGGAAGTGACCGTTGGGGAGACGACGGAGATCGCCGTCCGGATGGTCGACCGCTACGGAAACCCGGTGGACAATCGGAGGGTTACCGAGACCGTGGGCTTCGTGGTGGGTTCCCCTTCGGGGAACGCGGCACTCGATGGCGCCGACGTAGCCGTGGACGCCGCCGGGAACGCCACCGTGACACTTCGGGTCGACACGCTGCCGGGCGAGAACATCGTTCTGGTCAGCCCGCCCGAACCGTTGCCCGACCGTTACCTGACGATCATCGGCATGACAGGCGGAGAGCCCTGTATGATCGAGGTTGATGTGCAGCCCGGCAGATAGACTACATCCGGCTCCAGTGATTGCCCGGATGCGGGGCACCCCCGCTTTTTTCCCCGGTAGCCTGCGGGGCCGGGCACTGCCTCGTTCACCTGTGCGAGCCTGTAGTTATATCTCGTGGAGCATCCTTCCTGCCCAGGGGGTTGGGGTTGTTATTTATACCCCGGTTTTTCTCCCTTATCCGTGAATCAGGGCGATATTGTCGTCCACAACCCGATACCCTATGTGCAAAAACATTGCTTGTATCCATCATATTACTGTTGTGCGATAGGGTGTGATGCCTTCGCCATGGTTTATAACAATAATGGGCTCTATAATGCGGGCTGTAGTCAATTAAATAAATCTGCACGGTTTTTTAACGCCACCTTCCGATTCGGATCAAATGAAAACAATTATATATAATATGCGGGATCACGGCACCTTGATCTCAATATGAATTTTCAAAAAGTAATCCTCCTCACGATCCTGCTCGGCCTGATCGTTCCTGCGGTGGGTGCGGCAGGTCCGGGCCGGATCATCCTCTCAAGTGATACCGGCTGGTTGGTGGCCGACGGGGCTGATTCCACCAGAATAACGGTGCAGGTGCTGGACCGGAGCGGAGCGCCGCTCGACAACTGCACCGTAGCGTTCTCCGTCGACCCGGTCTATGGCCGCCTCTCACCTGCGGCCGTCACCACCGGTGCGTCCGGAACGGCCGCCGCCACGTTCATCACCAACAAGACGAGCGGCGTCGCCGTGATAACTGCACGGGCCGGAGCGGTCGAGGAGACCCTCTCCCTCTCAATCGACCACGACCTGCCCTACCGCGTTGCATATATTCACTACGACTCCGAGGTGACCGCGGGCGACAGTACCACCATCACCGTGGGAGTTGCCGACCGGCACGGCAACCCGGTGGACGATCGAAGGGTCGCCGAGACCGTGCGCTTCAGCGTCGGTTCGGTCGACGACGATGCCGTCTTCATCGACGGCGGGGGGGCGGCGGTGCCTGAGCTGGAGGAGACAGTCAACGCCACGGGGTTCGTCCAGGTGCCCCTCAGGACCGGCCGCAGCATCGGTGAGAACATTGTCCGGATGACCGTCCTCCCGGGCGGCGTCGACCGCTACATCTCCATCCACGGGCTGCCCACCGGGCTTCCCGCCGCGATCACCGCATCGGTCAGCCCCGATGCCGACCCGGTCCCCTACCAGCCTGCCGACGGTGGGAGCACGTTTTCCCTGACCTACAGGCTCTTCGACGCCTGGGGCAACCCGGCGGCCGGCCGCGACCTCCGGATCGTCACGTCGCTTGCCGGGGAGAGCGCGGTCCTGACGACGAACGGCACGGGCGTCGCCTGCCTCACCTACGGCCCGAAAGACACCACCGGCAGGATCACCATCACCGCGACGGCCGTGGACAACGCGAGCGTGACGGTGCCGCAGGTCGTTGAGTTCATCCATACCGGCCCTGCGGATATGCTTCTGTCCGCAAACCCCCAGTCCATGCCGAGCCGGGATGTCAACCCATCGTCCGTCTCAACCCTCCGTGCGAAGGTCATCGACGAGAAAGGAAACCCGGTCGGGGGGGAGGACGTGACCTTCTCGATCCGGAACACTGATACCGGCGGGTTCGTGCAGGTCAGTGACCCGTACCTCGCCGAGACCTCTGCAGAGACCGATGGCGACGGCCATGCCACCGTCCGATTCTACCCGGGCGCGTTCACGACCGATCGGGAGGATCCGGAGTGGAGCGGCAGCGCCCGGGGCGGGTGCGACGTCGTCGCCACGTGGAACGGCACCACCCGGACGATCCCCCTGACCTGGGAGAACTACCCCTACCTCTCCGTGGAGGCGGAGGCCGTCCCCGGGACGGTCAACGTGACCGATACGATCGATGTCACCGTCCGCCTCCGGGGCGACGGCTGGGCGCTCCAGCCGGACCCGATCGATGTGATATTGGTGATGGACCGGTCGGGGAGTATGGCGGATGATAATCCATCCCGGATCAGCAGTGCGAAAACTGCTGCAAAGACCTTCGTTGCAGAGATGAGTCCCGCCCGGGATAGAATCGGCCTGGTTCAGTATGGCAATGACGCCTCGTGCGCCCTGCATCTGACGCATGATTATTCGAGTGTAAATACTACCATTAATGCGCTCACCCCTTCAGGATGGACCGCCACGCGAAAAGCGCTCTATACCTCAATCCAGGAGATGATCGCGCACTCAAATCCCGATCCCGATGCCGTCCAGGCCGTCATTCTGCTCTCCGACGGTGAGTACAACTACTATGGGGACCCGCTTGCCCGGGGTGAAGGGCGCGATAAGTATGATTGGACCGATACCCGGACGGACAGGTATACCTTCTTCGAGGGTATCGAGGGTTCAAAAGAGGCAGATGGCGGCCTGCACACGAACCAGAATATGTCCGTCTACGCGGAGAACAACAACATCCGGTTGTACATGATATCGTTCTCGAACGGTATTAGTGAGGAAAGCCCCACATGGAAGACGATGGACACCCTTGCAGGGGCGACCGGCGGCAAACACTACCATGCCGCCACCGGTGCCGACCTCGCTGCTATCTACTCCGAGATTGCCGGCGAACTCAAGACCGAGGCCGGCGTCAACACTGCCATGACTCTCGACTTCAGCACGATCCGGGTCAACGACGAAGACCGGGAGGGGGAGACGGTCTTCACCTACGTCCATGA
>DASQ01000150.1:0-36684 GCA_002503885.1 Methanoculleus marisnigri | reverse complement strand
ATCGGCACCGTCCACCTCGGCCAGACCTGGGAGGCAACGTTCCGCCTCAAAGTCCTCACTGACGGCAACATCAACGTCTTCGGACCGAACTCGGCGGTCACGTTCAACGACGGCACCGATACGCTGCCCCTCCCCGACACCTTCATCACGGCCGTGCCTGACCTCACCAACACGGGCCTGGGCTCCGCGACGCTTGGCGTCTCAAACCCGCGCTACACCTGCGCAGAGCCGGTGCTGGAACTCCTCACCGTTGCCTGGGACCTCGCATACACCGGGTCGGGAACCGTGACCGAGAGCGTGGAGTACTCAAACGACGGCGGCCTCTCCTGGGTGCGGTTTGACACCCCGACCGCAAACAGTGGCGTGACCAGCGAAGCCTCCTCCCTCGATGTAGGGGACCTTCCTCCGGGTGAATACCTGGTCCGGATACGTGCCTCTGCCGACGACGCACCCGATGCCGGGGCACTCTTCCCCCCGATCCGGGTCGGAGAACACCATACGGTGTATATCCGACTCGCGTGACAATTACTGGGTGCGCACTTCGCGCACCCGGGAAAAATGACGGACCCAGCGGGAATTGAACCCGCGTCCTTGGGTTCGAAGCCCAAAAGGATGTCCACTACCCCATGGATCCCCTCTCTGATTTCTATCATAAGTTATTAAGCGTTTTTGTGCCAGTACTCTATACAATGATCCTCTCGTCCAGCGAAATCGTTCGCCGACTCCGGGATGGCGACCTTGTCATCGAGCCATACCACAGCGCATCCCAGCAGCCCGCATCCTATGATCTCCGGGCGGCCGGAGAGACCGTGCTCCCGTGCGGCGCATGCACCCTCGTCCCCTCGGTCGAGCGGGTGGAACTCCCGGGGGACCTCGCGGCAACCCTCCGATGCCGCTCCTCGCTCGCCCGCCGCGGTGTCCTCCTCGGCGGCGGGTTCGTAGACCCGGGGTTCCGCGGGCAGCTGACGCTCTGCCTGACGAACGCCGGCGCAGAGGAGGTCCGCCTTCTGGAAGGCGACCGGGTCGTGCAGATGATCCTGCAGGAAGTGCTGAGCGGCGACCGGCTCTACCAGGGCAGGTACCAGGATAGCGAAGGCGCGGTGCATACACGATGAGCACGTCGATACGTTCGGAACGGAAGTACCTTGAGATCCTGCGGATCCTCGCGGAGTCGCACGAACCCCTGGGTGCAAAAAGGTTGAGCGAAAAGATGGCCGAGCGAGGTTTCATCCTCAGCGACCGCGCCGTCCAGTATTATCTCCAGTACCTCGATGAGATGGGGTTTACGGAGAAGGTCGGGAACCGGGGCCGCATCCTCACCCTGGCGGGGATCAGCGAGAGCGAGAGCGCGCTCGTCGACGAGCGGATCGGCTTCATCATCTCAAAACTCGAGCAACTCTCCTTCCGGAGCACCTTCAACCCGGTGACCGCCACGGGCAGCGTCGCCTACAACCTCTCCTTCGTGCGGGAGGAGGACCTTCCCGGCGTCACGGCAGCCTTCGACGAGGTCGCAACCGCAGGCTACGGGCTCCTGAACTCCTACCGGATCGTCGATTCGGACCCCCGCATACCCGGTGGCCAGGCCGGGATCATGACGGCCTGCAGCGTCACGTTAGACGGCGTCCTCCAGAAGATGGGTATCCCGGCGAGGCTCGAGTATGCCGGCAGGATTGCCGTTGATGAGAATGGCTCCGCCGGGTTCCTCGATCTCATCGGCTACCGGGGAACATCGGTCGACCCGCTCCACCTCTTCATATCCGCCGGACTCACCTCAATAAACCGGCTGGTGACGACACGGGCAGGCGTAGGACTTGCAAACATCCGTGCGGTGCCTGCGGCCGCGCAGGAGAGGGTTGAGGAGGCCGCCAGGCTGATGACGGGGTGTGGATTCACCTTCCCCGCCGGAGGGTGCATCGGGGAGTTCAACCTCGCCAAACACCCCTATCGGCTTTCCGTCGTCGCGTTTTCCGGCATGAACATGGTGGGGAACGCCATTGAGAAGGGCTATGCCGTCAGAACCGAGGTCGGTGCCGGGACCATACCGTTTGAACGAATAGCGGACGCTACTGGATCCAGGTGATCCCGCCATCGTCCGTGTCGGCGTCCGATTTCTTCCCCTCATCGCTGCTCTTTTGCCGGGCGGCCGCATCGATCACCGCAAGCCTCCCGCGCGAGGGGCCAACCTCCTTTGGTCGGGGAGCCGGGCGTCCAAACCCCCGGCCGGTCTGGTCCAGCAGGGCATCCTTCGGTGCGGGGGCCGCCCCACGCATGTGGAGGCCGGGTTCATCGAGGACGCCGTCGCTCGGCCGCTGCATCCCGCGGTCCAGCCTGACCGTATCGCCGGTGAAAACCCCTTCCTTCGGGCGCTGCACGGGTTTTAAGGCTGCGGAGTATGTTATCGCATCGTCTTTTGGGGCGGTCTTCTCGATGCTGATCCCCTTCAGGCCGAAGGTGGCGTTCTTCGGTGCGGGCATGGACGAGGTGACCGAGGTGGACCCGGTGAGGTCAATCACCCTTCCGCCCTGTTTCGGGGGAAGGATGACGGCGCCGTCGTCCTGTTCCTTCCCGGCTCTCGGAAGTATATCAATGGTGTCGTCCCTGTGTTTTGGGCCGCCCTCGCCGCTGCCCGGGAGCATGATCATCTCATCTCTTTCTGGTGTAGATGGTTCCGTCATGTATCCGATCTCCTCCAGGTATGCCGACTCGAGGGGGGAGGCAAAACCCGGGATATCGTCCGGCTCCGGGGCGCCGGACTCGGGCTCCAGTGCCCGGGCTCCCTCCTCATTGCGCAGCCGCTCCTCCTCTTCGGCCTTCAGTTGTTCTTCCTCACATTCAAGCCGGTATTCGTCCCGGATATCCTGGATATCCTCGACGCGGGGGATGTTGGAGAGCCCCGAGAGCACGATGATGATCCCGACGAATGATGTGTTCCTTACCGGATAGTCCCCGGAGCGCATCTCGAGCCCGGCGATGCTCCGGTCGATCCATTTTCGGACGGTCTGAAACCCCTTCATCGAGAGCTCGGCCGAAGGCCCGGCGATCAGCACCAGTGCCTTGTCGGCGCTCGTGAGGTCGCAGGGCACCGATACCTCTTCATAGACCGCCTTTTTGGCGAGTGAAACAATCCGGGAGGCCTTCTCCTGCGAACCCTCGATGAAGTACTTCAGTGACCGCCGCCGCTGGAGGAAGTTCAGCCACCCGGTCGGCAGGCGTTCGGCCGCGTAGCCGACCGCGACGAAACTGTTCCCCTTCAGGGTGTTGAGGACCTCCCCGGCATCCAGGACGACCTCAGCGTAATCGAGCCCTGATTCATTGAACTCACCTGCGCGCAGAAGGAGGCCGATCTGTCGTGCAATCCGCTCGTTGAGCATATTATAGTGAGTTCTCGGGTCAGATGCCCGGGGGCTCCGGCGCAGCTGGCCCATGACACCGGTATTCTCTGTCTCGGCCGCAGCTGCGGCTGCCCGGATCTTACGCGACCATGTCTCGTTGTCGAAGAGGATGACGGCATCGACGATGCTCTGGAGCGCATCGAGGTCGTCGGCGGCCTTGGCCGAGACTCGTTTCCCCTCCTCCAGACACGGCAGTATGGCGAGAGCGAAGATCGGCTCCATGTAGGACTTTCGGAGTTCATCGATGATGAGCGGTGCGATATCGATGACGCTGCCCCCGAGCCCGCAACAGAGGAAGATAGCGTCGATCTCCATTGTATCCATGCCCTGGAGCCGGGTCATCACCTCCTCGATATCGATCACGTCCGTGATCTCGCCGGGGTCCGTGAGATCTGTCCGCGGAAAGAAGACCCTCGCGGGGTCCGGGAGATAGCGGAGTTGCACCAGGGAGTTCGGGTCGATGTCGATCGCTACTGCATTCATGCAGCAGATTTTGCTTCGCCGGTCGTGGTCGTAGAGGCTATCCACAACCCGTGACCCGGCGCCACCCAACCCGATCGTCAGCACTCGCATAACATCATACCCCCTGCCTGGTAATTTCGCATGCCCAAAGTGACGTCCGCCGCGAAAAAACCATGCATATCACCCAGAACTACTGATGAGTATGTGGGCGGACGAACATATACATTTCTGTACGTCCCCCCGGGGCGGGAGCGCGTCCGTTCACACAATACCCGCACTTAAATATTCCGGTTTGGCTTCCCCGTGCTGGAGCCCTCCGGAGGATAAGGGAGAAGATTCACCGGATGTCCTGGGGAACCCGTTACACATCTCCGTTTTGCACTACCTGTGCGGTACGTGTCGCTTGGTGAGCACAAAATGATAATATATATAACTCTCTGCACGTAACTACTCAATGAGGTGCATAGCCTTGACTACATATGGAATTGAATTTGTGCCCGGAGCAATCAACGTCAAGCAGGTGGTGAAATTCACCAAGCTCGCAGAGTCTAAGGATATCGACTACGCCTGGATCACCAACCACTACAACAACCGTCATGCCTACCCGACCCTCGCCATGATCGCGGCAAACACCGACTCGATCAAGATGGGACCCGGCATCATGAACACGTTCACCGACACCCCGGCAGCCATTGCCTCCTTCATGGCTACCTTAAACGAGATCTCCGACGGACGTGCCGTCCTCGGTATCGGACCCGGTGACCTTTCGACCCTCCCGAAGCTTGCTATCGACCCCGTCAAGCCCGTCGGCCACCTGAGAGAAGGCGTCGAGCAGATCCGGAAACTCCTCGCTGGTGAAGAGGTCAAGAAGTCCGGCAACATGGAATTCTTCGACTACAACGGCGCCAAGCTGACCGGTGTCAACCTGCCCGGCAAGAAGGGCATCCCGGTATACATCGGTGCCCAGGGACCCAAGGTGCTCGAGCTCGCCGGCGAGATCGGTGACGGCGCCCTGATCAACGCGTCCAACCCCAAGGACTTCGAGATCGCCATCCCGATCATCAAGGGAGCCATGGAGAAGGCCGGCAAGAAGACCTTCGACGTCGGTGCCTACACCGCCATGTCCATCGACATGAGCGAGAAGAAGGCCCGGAACGCCGCAAAGATTGTGGCCGCGTTCATCGCCGCAGGCTCCCCGCCCGCGCTCCTTCAGCGCCACAACCTCGACCTCGCCAACGTCGCGAAGATCAAGGAAGCGCTCGACCACTTCGACTTCAAGACCGTCGGCGGACTTGTCGGCGACGCGGAGATCGACGCCTTCACCATTGCCGGAACCCCCGACATGGTCAAGCAGAAGTGCGAAGACCTCACAAAGGCTGGAGTTACCCAGATCATCTTCGGCTCGCCGCTCGGCCCCGACATGACCAACTCCATCCGCCTGCTCGGCAAGTACGTCGTGTAAGGCCAGGAGAACACTCATCACCTTTTTTTGTCCCGAACGGCTCCGCTCAAGAGCTCATGCTGACCGGTTCCGCAGGCATCCCCGACTCTCCTGGACGCTTCACCTACCCCTCCGAAACCTTTGATTCTCGCCCCGGCGATTTTGAAAGGGTTTTATACGGTCGGCGCGCTAACCGGAGTACAAAGGGTCATGTTCACCACCCATGAGATCCGGACAGGTCGGGGCATTCTCCAGTACCGCCGGGAGTCCCTCACCGGCATCCGGTGCCGGATCAGTCCCGTCCGGGTCGATCGGCAGATAGATGCCGCCCCTGCCCTGCCCTCATCCCGTGACGGCTGTCCGTTCTGCCCCGATGCCATAGAAACCTCCACCCCGACGTTTCAGGACGGCAGCCGTCTCCGGTGCGGGGAGAGCGTGACGTTCCCCAACCTCTATCCGTTCGCCGCATGTCACGTGGTCACGGTGATCACGCCCGATCACACGGCCGGCCGGTTCGACAGGAGATGCCTTGCCGACGCCATATCCGGCACGGCAGAAGCCCTGGCCCGGTCTTCCGGCTACGCGAGCATCAACTGGAACTACCTCCCGTCGGCCGGTGCGAGCATGATCCACCCGCACCTGCAGGGCATCGCCGATCCGGAGCCCACCCGCCTTGCGGACCTCTACATATCCGCCGGCCGCCGCTACCTCGCAGACCACGGCCGCGTGTATTGGGATGACCTTGTGGAGCACGAGCGCTGCTCTGAGAGGCTCCTCTTCGAGGACGAGATCTTCTGGTCGGCAACCCCCGTCCCTCTCGGTGAGCGAGAGGTGCGGGGAGTCCTCCCGGTATCGACGCTTGCCGAGTTCGGGCCGTATGTCGAGCCGCTGGCCGACGGGATCCTCCGAATAATCGCCTTCTACCGGAGCCTCGGCACGCACGCCTTCAACGCCTCGATCTTCTTTGACGCCCCCAAAACGGCGGGGCGGGGCCACCGGGTCTTCTGCTCCCTCATCGCACGGTTGAACCCGAACCGCCTCTCCATGTGCGACTCGGCGTTCATGGAGCGGCTGCACCTGGAGCCGGTCATCCTGACGCTCCCCGAGTCCCTGGGAGCCCTCTTTCGGGAGAAAGGTTGATTGCGTGCCGGCGTTAACTCCTCACCATGACGAGCGCGCGCGGATTCCTGATAGGGGGAGACTGGCGGAGAAGCAATGAGATCCTGGATGTCCGGTTCCCCTACACCGGGAGACGGTCGGCCGGGTCTGCCTTGCCGGAAGCGGGGATATTGAGGACGCCCTCCATTCTGCAGAGAGCGGTTTCTCCCTCACCCGGCGCCTTCCGGCCCACCGCCTCTCAGAGATCCTCTACGCCCTTGCCGGCCTCATCCGGGAACGTTCTGAAGAACTTATCGGGACGATCGCCCTCGAAGCGGGAAAGACCCGCCTTCTCGCCGAAAATGAGGTTTTGCGCGCCCGGGAGACGATCCAGGTATCCGCCGAGGAAGCGCGCAGGATCGACGGCACGATCCTCCCTCTCGACTGGAACACGGCCGGCGAAGGGCGGGTCGGCTGCCTCCGCCGGTTCCCGCTCGGTCCGGTGCTCGCGATCACGCCGTTCAACTTTCCGCTCAATCTTGCCTGCCATAAACTCGGGCCGGCCATCGCCGCCGGAGACTCCGTCATCCTCAAACCCGCGTCGGCCACCCCGATCTCCGCGCTGATGCTCGGGGAGATGGTGCTTGACGCCGGGTTCCCCCCACAGGCGATCAGCGTCGTCCCATGCTCCGCTGACCTTGCTGAACGGATGGTGCGGGACGACCGGGTGGCCTGCGTGAGTTTCACCGGAAGCCCGGCTGTCGGGTGGCACCTCCGGGAGATTGCCGGTCGTAAGAGGGTCGGACTGGAACTCGGCGGCAACGCGGCCGTGATCGTCCACTCTGATGCCGATATCCCCTTCGCGGTCGGCCGTATCGTTGCCGGTGGATTCTCGAACGCAGGGCAGACCTGCATCTCGGTGCAGCGGGTCTATCTCCATCGGCCCATCTTTGAGGAAGCGCTCGCGCTGCTCATCGACCGGGTCCGTGCCCTCGCCACCGGCGACCCGCGCGAGCCCGGCACCGACGTGGGGCCGATGATCACGGACGTTGCCGCACTAGCAGCGTTTGCGAAGGTGCAGGAAGCGGTGGAGGGGGGTGCCAGAGCGCTCACCGGGGGAACCCGTGACGGTCCGCTCATTATGCCGACGGTCCTTGTCGACACGACGGCGGAGATGCAGGTGAACCGGACCGAGGTCTTCGCCCCGGTGGTGACGGTCACCCCCTACGATACCTTCGAAGAGGCGATAGCACTCGCCAACGACTCCGACTACGGGCTGCAGGCAGGCCTCTTCACCCACGATGCCCGGAGGATCGCGCAGGCGTTCGCCGACCTCCGGGTCGGCGGCCTGGTGGTCAACGACATCTCCGGGTTCCGGATGGACCACGCCCCGTACGGCGGGGTCAGAGGGTCGGGCATCGGGCGCGAAGGGCCGAGGTATGCGATCGAGGAGATGACGGAAGAGCGGATGATGGTCTTCTCCCCGTGAGGAGGCGTGGCCTGCCAGCGGTATTCTATTCTGGTGAGCCGGCCCCTTTAACCCGGCAAGGGCTCGTAGATGCAGCCTCCTCTCTGCTGCTGCAGCGTCGGCGAACTTGCGGCTGGCAAGATGCGAAAAAAAGAAGTGGTGTTGGATTTACTCGGGCTTGCTGATGAGCGTCGTCTTGGAGACGATCTCACCGGTCTTCTTGTGCGGCTTGCGGATAACGGCGTCCATTCCCTTCTCAAGGTTGCGAGCCTCCTCACAGAGGAACATCGCCTGGCGCATCATTTCGTGAGCGCTCGCGACGATCGGGATGTACTTCTCCCACTCCTTCGTCATGAAGCAGCCCTTGACGTTGACGCCTGCAACCGCCTGTGCGATCTCGTAGGCGGCACGGGCCTTCGCGAGAGCGTAGGGGTTGCTGAACTCGCCTTCGACAGCCTTGTCGGAGGTCATGACGACTTTCGGCAGTGCCAGGTCCGCGCCCTTCTTGCCTGCCTTCACCTGGTCGATCACCCTGTCGAGTTCCATCTGCATCTTGCGGAACGCGCCGGTGAGGGCGAGCACCTTGACGAGGTTCCCGTTGTAGTCCGCCATCTCGATGGGGTCAAGGAACTCACGGCGGGCGCCGATCATGGCGTCGGCCTTCATGATGATGTAGCCGAAGTTGCTCGCCTTGAGCGCTTCGAACTGCTCCTTCTTGGTGGTGACATCGTCGGTGATGACGACGCAGGGGATTCCGGCCGCTGCGAGATCCTCACGGGCCTTGACGGGTCCGGGGAGGACGCCGTTGGGGGAGACGACGATACAGAAGTCGGGGCCCCATGCCTTCATGTTGCTGACCACACGGTCGATATCCTCGGGCTGCAGCTTCGTACCGGAGGTCGCCATGAAGGTGATGATATCCTCACGGTCAGCGCGCTCGTCGAGAAGAAGTTCGCCCATTACACCACTGGCGATATTTCCCAGTTTCGCAATTCCTACTTTAACAACCACTTTAACACCTCTCTCAAAATTTGAGAACACGATAGTATCATCAAGTTCTCATATAAACGTTTTGAAATGCCCCGAAAACCCCGTCCGGAGACGAGGGGGGTTAAGGGAAAGTGTTTAAATTTACACCGTCCATATATGTTTGATGAAACAAGGTCTGCTTACCGATCGCCAGAAAGAAGTGCTGCGCTACCGGAAGAAAGGGCTGACACAGCAACAGATTGCGGAGATTATCCATACCTCAAAGGCAAACGTCTGTACCATCGAGAAGGCTGCTGTCGAGAATATATCGCGTGCGCGTGAGACGCTTGAGTTCCTCTACACCCTCGACGCTGTGCACCTCTGTACGCTTCAGAGCGGCCTCGACCTGCTCAAGGCCCCCGAGATCATCTACGCTGAAGCTGAGAAGAAGGGGTTAAAAGTCAAATACGACACGATATCGCTCATTAACAGGCTCAGGGACGCTAACCCCGAGCGGTTCAGGGGGAGGCAGATCCGCGAGGACGTTGAGATCTATATCAACAAAGACGGCGACCTGTACTTTGGATGATTGTGGCTCCCCGAGCGCGCGCACAGGTCCCATGCCGGAGCGGGAGCCCTGCGGGAGAATCGCTCCCGGTTGCATGCCCGCGACGGGGTCGCCGCAGCCCTTCGTTCATCCCCTTGACCGCTCTGTCCGGTGAACTGATGCCGTGCCTGCAGCAAATAGCTGCTTTGCGCAAATTCTCCGGGAATCCGATAACAAGGTTTATATCTCATTTTAAGTAATGTTTAAGAAACCGCTCTGCACGATTCCGCCCGGGTCCGGGAGTCAGCCGGCACCAAAAATGCCTGTGATCCCCGGGATCTCTCTGGATTCGCAATATATGCCGATCAGGGACGCGCGGCGGAGGGTGCGGAAGGTACCAGACAAAGCGAAGGTCGAACCCTCCACATGGAGGGCCGATGTCGATATGGAGTTGTGCTCGTCACAACGGGATGACAGGAGCTGGATCTGATCGAGACGATGGGCCAACGCCAGTGCAGCGCGCCCGGTTCCGGGAACACTCTTTCCGGAAACGTCGGAGAATCAGGATCTATTAGCGACGATTGGAATGCACCCGGTGCACACCGGGACGGCGGCAAAGAGAGCGACGAAACGCAGAGAGACGGATGTCTCTCTGATCCTCTCACGTTGCCGCCTCCATCAACTGTTTCCTGACCCCCGGGCGTTTTGGCCGGGTGTTCGATATCCTGCCCAGATGGGTTCGCTAGAAGGCCGATCGTGCCGGCAGATCCGGCGCGAGGTCCGGCGCACGCATCGCTCTGCAGTATACCTGCAGTCGATGCACCACGCTACAATGCACGAAGGATTGATTGAAACATGCCGAAGATTAACAGACCACGCAGAGGATCCCTCGCGTACAGCCCGAGAAAGCGGGCGAAGAGTCCGGTTCCCCGCTACGGCTCATGGCCGGAGTATACGGGAGCCCCGGCTGTGCAGGGATTCGCAGGTTACAAGGTGGGGATGACCCATGTCATCATGGTCGATGACCACAAGAGCAGCCCCACCGAAGGTAAGGATGTGATGGTGCCGGTGACCGTGGTTGAGGTTCCGCCCATGCGGGTGGCAGGCGTGCGCGCATACGGCGAAGACACCTACGGAAAGCACCCGCTGACCGAGGCCTGGACGACCGAACTCGACGAGGAGTTGTCCCGTCGCGTCAACGTCCCGAAGAACCACGACACCGCCGCCGCCCTTGATACCATCAAGAGTGCAATCGGCGAAGGCAGGGTCGCGGAACTCTACGCCCTTGCTTACACCCGGCCCATGGAACTCACCGGTGTCCCGAAGAAGGTCCCCGACCTGATGGAGATGCGGATCGCCGGCGGAAGCCTTGACGAGCAGATCGCCTACGCCGCTGGAATCCTCGGGAAAGAGGTTACGATCTCCGGCAACCTCGAGGTCGGCGAATTCGTCGACGTGACCGCCATCACCACCGGTAAGGGCACACAGGGCCCCGTCAAGCGCTGGGGTGTTCAGGTCCGGAAGCGGAAACACTCCCGCGGCGGCAAGAAGCGTCACATCGGCACCCTCGGTCCATGGCACCCACACCACGTCCGGTGGCAGGTCCCGCAGTCGGGCCAGATGGGCTACCAGCAGCGCACCGAGTTCAACAAGCGGATCATAAAGATCGGCACCAACGGCGACGACATAACGCCGGCAGGCGGGTTCCTGCACTACGGCCTTGTGCGCGGTCCCTACGTGCTGATCACGGGTTCCGTCCCGGGACCGAACAAGCGGCTGATCCGGATACGGTCCGCGATACGGCAGGGTGAACAGACCATCCACACGCCGGCGATCAGTTTCGTCAGCGCGCAGAGCCAGCAGGGGTGAGCAGCGATGAAGGCACAGGTTCGAACACTGACCGGTGAGATCGCTCACGAGATCGATCTCCCGGAAATCTTTACGGAAGAGTACAGGCCAGACCTGATTAAGCGGGCCGTCCTCGCGCTCCAGAGCACCCGGTTCCAGCCGCATGGGACAAACCCCTATGCAGGCATGCGCACCTCGGCGGTCTCCTGGGGTAGCGGTCGGGGTGTCGCTCAGGTCCCCCGCTTAAAGAACGGCAGCAGGGTGGCCAGAGTGCCACAGGCAACCGGCGGGCGTGCAGCGCATCCCCCGAAGGTCGCAAAGATCCTCGTCAAGGATATCAACCGGAAAGAGAAGCAGAAGGCCTTCCGGTCCGCCGTCGCAGCCAGCACATACCAGGATCTCGCCCGGGAACGCGGGCACCTCTTTGAGGGCGATCTCCCACTGGTCTTCGAGGACCGGTTTGAAGAGATCATCCGGACGAGCGATGTCATCTCGGCGCTCTCTGCACTCGGTGTCTATGCCGATGTCGAGCGGGCGAAGGAGAGCAAGAAAGTCCGTGCAGGGCGGGGCACCATGCGTGGTCGCCGCTACAAGCAGCGCAAGAGCATTCTCATCGTCACCGGGAACGAACCGCTCCGGGCAGCCCGGAATCTTGCCGGTGTCGATGCCGTGACGGTCAACCAGTTGAACACCGAACTGCTGGCACCCGGCACGCAGGCAGGACGCCTGACAATCTGGACCGAGTCTGCAATCAGGAGACTGGAGGAGTTCTCATGAAACTCAAACACCCGTTCGTTACTGAAAAAGCAACGATGATGCTCGAAGGCGAGAGCAAGCTCCAGTTTATCGTGCAGAGGGATGCCACCAAGCAGGACATCAAGCGTGAACTGGCGTCGGTCTTCGAGCAGGAAGTGACCGAAGTTCGCACAATGATGACCATGAAGGGCCAGAAGAAGGCCATTGTAACGTTTGCGGATGCGAAGGCGGCTGAAGAGATCCTCAGCCGGTTAGGAATTATGTAAGGTGAGTGACGAATGGCACATCGCATTATAGCACAGAGCCGCGGAAAAGGCGGTCCGACCTACCGTGCACCGTCGCACCGGTATAAGGCCGAACTGCGGCACATCGGGAAGAATGACGCCCTGACCACCGGGATCGTCGTCGATATCGAGCACGACCCGGCTCGCCACGCACCCATCGCTCTCACCAGGATCGAGAATGGTGGGAAGGTCTACGTCCTCGCCACCGAAGGACTCGGTGTCGGAGATGCAGTCTCCTGGGGCCCGGGAGGCGCGGTGAAGAACGGAAACACCCTGCCGCTCCGGGAGATCCCGGTCGGTGGATACGTCTGCAACATCGAAGCCCGACCCAACGACGGCGGCAAATTCGTCCGCTCGAGCGGTGTCCAGGCCCTCGTCATCGGTAAGGCCGATGACGGCAGAGTCGGTGTTCGGATGCCGAGCGGCAAGAACAAGTGGTTCAACGGTGCCTGCATGGCAACCGTTGGTATCGTTGCCGGCGGCGGACGGGGCGAAAAACCGTTTGCCAAGGCAGGAAAGAAGCACATGCACGTCAGGTCCTCCTCCGAGAGGTGGCCTCGCGTCAAGGGTGTCTGCATGAACGTCATCGACCACCCGTTCGGTGGCGGTGGACACCAGCACTGCGGACGGCCCAAGACCGTATCTCACGGTACGTCTCCCGGCAGGAAGGTAGGGCATGTTGCCGCCCGGAGAACCGGCAAGTGGAAGAAGTGAGGGGTGAAGCATGGCAAAGAAGACACAGAAGCGAATGCCGCGGCGGCGTGAAGAGTTCACCTACCGCGGCCACTCCGTTGAGGCTCTACAGCAGATGGCTCTCTCTGAGCTGCTGCCGATCATGCCGGCCCGGGTACGCAGGAAGTTTGACCGGGGTCTCTCCCGGGACCACGAGAAACTCCTTGCCAATCTCCGGGCAGGAGACGGAACCATCCGCACTCATCTGCGTGACATGATCGTCATGCCCGAGATGGTCGGCAGGACGTTAGAGATTCACAACGGCAAAGAGTTCCTGGCAGTGGAGATCCAGCCTGAGGCGGTCTTCCACTACCTTGGAGAGTTTGCACTGACCCGCAGAAGGGTATCCCACGGCAGCGCCGGTATCGGTGCAACCCGGTCGAGTAAATACGTACCGCTGAAGTGATGGCTATGGCAAGAACAGATTATTCAGCAAAGATCGAGGGTGAGAACGTCGCTCGCGCCAAGGCGAACGAGCTTCCCGTCTCTCCCAAGCACTCGATCGAGATTGCCAGTTTCATCCGGAAGATGACCACCACCGAGGCAAAGGCGTATCTCGTCGATGTGGTGGCACTCAAGAAGGCCATCCCCTTCAAGCGGTTCAACCGGAATGTCGCCCACAAGCGCGGGCTCTCAAAGTGGCCCGCCGGCCGGTACCCGGTCAAGGCCGCAGAGGCTTACATCAAGCTGCTTGAGTCCGTCGAGAAGAACGCCGAATACATCGGCCTTGACACCGAAAAACTCCGAATCAACCACGTTGCCGCCAACACGGGCCGTGGCCACAAGGCATTCTTCCCGCGTGCGATGGGTCGCGCTACCCCGAAACACAGGCAGACCGTGAACATCGAGATCGTCGTGACCGAGGTGGCGTAATGGCAATAGAGAAGAAATTTATCACTGACGGCGTGCGCAACGTCCGCGTCGAGAAGTTCCTCACGAAGGAACTCAAGCGGGCAGGATACGGCGGCATGGACATCACCCGGACGCCGCTCGGCACCCAGGTGACCATCTTTGCAGAGAAGCCCGGTATCGTGATCGGGAAAGGCGGCAAGCAGGTCCGCCAGCTCACTCAGGACCTCGCCACTATCTACGATATCGAGTCCCCGCAGGTGGAGGTCCAGCAGGTCCAGAATCCCAACTTCAACGCCCAGATCATGGCTGAGCGGCTCGCAAACGCTCTCGAGCGCGGCTGGTATTTCAGAAAGGCCGGACAGAGCACGATCCGCCGGGTTATGGAATCCGGTGCGCTCGGCTGCGAGGTCATCGTTGCCGGGAAGCTGACCGGCGCCCGGTCACGGACCCAGAAGTTCATCGAAGGCTACGTCAAGCACTGCGGTGAGCCCAGCGAGACGATCGTCGAGAAGGGCTACGCACTTGCGATCAAGAAGCTCGGGACCATCGGTGTCCAGGTCAAGATCGTTCCGCCGGATGCACGGCTGCCCGACACCTTCGATGTCCTTGAACCCGCCCCGAAGAAGGCTCCGGTCGCGATCCCCGAGCCCGAAGAGATCGGCGACGAGGTCTTCGAGGAAGAACTCGAGGAGAACTCCCGTGCAGAGTTCGTGGAGGAGAGGTAGATGGCAATCTTTCGCGCACAGGAAGTGAAGCAGCTCTCCGACGTTGAACTCCTTGAGCAGGAGCAGAAACTCTCCCTCGAACTGATCCAGGAGCGGGGGAAAGTCAGCGCCGGCGGTGCCACCGAGAACCCCGGAAGGATCCGTGAGGTCAAAAGGACGATTGCGCGTATCCGAACCGAACAAAACGCACGGAGGAGCGCATGATCTCTCCCCAGAACGTCCTGCGGCACGAGTTGATCGGCCTCGACGTTCTGGTCGCTCATGCGAGCAACCCGGGTCATGCCGGGGTATCGGGTCGCATCGTCGATGAAACCCGTAATACCCTGGTTATCCTGACCGGGCGGGGAGAAAAGCGGATACCGAAACGGTTCAGCGTCTTCCGCCTCCGGCTCCCTGACGGCACGACCGTCGATGTGGACGGATCGAGCCTGGAGACACAGCCGGAACGGCGGATCAGTATGCGCATCAAATAATTGAGGATGAATAATGGCACGAAACATTGGGTTGGACGTCCCCATTCCGGAAGCGGAATGTGAGGACGCAAATTGTCCGTTTCACGGCACTTTACCGGTACGCGGCCAGGTGATTACCGGCAAAGTCGTGAGCGACCGTATGAACGGTAGCGTCGTCGTGGAGCGTGAGTTCCTCCACTACGTCAAGAAATACAAGCGGTACGAGAAACGCAGATCCCGGTACCATGCCCACAGCACGCCCTGCATCAACGCGGGTGTTGGCGATGTGGTCCGGATCGCAGAGTGCAGGCCGCTCTCAAAGACAAAGAACTTCGTGGTGGTTGAGGTGATGAAGGAATGAAGGCGATGCAGGCGAAGATTCCGCGAGCCCTCGCCACCGGCTCCCAGATGGTCTGTTCCGACAACACCGGCGCACGGCTTGTGGAGATCATCTCGGTCGACCGTTATCACGGTGTCAGGCGTCGGCAGCCCTGCATGGGCCTCGGCGACGTCGCGACCGTGAGCGTCAAGAAGGGCACCCCCGATATGCGGAGGAAGCTCGAGAAAGCGGTGGTCATCCGGCAGAAGAAGGAGATACGCCGCCCGAACGGGATGCGTCTCTCGTTCGAGGACAACGCCATGGTACTCATCAACGAGCGCGGCGAGCCGAAGGGAACGGAGATCAAAGGTGCCGTCCCCCGCGAGATCGCGGAGCGGTTCCCGAAGATCACCTCCATGGCGACGATAATCGTGTAAGGTGTGGTAAAGAATGGTACGCATAGCAAGTAAACAACCCAGAAAACAGCGTAAGGCGCGTTACAACGCACCGAACCACACCCGGGGCCGATACCTCTCCGCATCGCTTGCCCCCGAACTCCGTGGGAAGCACAACGCCCGGAGAACCCGTGTGGTCAAGGGCGACACCGTCAGGGTGCTCCGTGGAGATTTCGCCGGTAACGAAGGCGTCGTCGATGCGGTAGATATGAGGATGTGCCGGCTGGTCGTGCACGGCGTGATGGTGAGCAAGTCCGATGGAACCGAGGTTCCCCGGCCGGTCGATCCCTCGAACGTGCAGATCACGAAGCTCAACCTGAAAGACAAACTACGTGAGGAGCGGCTCGGAGGCGGAGCTTAATGTCAAACTATCTCAAGCGATTGGTAGCGCCAGGGTCCTGGCACATCCCGAAGAAAGTACAAAAATTCGTCATGAAGACCGCTCCGGGTCCCCACAACGCCGGCGCCCTGCCGGTCGGTGTCTGGCTCCGTGAGCACATCGGTCTTGCACAGAACGCGAGCGAAGTCCGGAAGATCCTGCACCAGCGCGATGTCATCGTCAACGGTCGGGCCTGCAGGAACCCCCAGATGGGCCTTGGTGTCTTTGATATCGTCTCGATTCCGAAGATCGGGAAGCACTACCGCATCCAGCTGGACAAGCGGGGCAACCTGGTTGCCGTCGATATCCCGGCGGAGTCTTCAACGACCCGGCTCTGCAAGATCCGGAACAAGACCACGATCCGGGGCGGCAAGGTACAGCTGAACCTTGCGTTCGGTGCAAACATCCTGGCCGACAACACCTACAAGGCAAGAGACTCCATCGTGGTGACCCTCGGTGCCCCGAAGTCCGATGAAGGACGGTTCCAGATCATCGACCACTTCCCCTTCGCAGAAGGCAACGTGGCCATGGTTGTCGGTGGAAAGCACTCCGGGAAAGTCGGCAGGATCGTCGAGGTCATCAGAACCCCGAGTTCCGTCCCGAACCGCGTCATTCTCATGGACGAATCGGCCGGCGAGCAGTTCGAGACCATTGACGAGTACATCTTCATGGTCGGCCGCTCCGCGATTGCTCCCCAACTGGAGGCCTCAGCATGAGTGCGATGAGAGATATCTACATAGACAAGGTCGTCGTGCATATGGGCGTCGGAGAGAGCGGTGAGCGGCTGGTCAAGGCTGAGGATCTCGTAAAGAAGATCACCGGCCAGAAGCCCGTCCGGACCATCGCAAAGCGGACCCAGCCGGCGTTCGGTATCAGGAAGGGCGCTCCCATCGGGTGCAAGGTCACCCTGCGCCGGGGGAACGCCGAGAAGTTCGTCGCGACCGCGCTCAACATCATCGAGCGGCAACTGGCCGTCACGCAGTTCGACCGGACCGGCAACGTCTCCTTCGGCATCGAAGAGCACACCGACTTCCCGGGCATGTCGTATGACCCGACGATCGGCATCTACGGCATGGACGTCAACGTGGTGCTCGAGTACAAAGGCGCGCGGATCGCACGCAGAGTCGCCGAGCGCAGAAAACTGCCGTCGGACCAGAAAGTGAGTACAGAGGAAGCCATCGCGTTCATGCGCGAGCACTACCAGGTGGAGGTGTAAGGAATGGCGGAAGAGTCAGGAGCACCTTCAGTGGGCGCTAAAGCAAAGAAGTTCGGCCGTGGGGCCAACGAGTGCCGCATCTGCGGCCGGAAGCAGGGCCTTGTACGCAAGTACGGCATCTACTTCTGCCGTCAGTGCTTCCGTGAGTGGGCCCGGAAAATGGGCTTCAAGAAGATGAACTAGGGGTTAGAGAATATGGCACGACTCAATCCAATCGCTGACGCGATGAGCACGATCAAGAATGCCGGCGACGCTGGGAAGAACGAGGTTATTGTTGAACCCGCCAGCAAGTTGTTAGGCGCCATGCTCCGCGTTATGCAGGAAAATGGCTATATCGGCGGCTTCGAGTTCATCGACGACGGCCGCGGCGGCCAGTTCCGGATCCAGCTCTCCGGAACGATCAATAAGTGTGGCGCTATCTCCCCCCGGTTCCCGGTGGGGATGGCTGATATGGAATCCTGGGAGTCACAGTACCTCCCCGCAAAGAACTTCGGCATCCTGATCATCTCCACCTCGAAGGGAGTCATCTCCCATGCAGAGGCCCGGAGCGCGGGTGTCGGCGGGCAGCTGCTGGGATACGTCTACTAAAGGAGGGAGAGATATGGCAATAACACGACAGATCGAGATCCCTCCCGGTGTGGACGTCACGCTCGAAGGCAGCATGCTCACGGTCTCCGGACCGAAGGGCACGCTGGCCCGTGACATGCGCTTCCCCCAGATCGATATCAAGGTTGAAGGCGGCGAAGTCGTCGTCTCCACGGCGTCCAATAAGAAGCGTTTCCTCGCCATGAGCGGCACGCTTGAGGCCCATGTGAAGAACATGATCCGGGGCGTCGCCGAAGGCTACGAGTATCGCATGAAGGTGGTCTACAACCACTTCCCGATCCAGTTAAAACAGCGGGGCGGGCGCCTCGAGATCAACAACTTCCTCGGCGAGAAACAGTCCCGGACCGCAAATATCATCGAGGGCGTCACCATCAAGATCGGAAGCGACGAGGTGACTCTCACCGGTATCGATAAGGAGAAGGTGGGCAACACAGCCGCAAACATCGAGCACGCGACCAGGATCACGAAGCGTGACCCCCGGGTGTTCCAGGACGGCATCTACATCACCGAGAGGGCGTGAAACCAATGGATGAAACAAGAAGATTGATCCGCGTCCGCACCCGGCACAACAAGCCCGCCTTCAAGAGGCGGGGGCTTCACCGAAAATCGAGGCTGGCAGATGTCTGGCGGCGTCCGCGTGGTCTACACAACAAGCAGAGACGGCAGTTCGCCGCAAAGGGCGTTCTTCCCCGGCCGGGATACGGGAGCCCCGCGGCAATCCGCGGCATGCACCCGAGCGGCTATGAGGATGTACGGGTCTTTACCCCGACAGAACTCGTGGGACTGAACCCCGAGACGCAGGCCGTCCGGATCGGTGGATCCGTAGGCAACAGAAAGCGGGGAATGATTCAGACGCGGGCCCTGGAACTGGGGCTCAAGGTGCTGAACGCAAAAGATCTCACTCGTGCGGGTGAAACACCTGCCGGAAGCGAAGAAGAGGTGAACGAAGATGAGTGATCTCGCCAGCCAGAAGAGAATAGCAGCCTCTGTTCTCAAGTGCGGTGTCAACCGTGTCTGGTTCGATCCCGAGCGCCAGTCTGATATCGAGGCGGCTATCTCCAGAAACGATCTGCGCGAGCTGATCGGTGAAGGCGTGATCAAGGCTCACGTCGTGAAGGGGAACAGCCGCGGCAGGGCCCGGGCACGGATGGCGAAGCGTTCCTACGGCCACCGGAAAGGACCGGGACGGAGGAGGGGCGCCGCTGGAGCGCGTGGCCCCGGCAAGCGGGCGTGGATAAAGAAGATTCGCGCGCAGCGTCGCACTCTGCGTGTGATGCGTGCAGACGGCACAATCGAGCGGAGTCTCTACCGCGTGATGTACCGGCGGGCTTCCGGAGGCCAGTTCCGGAGCGTGGCGCACCTTGCGGCTCACGTTGAGACTATGGCAGGGAGGATGAAATAATGGCAACCGGCCCAAGATACTTTGTGCCCTTCCGAAGGCGGCACGAGGGCAAGACTGATTACTACAAGCGGATGTCGCTCCTGTCATCAGGAATCCCGAGAATGGTCGTCCGAAGGACGAACCGGCAGATCATCGTACAGCTGGTCGTCCCCGAGATTGAGGGAGACCGCACCCTGGTAGCTGCATACTCGGCTGAACTTGCCGATTACGGCTACGAGGGATCGACCTCCAGCACCCCGGCCGCCTACCTGACCGGAATGCTGTTCGCGGTCAAGGCGTTGAATGCAGGATACGAGGAGAGTATCCTTGATATCGGACTCGCCCGGGCAAAGCCCGGAGCGCGCGTATTTGCCGCTCTCAAGGGAGCAGTGGATGGCGGTCTCGATGTCCCCTATGGCGAGTCGATCCTCCCCGATGAGGAACGGCTCAAGGGTGCCCACATTGCCAGGTATGCTCCCGAGCGGGCAGGTAACCTGGTAGAGAATGTAGAGGCTGTGGCTCTGGCCATCAAGAAGGAGCTGGTCTGACATGGCATACGTACAGGAAGAATGGATTCCGCTCACCGGTCTCGGGCGCATGGTCGCCGCAGGCGAGATCACCAGTATCGATGAGGTGCTCGCGAGCGGCAGGCCGATCAAGGAGCCCCAGATCGTCGATCTCCTCCTGCCCGACCTGGAGGACGAGGTGCTGGACATCAACATGGTTCAGCGAATGACCGACTCGGGTCGCCGTGTGAAGTTCCGCACCGTCGTGGTGGTTGGCAACCGGAACGGCTACGTCGGGTTCGGCCAGGGAAAGGATGTCCAGGTCGGCAATGCGATCCAGAAGGCAATCGTAAACGCAAAACTGAACCTGATCAAAGTCTCCCGCGGATGCGGAAGCTGGGAGTGCGGTTGCGATACCGGGCACTCAATCCCGATCGAAGTGACCGGGAAGGCAGGCAGCGTCCGGGTGACGCTCAAGCCCGCTCCGCAGGGGATCGGTCTTGTGACCGGAGAGACCCCAAAGAAGGTCCTGACGCTTGCAGGCATCAAGGATGTCTGGGCTTTCAACCGGGGGCAGACCCGGACGACCATCAACTACGCGAAGGCGACCTTCGAGGCGCTCAAGCAGACGAATTTCGTCAGAATCGGAGGGACAGAGTGATGTACGCGGTAGTACAGGTGCGCGGCGTGGTCAATACCAACCGCGAGATCAAGGACACCCTCAAGATGCTTCGTCTGCACCATGTCAACCACTGCGTCCTCGTGCCCGATACGCCTGCGTACCTGGGCATGATTCGCAAGGTGAAGGACTACGTGGCGTACGGCGAGGTGGACCGGGAGACCCTGGCCACCCTCCTGCACACCCGGGGCAGACTGACCGGGAACGACCAGCTGACTGACGACTACGTCCGTGCGCATACCCCGTATGCCGACATCGATGAATTCGCAACAGCGCTCTGCAGCGGTGAGACGAGTTTTCGCGATCTGGTGGAGATCAAGCCGGTGTTAAGACTGCACCCGCCACGAAAGGGCTATAAAACTATCAAGCGAACCTTTCAGCAGGGTGGAGCTCTCGGCTATTATGGCCCCCAGATCAACGATCTCCTCTACAAGATGAGGTGAGACTGATGCCCGTAAACAAGCGATCGAAATATAGGGGTTCACGGACCTGTGGTGGCGGTACGCACAAGAACCGGCGTGGCGCTGGCAACAGGGGTGGACGAGGTAGAGCCGGGCAGCGGGACCACCGCTTCTCGCATTTCTACCTGAAGGGCGAGATATCCAACGGCAAGCACGGTTTTGTCAGCAAGACTTCCGTGCCGGTATCCGCTCTTGACATCGGGGAGATCGACCAGATGGCCGAGACACTGCTCCGTGAGGGGCTTGCAAGCCAGGAAGGAGACCTCATTGCCCTCGATGCTACCGAAATCGGCATCGAGAAGGTGCTGGGTGGCGGAAGAGTCACCCACAAGATGAGCATCTCCGCCCGGGAGTTTTCAGAACGGGCCCGGGCAAAGATTGAGGAGATGGGCGGTCAGGCAACGACCGTCTGATCTCCTTTTTTAGGTGAAACCATGGGAGATCTGCTGGATAGATTTGAACCCATCCTTGCAGCGATGCCTGCAGTCCGAAGTCCGGAGGGGCACGTCCATTTTAAGAATAAACTTATGTGGACGCTTGCGATTCTGCTCCTCTACTTCACATTGACCAACATCGATATCTTCGGGCTCTCTCCGGAGTCACAGGATATTTTCGGAATATATCGTGCCCTGCTTGCCGGTGCAAGCGGTTCGCTTCTGCATCTCGGTATCGGGCCGATTGTCACCGCATCCATCGTGCTGCAGTTGCTCAAGGGCGCCGGAATCCTGCAGATCGATACCAGCGATGCACGCGGCCAGGTCATGTATATGGGCCTGCAGAAACTGCTCATCTTCGTGATGATCATCGTCGAAGCGCTTCCCATGGTCGCGAGCGGGCTGATGATGCCCGACCCGTCGGTGGCAACGCAGTTCTTCGGCGGCAGTACGCTCACGGTCTCGCTCCTGATCTTCTTCCAGCTCTGCCTCGGCGGACTCCTGGTGGTGCTGATGGACGAGGTCGTCACCAAGTGGGGTGTCGGTTCGGGTGTGGGGCTCTTCATCGTTGCGGGAGTCTCGCAGGGCCTCGTGAACGGTTTCCTGAACTGGCAGACGGGCACGGATCCCTTCCCGATCGGGTTCTTCCCGCGGCTGTTCGCCATAGGTACGTCGGGGGCAAACTTCCTCGAGTATTTCGGCACGGACATGCTTGCCCTCGTTACGACGGTCGCGATCTTCATGGTCATCGTCTACGTGGAGTCGACCCGTATCGAGATCCCGCTCGCGCATACCGCTGTCCGCGGCGCCCGCGCGCGGTTCCCGGTGAAGCTCATCTACGCGAGTGTTCTGCCGATGATCCTGGTTCGGGTGCTGCAGGCGAACATCCAGATGATCGGGATGTTCCTCTCGAACGCCGGGATAACGATCCTCGGCACGTTCCAGGGGCAGACGCCGGTCAACGGCCTCATGTGGTATATCGCTCCCATCAACCGGCCGCATGACTGGATGTGGTGGCTCTCCGATCTCGGGCATGCCCCCTGGGAGATCCTCATGCGCATGGGCATCGATATCGCCGTTATGGTGGTCGGGGGTGCGATCTTCGCGCTCTTCTGGGTCAAGACTGCAGGCCTCGACTCAAAGGACGTGGCCCGGCAGATCCAGAGAAGCGGGATGCAGATCCCCGGCTACCGGCGGAACGAACAGGTGCTTGAGAAGTACCTCGACCGCTACATACCAAGGATCACCGTCATCGGCGGTGTGTTCATCGGCCTCCTCTCGGTTGTCGCGAACCTCTTTGGTGTGATCGGTGCGGTCGGTGGAACGGGGCTGCTGCTTGCAGTGAGTATCACCTACCGCCTCTACGAGGAGATCGCAAGCCAGCAGATCATGGAGATGTATCCGTTCATGCGGGGATTCTTTGGGAAAGAGTAAGTTCGGAGGCCCACTCTCCTCCCGGGAGTGAGCCCATCCGGCTCTCTTTTCCCAAAACCGCACAACATCCGTTTTACCACCCGGACGTTCCTCGCGATCGTTCAGCCCGGAATGATTCCGAAAGGACTTACTTTTCAGGCGCGGATTTATTTTACACTGAACTATATTCTACATGGAGTGATAGAGTTGGGGAAGAAAGTCGTCGTAACGGGGGTTCCCGGCGTTGGGAAGACCACCGTCATCAACGGTGCGATGGAGAGACTGGCGGCCCAGGGCGTTAGCTACACGGCCGTCAACTTCGGTACGTTCATGTTTGACGTAGCCCAGAAGGAGAACCTGGTCTCGAATCGCGATGAAATGCGCAAGCTTGGAAAAGATGCACAGAAACGCCTCCAGCAGGCGGCTGCGTCGGGGATCGCCGCCATGAGTGGGGATGCAAATATCATCATCGATACGCACAGCAGCGTCAAGACCCCGACGGGGTTCCTTGCGGGGCTGCCCGAATGGGTGCTCCGCGAACTGATGCCCGATATGGTCGTGCTGGTGGAGACCGACCCTGACCAGATCCTGATGCGCCGGCTCGGGGATGATTCCCGGGTCCGCGATATGGAAGGAGCCCGCGCGATCACCGAGCACCAGGAGTTCAACCGCGCCGTTGCCGCGGCATATGCAATGTACACCGGCTGCACCATCAAGATCGTCAGGAACGAAAACTTCCTGCTCGAACGAGGCATCGACGACCTTGTGGGTGTGCTGAGGTAACCTGACATGGTGGACCTGAAGAAGCAAGGGCCGACGATCGCCCTCATCTTTACCATGCTCGTGATGCTCTCGTACAGCGTCGAATGGATACGGGTGACGGTCGGTACGGCGATGAATGTAGTGCTGGGCCCCTTTATCGATAGTTTTGGCGTGCCGTTTTTCATCATGATCCTGATCCTCTCCGGCACGACGGGCCTGTACTCGTCCCTCGTCCAGAAGTATACCATCGATTACGAGAAGATGCAGGATACGCAGGCGAAGATGCGGGTGTTCCAGAAGGAGTTCCGCGAGGCCCAGCTCTCCGGTGATGAAAAGAGGGTCAAGAAACTCCAGGGGAAACAGGACCGGATGATGCAGGACCAGCTCGACATATCCCGGCAGCAGTTTACCCCGATGGCGATCATCCTCCTGTTGTCGGTGCCGATCTTCTTCTGGCTCCTCCTGCGGCTCCCGCCGGTCGGCGTGGCGACCGCCATTAGCCTGCAGAACGGTATCGTTTTGCCCTTCGTCGGAACTGTCGTCCTCTCGGACTTCGCGTTCTGGATCGTCCCTGCCTGGATCATCTGGTACATGATCTGCTCGCTGACCGTCAGCCAGGTGATCCGGAAGGCCCTCAACATCGGAGGGCTTTGATGCGGATCACTATCAGCGGCCTGCCGGGGAGCGGCACCACTTCGCTTGCCCGGTACCTGGCCGGGAAGTACGGGCTTGACCTCATCTCCGCAGGAGAGGTCTTCCGCCAGCTCGCCCGGGAGCACGGCATGGACCTCGCCGAGTTCGGAAGGTTCGCCGAGAGCGATCCCGCGGTCGACCGGATGATAGACGCCCGGCAGAAAGAGATCGGTGAGGGCGCCGGCAACATCATCGTCGAGGGCAGGCTCTCGGGCCGGATGGTCGGGAACGCCGATCTCCGGATCTGGCTCTCTGCATCGATCTCCTGCCGGGCAAAGCGGATAGCGGGCCGTGACGGGATGGACGAAGAAGCGGCCCGGGTCTACACTGAGAACCGGCAGCGCTCGGAAGCCATCCGTTACCGGAACTACTACGGTATCGAGATCGATGACCTCTCGGCGTATGATATCGTCCTCTCGTCCGAGACCTTCGGTGTGGATGCCCTCGCCGTGATTGTGGATGCCGCAATCGCGTGCCTGCAGAAGCAGCAAGCCGGCGCCCTCTAGGGGCTCCTTGCTCTCTTTACCTTTATTTTTTTGATACGCCGGAGCCGTGTCCACTCCTGCCGCTCCATCTCGTCGCGCTGATTCTCGATGAACCGAAGTGTCTCTGTAAGATCCGGGATTACTTTGAACTCCAGCGCGTTCACCCGCCGCCGGGTTCGTTCGATATCGTCGAGCAGCCGTTTGATCCCTCCTTCGAGTTCGGCGCTTGTGATGATGGCCATAAGAAGGTCCTCGTAGGCGTCGGCGGCGTCATCAATGACCGACGAGGTCCCGAGGATGCCGTAACCCCGCTGGGCGAGGGTCTTTTTGACCATCACCGGTTCGAGGTCCGGGAGTCGTACCCCAAAGACGTTCCTGTGCCCGGTCGTGTAGGTGGGGGAGGTCTCCACCGAGAGCGCCGCAAGGAGCACCCCCGTAGCCCCCTCCATCATGGCGGCGACTGCCACCATCTCCCGTGCCCGGCTGTATTGCTCTTCGAGCATCCTGCGCTCTCGGGCGGTCTGGTCGGTGAGTCTGACCAGTTCCAGCATCATGCCGTCGAGCTTCATCGCTAACAGTCGGTGTATCCGCTCGGCGAGCGCCATCCGCCGCCTGACGATCAGGAGGCCGAACCGGGTGGGTTTGATATCGTCAACCGGCATGATACTCACCTACAGGACGATATACTGCCATATTCGCTCGGGCGGCAGACCGAATGCTTTTCCTCGCGCGATTGTCCGCAGGTTGAAGACCTCGTACTTCTTCCGTTCCAGGTATGCAAGCACCGGCAGGACCGAGAACGGATGACGCCGGGAGAGGGACTCTAAGTGGTGAAGCCTGATGCGGGTGACCGCTATTTCGATCTCGTGAATGGGCCGCCGGTGCTGGTGCCACCGCTGCCAGACCAGTTCCGCGGCGTCGACGCTGGAGAAGCCCGGGTCCTGCCGGAGTTCCCGCACCGCCTGGGCCAGAACCGGGACGATATCGGTCTGGAGGAAGACGTTGACGAACTCTCCCTCCGTCTCGATGCCGTAGAGCCGGCGGAAGAAGGCGATGGGGATACGGCCCCCCGGGATCATGGTCTGGTCGATGAGCGTGAGATCGCATGCTTCTTCTCCGCAGTGAAGCCGGATGAGGTTCTCCATGTTGGTGATATCGATCTCGAACCGGAGATAGGCGAGCAATTCCTGGCATCCGCTGCACCCGGATGTGCCGAGGTTGAGCAGCCCGGCGTAGTACTGCCGGTAGAGCTCGTTCTCGATACGGGCAAAGATGCCCTGCTCTCCGCAGGTCCGGTAGTATTCCGCAAGGACCGGGTAGAGCCGCCAGTTCTGGAGTGCCTCGAGAATCTCTTCGCAGGTCGTGAAACCGAGGAGGCGGTCGAGGAGCACGTTGTCGACCTCGCCCGCCGGGATGAGGAGGTCGCGGACCTGCCGCCGGGGTATGCCGTGGACCGTCCCCCGCAGGATCGCCATGATGTTCGCGATGTCCCACCGGTTGAGGTATTCCCCGGTCAGGGTCCGGAGGTTCCCCGGGGTGATCGCCATGGCGTGCCGGAACGACCGCGCCAGGTTGCGGTTTACCGCCTCTTCGATGAGCTGGGCGCCGGCGAAGTCGTGCGCGAGGTCCATGATCTCCTGTCCGTACTCCTGCCGGCCGAGGTGGGCGACAACCTCCGGTATGCTCATCCGCATGATCCGCAGGTACGCTTCACGGGGAAGGAGTGTCGTCCTGCGGACCCGGAACCGGGTGCAGACATAGATGTACGAGGGGGAGATCAACCCCATCGGGGGCATAGAACCCTATTGTCGTCCCCTCCTATAAATGCGCACCCGATTGATCGGGATGAGAGGACGGACCGGGAGACTCGATCTGAGTTCCGGCAACGCATGCAGGTTCACCTGGCGATTCCTAAAGTGTCCGGAGAGTGTCGGGCAAAAGAAGCGGGTCAGGGCTGTCACGGTCTCCCCGAGGGTGAGGCCGCACGGTCGGTTGCCGTAGTGGTTATCGTATTTGCGGGGGTCGCTTGCCCCCGTGCCGGTAGTGCCCTACGAAACAACGGATAATACTTTGTTAAGATCCCATCCGGGTGTTCCCGATTGATTGCAATCCGGGGCACGGCTTTCTATTGGGCTACGCACCTCCGGTGCTCAAGTTCCGTTCCTACCGGAACGTCGCGTATCGCCATGACTGCCCCCGCCCCCGGGGGCGGGGGAGGAGGCCGGGCGGGGTGGGGGTTACACGCATCTTTCAGGGATGGAGACAGGGGAGGGGGAGACCCCTCCCCGTCAGCCCCACCCCCATGGCGATAGCCACCATGGTCCACGGCATGAGGACATGCTTGAGAAAAACCACATGATGCCCGTGGGGCCACAGGCATACCGGATGAAAATATGTAGGTGACCCATTTTCATACGAAAGGTCGAACTCAGGGACAGGCAGGGTCCGGCATCAATCTCGTCAGGGAAGAATGACAGCCGGAATAGGGCTTCACCAGAGCCCGATAAGGGAAGTCTTCTCCCCAGGTTAGTTTTTGTCATGAACGCGGGTTGGTGCACACCGTAATTCGGTTGGATTCTCTGAGACCACTTATCAGTTACATGCTGGAGCACTACCCCCGTGCCGGCCCTCTCCAGGGAACAGGATGGGGGGTATGTTCCCCGGATGCCTATGTTATCGGCATAACAATCAGGGTCAACAGTTCGTTCTCCGGATACTCTGGGCCGTTGGATCTCCTCCTCGTTGAGTTGCACCTTCGGTACACGAACGGCATTCCTTTCATCACTTTACCTCAGGGCACCCGGCTATGGTCAGCGGGGACCGGTCGGGAACCTCATGCATGCCGGTTGAACCGGGAACAGCCCCGCCAACTGCGTTAAGGTCGGATCCCCTGCCACCATGCCCCCGGTCCCCATCCGGCAGGCAAGATTCATATCCGGCGCCGACAACCCACAAACGATCACCATGCCGTACTCGGTCGTGACGGGGGATGTCTTCCGGGCTCATGACGATCCCGGCCACCCCGAGTCGCAGGCACGCCTCGAGGCCGCCCTCGCCGGGTTGCCGGCCGATGCCCGTCGCATCGCCCCCGAACAGGCGACGCCCGCGGATCTGGCACGGGTGCACACGAACCAGCACATCGCGGCTATCCGCTCGTTCTGCAGGGAGTGTCCCCCCGGCCGGGTCTGCTACCTCGATCCTGATACGTACGTCACCCGTGGGTCGTTCGATGCGGCCCTGTATGCGGCGGGGGCAGCCTCTGTAGCGGTGGAGCGGGCGCTCCACGGCGAACACTCTTTTGCCCTGGTCCGTCCGCCGGGGCACCATGCCGTGCCGGACCGGGCCATGGGGTTCTGCCTCTTCAACAATGCTGCCGTCGCGGCAGCCCGGGCGCTCCGCAGGGTCGACCGGGTGGCGATCGTGGACTGGGACCTGCACCACGGGAACGGGACGCAGGCGATCTTCTACGCCTCGAACCGGGTGCTTTACTGCTCGGTCCACCAGGCGGGGCTCTTCCCCGGGACCGGGTGGCCGGATGAGCAGGGTGTCGGCCCGGGCTTCGGGTACACCATCAACGCTCCGCTGGCGGCAGGCTCGACCGGCGCCGACTACGCTCTGGTCTTTGGGGAGGTCTTCATCCCGGCAATCCGACGCCTCAAGCCGGACCTCGTGGTGGTCTCAGCAGGCCAGGATGCGCTCTTCGACGACCCGCTTGGTTCGATCCTCCTCCGGCCGGACGACTTTGGAGCCCTGACGGGGATGCTGGCGGCCGCGAGTCCTGCGGCTCTTGCCCTCGTCCTGGAAGGGGGCTATGGGCCGTCGCATGCGAAAGCCGTCCGGGCGATTGTTGCCGCCCTCGACGGAGTGGATTATGTGCCCGGAGGCGGTGAGGCGAAGGCGAGCACCCGGCTACTCGTAGAGGCGTATGCCGGAGGCGGACGTGCTGCCCTTATGTGACAAGAACAGGTTCATCACCTCCGGGGTCGATCGGGTGACGATGAACCATATGCCTGATAGAGCCCTGATTCCGGGTATCCTTCTCCTCATCGCCCTCGTCATCGCTCCGGCTGCCTCCGCCGTCACGGTGTATCCGGGAAGCGAGGTCACGATCGCGGGGACGAGCACAGGGAGCGATACCGTCTACCTCTTCGTGACCGGCCCGAACCTCCCGTCCACCGGCGGACGGCTTGAAGACCCGCGTACGCCTGTGCGGTCCGGGGACCCGGTCAGTTTCACGACGGTGACAGTCGGTGCCGATGACGGCTGGACCTACCGCTGGAGGACGGGTGACGCCGGGCTCGATCCCGGAACCTACACCGTTTACGCCGTGGAAGCGCCCGTAGACCGATCAAACCTCTCCGGCCACGGCTACACGACCATTCCTGTCACCCTCGGGACACCCCCGGGAACCCTGGTGACGCCGACCGCCACTCCACCCGCCACGATGCCCACGGAGCCGGGGACCCCGACGATCCCGGCAGCCACAGCCTCGCCCACGCCGACGGCAGCGGCACCTGCGGCAGCCGTCCTCACGACGACCGGCGCGGTGCTTGTTGCGGTGCTCCTGCTCTCGCGCCGGTGATATGCCCGGCCCACGGTCCCTGCTCCTGGTAAATACATATGCACTAATGTACTGTTTTATACGATGATGTGCAGCATACTGGCGGGGCCTTCTACCCCGCCTATCGCCTCCGAAAGAACCCCCGGAGGACTCTTCAGGCCTCGAAGACCGGAGGTCTTCTCATGCTGGCGTCCATACTGATCCCCGGCTCCATCGTATCGAACCTTGTGATCGCCTTCTATAGCCTTGCCATCATCCTCATCGCGCCCACGTTCCGGGAGGCGCTCGGGATCGGCGTTGTGGCAGATGCCGTCTGTGCCCTTCTCAGCCACTCGCTCTTCCCGCCCGCAAACCTGCTCAGCGAACCTATCGGGGCGGTCGTCTGTCTCGCGACCTACCTGGTGCTGAGAGACCGGTTCGTTCTCGCCCCGGCGGTGACGACGCTCGTTGCCACCTTCGCGAGCGGGTTCTCCTTCATCCTCATCGCCATCATCACCGTGGCCCCGACCGTCCTCGGCAGGTTCGGGACCATGGAAGCGTTCCTCGCGGTCACCGTGCCGATCGTCCTGATCACGGCGGCGGTCAACGCCGTCGTTGTCCAGGTGCTCGAGGTGCCGGCATCACCGCCTCCACCCGCTCACCAAACTGATCTTTGCCGCCGTCGTCGTGGCCCTTGCGGTGCTGACGAGCGATACCCTGATGCTTGCGGTCCTTGCCGGGGCGGTCGTAGCCGTAGCGGTAGTGGGGGGGCTCGCCCGCGACCTCCTCCGTCAGGTCCCCCTGTTGATCTCGCTCGTGGTGAGTCTGCTTGCCCTCACCATCCTCACCATCCGGAGCGGGGATATCCTCGGCTATCTGATCCCTCCGTCGGTCCCGGTCATCGGCGGGGCTTTCCCCGTCACGGTGGGAGCGATCGACCTTGCGCTTGCGATGTCGCTTCGGTTCGCCGCGATGCTCTTTGCGTTCCAGCTCCTGGTCATATCCACCCAGCCGCGCGACCTCGTCCACGTCATGGACCGCCTCCGGATGCCTGTCGACTACACGCTCATCTTCCTGATTGCGCTCCGGTTCACCCCGAGCCTGCAGCTCGAGGGGAAGCGGATCCACGAGGCGCAGCTCGCCCGTGCCTACAACCCGGGAAGAGGCCCTGCCGGCAGTATCCGGGGGCTCTTCCCCATCATCATCCCGCTGGTCTCAAACCCCCTCGGAAAGGCCACGGTCCTCGGGCTGACCATCGACCTCCGGGGCTACCGCTCCGGCAGGCGGACGCCGATGCGCGACCTCGTCCCGGGCAGGGCCGACGTCGCCGGGATCTGCTGCATGGGCCTTGTGGTCGCAGGGTATTTGGCCGTGCTGGTCGTATAGCCTGGTATGTGCGACGGTGCATCTCCCTCTCCCCATACCTCCCTTCCGGCAGCGTTCGAGTTTTACCTCGGCGGGAGCGTCGGGCCATCCCTCTACGTCAGGTTCGTCGACGGCCGGCTCCTCTACGAGTGGGCGAGTGCCGGCGGCTACTCCGGGGTAGTGATGGAGGCGTCGCCCACAGAGGAGGAGTGGGTAAGGTTCCGGGAGACCGCAACCAGGCTTGGTGTATGGGAGTGGGAGCCGGAGTACGTCTCCGCCTACTCCTGCTGCGATGTCACCTACTGGCACCTTCGGATGGAGATGGACGGGCACAGCACCGTCGTGCGGGGTGCAAACGCCTATCCGGGCTCGCCCGGGCCGGAGGTCTCACGGCAGTTCCGCGAGTTTCGCGCGGCGGTTGAACGGCTGATCGGGCGGAGTTCGTATCCCTGAGGTCCTGGGGCGTCATGGAAGGATCGTTCGCAGATGTTCGAGGCTTCTCCCGTACTGCTGAAACGAGACCGGTTCGATGACCTTCGTGGCGTCAGGGGGGAGAGCCGCCATTACATGCCCAAAGTCGATACTTCCCTCCCCACATGCAAGGTGGTCGTCCCGACTGCCGCAGTTGTCGTGGAGGTGAACGTGGATCGCTCCTCCCTGCTTCAGGAATGGCACCAGGTTGCCGTTCACGTGGGCATGCCCCACGTCGAGGGTGAAGCCGAGATCAAGACCGGCAAGACGATCGAGGAACCCGGGCTCCCTGAAGAAACAGACATCCCACGCCCCCATATTCTCGATGGCGAACCGGACGTTCTGGTCTCCCTGGATTGCGGCCAGTTCGCTCAACGAACGGTCGAGGGCGGCCTGGGCGGCGCCCCGCACCTCTTCTCCCCATACATGCCCCGGGTGTATGACCAGCCGCTCAGCGCCGATCCGGTCGCAGACCTCCGCGAGGTCCCTCATAACCCTGAGGGTCGCCCTTCGCAGGTGCTCGTTGTCGGATGCGATATTGGTATCGGCGACCGGGGCGTGGACCGTGTACCTGAGATCGAACGAATAACAGGTCTCTTCGGAGAGGAAGAGGGTGTGAGGGCCGTCAGAGAGGATCTCCGCAAGACCCGTTTGGCCGGAGATGAGGCCGAGCGCCTCTTCGAGCGGCCGGTCCATCAGGCAGCAGGTGGAGCAGCCAATGAAATTCTTTGTGGACATGGGATCAGGTTACCGTTTCTGTCTTCGCCACAATGCCAGCGCGGCAAAGCACGCACCCATGGTAACCGGCGTTGCCGGGGAGAGTGCCGTCCCCTGCTGCGGGAGTGTCTGCCCCGGAGCGGAAGAAACGGAAGTTTGCGGCGGTCCGGCAGTGAAGGCGGTATCCGGCGATGATGTCTCGGATGTGCCGGCAGGAAAGGTTTCCGGTTGGACCCTGAATGCCCATACGGTTCCGTCGAGTGTACCGGCGAGGATATGGGTTATGTCGGATGAAGCGGAGACGCACCTGGTCTTTTCCTCCGTCACGTACGTCCACACAGCCTCCCCATCCCGATTGAAAACGGAGATACTCCCGTTCGCCAGCAAAAGAGTTGACCCGTCGCCGGAGATCGACACATCTGTAATCATCTCAGGCATCGGAGACTTCCAGAGGAGTCTTCCGTTCCGGTTAAGGAGGAACGTGACCCGCTGGATCGATGCTGCTGCAACCGTCGAGCCGTCGCGTGAGACGGCCACCCGGACGCCGTGACTACCCGTCCTGTAGTTCCAGAGAAGCCGGCCGTCTCCACTGAAGAAGTATATATTCCCCGAATCGCCACCGGCAACGATGCTCGAACCGTCACCGTCGGTCGATACGCTTCTAACCGGGCCTCCCGTATCAAAGGACCAGGAGGTGTTGGCGGTTGTTTGCCCGTCATCCAGGGAGAAGACCCGGAGGCTGGTACCGGCCCCTGCGCAGATCGTACGTCCGTCTGCGGCGACGGCGACGCCCTGTATCCGGGACTCCGGCTTGTAGCGCCAGATTACGTTGCCTTTCCGGTCGAACAGCAGGAGATGGTCCCCTCCGGCCACGATACGTTCGCTGTCGGAAGAGATGGCCACGCTCCTGCTGTGGGACACCGGGTAACGCCAGAGAATTGTACCGTTTTGGTCATAGAGGTAGACCCTCTCTTCTGTGGTGACGGCACCGTACAGGCCGTCCTGTGAGAGTGCAACCGCCACAACCGGATCTCCGATTCCGGATCGCCAGATCTCTTTGACGGAGACCTCCTGTCCCAGGACCGGACATGCAAGGCTGCTGACTACAACAACTGCAAAAAGCGTGGGTAAGATGAGGTTCCGCCGCATTCTGCACCGGTCCATCTTACCTCTTCACCCGGATCAGGAGAACGGCGAGGAACGCAAAGGCAAGCGGGACCACGCCGAAACCCGGCGACTGGACTGTCGGGGTTGCCGTCGGGGTGCCCGTATCAAAGAGATCCGGGTGGAGATCCCCTGCCACCTCTTCCAGTGCATCCACGATCCGCGGGCTTCCCCGGCTGATGATATCGGCGTCGACGACGTAGACGTGTCCGTTCCTGACCGCATCAAGCCTTTGCATCCGGGGCTCGTTCATGAAGTAGTTGTAGACGATATCGTACCCCCCATCGCCCATGCCGGTGCCCGAACTGACGAAGATGTACTCCGGGTCTGTGGTGATGAACTCTTCAAGGCCGACAATACCCCACCCCCCAATTGAATTGAATGTGTTTGTTCCCCCGGCCATCGTGATCACCTCGTCCTGGAATGTTTCCCCGCCGCTGACCCAGATCGGGTCGTACCAGACGACATGGGCGACGGACGGCTTTTCTACCAGGGCCTCCGTTTTATCGGTCACCGCCTGAATGCGGGCCTGAAGATCCTCCACGCACGCCGCTGCCCGCTCTTCCTGCCCGGTGGTCGCTCCGACGAGTTCAACGTCCCGCAGGACATCGTTGATTGTCAGCGGGTTGAGGGAAACGACGGTCATCCCGAACGTTCGCAGGCGGTCGACCGCGTCTTCGGTGTTGCCGAACGTGGCGAGGACCAGGTCCGGCTCTGCTGCGATCACCTTCTCGATGTTGATGGTGCTGTATCCCCCGACCTTCGGTTTATCGAGAGCCTCTGGCGGGTAGTTGCAGTAGTCGGTCACACTGACGACGCGGTCGCCGAGGCCGAGGGCATACAGGATCTCGGTATTGGAGGGACCGAGCGAGACTATCCTCTGCGGGATACCCCGGATGGTGACGATCTCACCGAAGTCGTCGGTCACCGTGACGGTTCTCTCGCCGATGTCCGTCGTTGCTGGAATGGGTGTGCTTGCCGGGGTTGCAGTTGCGGCAGCGATCGTGACGCCCGGTGCGGCTGCGACGGGTGATGGCTGTACGGCCGATGAAGGCAGTATCGGGTATGGTCTTCCAAGGAGTGCGGGAACCGCACTTGCCGTCATCCTGCAGGGACTGTCGGTCACGTACGCGGTGTAGCGGAACGAGCCGTCGGGATTTTGCAGGCCAACGAGGTGGTCTACCACACTCGTTTCACCAATTTTCCACCCTGCGGGGTTGTCTCCCGCGGCAACGATACCCTGGATGACCCAGGCATCGGATGCGGAGTTCGAAGCGCTCGTTCCCCCGTAATGGAAACCGCCGCTCTCCTGTTGCATTCCCTTCAGGTATGCGAGAGCGTTCTGCACCGCGGCTGCATCGTGGGAGATACCTGCCGCCGCGAGCGCCTCGAGTGCGGCGCCCGTGTCGTCGGGGTCGCTCTCGGCACCCGGTGTCCAGGGGAAGCCGCCGTCGGCATTCTGCTGGGCCATTAGCCACCTGACCGAAGCACCGGTGTCTTCGCCGACCGAAGCAAGGGCTATGATCGTCCAGATGGTCGTGTAGACGTGGTCCCCCACCTGGCCGTCGGGTTTCACCCGGGATTTCAGTTCGGTAACGTAGTCTGTCCCGGAGAAGGTACGGGGGTCTTCCTCGACCGCGACCAGCGTCAGGATGGTGCGCGCGATATCGACGGTCCCTCCTTTTGCCAGGATCTCATCGTTCATCGACCGGAGGTAGTCGATGGTCGAGTTGCCGTTCTTCACCCATGTCCGGGGGTCTTCACCCGCGGCGACGGCTGCCATGATCGCCCACGACGTCGTGCCCGGGCTGCTCTCGCGCCCGGCTTCCCCGAAACCGCCGTCATCCTTCTGGCAGTTGCGGAGATAGTCCAGGGAGGTCTGGATGGCCGGGTCGCCCGTGTTCAGGGGGTAAGCGCCGCAGGAGGCGACGCAGAGCAGGAGGATAAGCAGGATGCTGCCGACCCGCTTCATTGCTTTCTCCTCCGTTCGATGAAGAGGTATGCCGCTCCGATGATCAGGGCCGCGCCCACGCCGACGACGATGAGCGGTGATGAGAGAGACGGTGATGCGCCTGTTGCAGCAGGCGTATTGGGGATGGCAGCGACAGGAGTGATCGCCGGGGTACCTTGTGCCGCAGGCGCTGCCGTGACCGCCAGCAGACCGAAGACCGAGAGGCCGCCGGGTGAGATCCCCTCGAAAATCAGGTTTCCGTTCCCGTCGGTTCCGGCAAGCCGGGTATCGAGTATCTCGTATGTGCCGTCCTCCGCAGACCGTGCGATCCTGACGGCATCCACGCCGCCGTGCTCTTCCACCCATGTGGGGCTTACGGTCATCCTGATCACCGCTCCGGCGATATCTTCACCGTTCTCCAGGTTGGTCCGCGTGACGGTCATGGTATAGGCAATAGAAACAATTTCCTCGTCGTTCTCTGTCGTGGCGAGGTGGAAAGCGCTTGCCGCACCCGGATCAGGTGTCTCATTGAAGGAGATCTCGATGCGGCCGTCTCCCGGTATGCCGGTGAGGTTTAAGTCCAGCGATGCGGTGACGATGCCCATCGTGCTGATATTGGCCGTGACGGGCTCGATCGATGCCGTGACGCTCTCGATCAGACCTGTAGCCCTACCGTCCTGTTCGTTGATGTTCCGGGCGGCAAGAACCATGGTCAGCCCGTTCCGCCTGATAATAAAGGAGTTCCCCGATACGGTGACCCGCTCCGCAGACGTGTTCCCCCTGCCGGTGTCAAACGAGAAGACCTGACCCCACTCCCCGAGTTCGATGACGGCTCCGGCCGGTAGTCCGAGGAAGAATGACGGGGCCGCTCCCGGCTCACCGGATCCCGAGGTTGTGGTGCCCGAAACGCCGGAACCGTCGCCCGACGAACTCGATCCCGAGTCGCCGGAAGATGCCGGGATCACAACCCTGATCGAGATGACGTCCGGCGATGTCGCCGGGGTTGAACTCATCCCCTCGCTCCAGAAGAAGACGACTTCATCGCCGTTTGTGACCGCATACGCATTTGCGCCGGCGCCGGGGCTTTCGCCGTTCACCTGGTACATCCATCCCTTCATCCCCTCACCCGCTCTGCCATTGACGGAGTTGAGGAAGAGCGACCCGTACTCCTGGTAGTACGAGTCGTCGATGGTATAGGGGGTTCCCGCTGCATCGAGGGCCCCCAGTGCAGTCCGCCGGTCGACCGTGTAGGTCTTCCCGCTGTTCGCCGCGGTGACGTTAAACGTACCCGATTCGAGGGTGACGGTGATCCAGGAGGACGACGAATCGTCGCCGCCACCTCCCCCTCCTGGTGTCGGGGTTGGTGCCGGGAGGGAGACGGTGATGTTGACCACCGCGCCGGCGGTCTCCGGGGTCGATCCCCATGCCCCGTACCAGTAGGTGACGACGTCCCCGTCGGCGAGCTGGTAGTCCGCTGCTCCGACGCCGGCGGTCACCCCGTCGACCATGAAGAGCCAGGAGTCCCAGGAGGTCTCGTTGTAGGCGATCCCGGCGATGGAATAGAGGAACGAACCCCAGCTTGCCTCCTTGAGGGTGTAGTTGAAGTTGCCTGCGGTCGCCGCCGCGTCCAGCGCTCCGAGGGCCGAGGTCCGGTTGACGGT
>DASQ01000038.1 GCA_002503885.1 Methanoculleus marisnigri | reverse complement strand
TTGTCTGTACCTGCTCGACGGGGCGATTTCGGCCTTTAGAGCGGCTCGTCCACGGACGGGATCTTCGCCGCGATGACGCGTATCGTTCCCGTTCCGTCCTGTTTCGTCGAGAGTGCAACACCGTTTGCATCGGTCGCCTGCGACCAGTTCTCCATGGTGAGGTTTCCATAGGGGTCGTAGGTCTTGACGAAGTTGACGGCAACGCCCTTCACCGGCTTCCCGCCGATGTCGAGCACCGTTGCATTCACCAGGTTGCCGCCGACCGTCACCTGCAGGTTGGTCGCCGGGTTGAACATCGGGTTGGCGGGGATATAGGTGTACTGCGACGATGAGGTCATGCCCGCATCGTCGGTCACGGTGAGATTGATCCGCAGAGGCCCCGATGAGTCGAGCCTGGCCGTTGCCTTCCGGCCTTCCGCGAACGATGGTGTAATATTTGCCGAGTCCGCCCAGTTCCCGGCGGGCACCGTCTTCGATCCGTCGTCGATCGTCCAGTTCCACGCCGTGACGGCGCCGTCGTCGAAGGAGTCGGACCCGTCGAGCACCAGGAGGTCGCGATCGACGAATCCCAGATCCTCGGTTCTGATGGTGAAGTGCACGATCGGCGTGGGCTGCTCGAATGTCCGCTCGAAGGTGTTGTAAAGCGACGTCATCACCAGGACGTCAAGGGCCTCGCCGGTGCCGACGAAGAACGGTTCTTCAAAACTTGAGGTGAAGTTGATCTGCACGTTCTCCCTGCTTTTTCTGGCGGGGATCAGGAGCCGTTTGGTCGGGCTGTACTCCACATCGTTATAGGTGTAGTTCTTTGCGTACCTGCCGTTCACGCTGATGGCGGTCACATAGGAGTCGTCGATGTTTAGGTTCAGGATGGTGAGGTCGAGCGTGCTCCAGTTTCCGGAATAGTCTATTTCGTTCCACTCGATCCAGAACGTTTTGTTGTTCGTAAGATCGATGTGCGTCAGGCTCAGGTTTTCGTGCTCCACGCCCCGGATATGGCTCTGCCGCTCCATATCCTCCTTTTGAAACTCCGAGATCATGATGGCGAGGCCGGCAGCTGCAGTGACGGTGATCAGGATGAGCATGAGCGTGCCGACGATGACCGACACCCCGTCTTCGTTTTCGCGCAGGCGAACCGCAGCCATATCAGATTATGGGAGTTCCGCACATATAGGGATTTCCTAAATACACTATAGTATTATATATATTCTCCCGTTTTTCCGTCGGCGGGTGAAGGCGGCGGGGCGGGATGGCCCGGCTGTGAAGTGCCGCGCGGAGTCCCGGATTCTGGGGCGCTCCTGGTCCCGGGCCGTTCTTCGGATGCGGTGATTGACAGAATAATGGGGGTTCACGGGGCGCAAGCAAGCCCCCGGCTTTAGCCGTGGAGAGTGTCAGGCATCAATCCGAATCGTCTTCGATTTCGAGCTCCGCAAGCCTTGCAAGCCTCTCGTCCATACCTCCCTCTGCAGGTTCATCCTCCCCGGAGAAGAACCCGGTGATGAATTCGATGACGCCTCCGATGACCGGGATGCCTTCATCCCCTTTTCCCTCCTCGCCTTCCGGCCCGGCCCTCTCATCTTCACCGCCGCTAAAGACGCCGGCGACCGTCTCGATGACTCCGCCGATGACCGGAATCCCCTCTTCTTTCGGGACCTGCTGAAGAATGGCCGAAATCCTGGTTGTTCTGCTTCCTTCCACGTCGATGCTCGACGACCATATGTGGTGGCCGGTGAGATTGACGGAGACGGTATGCTCCCCTGCCCCGATGTCCCTGATGGTGCACGGGGTGGTCCCCTCCACCCTATCGTCCACAAATACGAGGGCCCCTTCCGGCATCGACGATATGGAGAGGATCGTAGGGGCAGGAGTGGGCGTGGGCTCCGGTGTCGGCGGCATGAATTTTTTTGTAATCCTGCCTTCTTTCAGGTAGGTATAGTGGCTTTCGGGGAGGGGGGCGCCCGTCGGGTCCACCTGCCAGACCTTGAGCAGCGTGATCTCCGTGCCGACCGGTTTTTCCGGCACCCTCCCCTCTACGGTAAGATTGACCTTCATCGACTGTCCGGCATGCTCGTGGTACGAGAGCACGAAACCGGAGATGCTGAAGGAAGGGTCCTTGTTTGTCTCCCTGAGCCGGAGATCGCCGTCGACCATGACTTCATACGTCCACCGCACTTCGTCCAGATCGCTCCGGCAGCGAACGAAATGGTTTTCCGGGAATGTCGAGCCGTTCAGGTACTCGAATCGGATGAGCTCGGATATGGTCACGTTTTCCCGTGTCGTGAGCGAATCCGGGGCCGCAGAGATCTGTTCTCTCTCTATGTGGAACGCAGAAGCAGACGTGGCGACGCCTGCAATGAGCAGGATGAAGGCGAGCAGACCTATATACTTCATGCATTCCATATGATCCTCCCGGGCCATTTGTATGTCACTCTATATTTTTACACGTTGAAATATATTCCTTTTCTTCCGGGGTGACGGATCGAGGCGAAAAGAAGAACTCCGTACAGAAAATGCAGGCTGCACCTACCGGGCACCGGGGACGAGGTTCCCGCCGAACGGGTCGTCGACCCCCCGGGAGTTTGTCCCCATCCTACAGCAGCACCGTCGTGATCAGCGGGATGGTGACGAGCGACCCGATCGTTGAGACGAAGACGATCTGGGACGCAAGCCGGGAATCGGCACCGTACTGCTCCGCGAAGATGACGGTGTTTGCCATAGCGGGCATCGCGGCCATCGTGATCATGATCCCGTTGATGTAGGGGTCGGCAAAGACCGGGGCGAAGAGGTAGCAGTAGGCCACCGGGACCGCGAGGAGGAGGACGGCGCTTGCGACCCAGATCCGCCAGTTCCCGACCATCTCCCGGGCCGGGAACGTCGCGAGCATCGCCCCGACGATGATCATCGCAAGCGGCGTCGTCACCCCGCCGAGGAGGTCGATCGAGTCGATGAACGGCGACGGGATCTCCACCGAGCCGAGGAAGAGGGCGAGCCCGACGACGGAGGTCGCGATACCGGGGTTTGCAAGCAGCCGCGGGTCGAACCCCTTCCCCCTCCCTTCGGTCAGCATCGCGATCCCGACCGAGAAGACCAGGACGTTGAAGAAGAGGTTGAAGATGGCGACGTAGAAGAGGGAGTCCTCCCCGAAGAGCGTCAGGGCGACCGGGAACCCCATGAACCCGACGTTGCCGAAGACGATCGCGAACTGGAGGACCCCCTCTTCCGCGGCCGGGACACGCATGGCTTTGGAGACCACCCAGGCGATGGCGAGCGATATGACGTAGAGCGCCGCCGTCGCGAGGATCAGGGTCTCGGCACCCGCGAGGCGTTCGGGGGTGAAGGGCACCTGCATCGAGGCGACGATCAGCGCCGGCAGGGTGATGTTGATGAGGAGTCCCGAGAGCCCCCGGGTGGCCCGGGGGTCGACGATCTTTGTGGTGACGGCGATGTAGCCGGCGGCGATCAGGAGGACCAGGATGAGGATCTGGTCCGCAACTATCAGGAAATCCGTGATCGCGCCATTCATGGGGGGCCGGTTCCCGGTGTGAGTGCTGATCTCCCTTTACGGTTCTGCTCCCTCAACTCGCCCGGAACATGTGCTGTTGGGTCAGGTTGCGAAGCGGCGGCAATAGGTTAAGGCACGATTTCGTGGAGCAAGGCGAGTGGAGAGGACTTACTCCCGGCACGGGGAGGTTCCTCGCCGGCACCGCAGCGCAAGGCACCAGAGCACGACCGTCACACCGAGGAGCGCCTCGCCCGCGTAGAGGAGGAGGGGTTCCCGGACGACGCTTCCCCCCTGGACTACGAAACCGCGGAGATATGAGGCCACGCAGAGCGCTCCGGCCGTCACGGCAACCAGGGACGTGCTGAGGATGATGGTGATCCGGTGATCCCTCCCGGGATGGAGGATCCGCCGGGCTCTCCTCGTCAGGGTGTAGTCCCGCCATTTCCGGGCACCCTCGTGGGCCACGAGATCCGCGCCGGCGAGAACGGCAAGGTGCTCATGGACGGTCGACTTTGCAAGACCGAGCCGATCGGCGAGCTCGCTGACCGTCATCGGCCGGGAATCGAGCGCTTTGAGGATCATGACCCGGACGTCGGAGGAGAGAGCAGTGATGTCGTCCCGATCGAGCGTAGTTTCTTCCATAGTCTGGCCCGAAACGATCAGGTATTCTTCCGCCAGGAGAGAAAAGCATTCCGGAACCCTCTGGGTTCCGGTAAGGCCGAAAAAGAGGGTATTCGGCGAATCCCGTCACACTGCCCGGAGGGTCGGCGGCAGAACAGGTTCAGGTGCATCTTTCCCCGCTACGACGAACGTCGCCGACGCCCGGGGAAGACGGGGGCTGTCGCCGGTAGGGGTGGAACCCGAGATGACGCTGCTCATCTCCCGGAGATCGAAGATGATCGGCGTGCCGTTCGGGGTCGTGAGGGTATACGGGGCGGCAAGACCGATCGTCAGGGAGAGGACCTCCTCCGGCCCGGGCCGCGGGAGGTCCGCCGTCACCCGCACTTCGCGCCACTCCCCGGCGGCGAGGTCGTCGACGGGCAGCGTGGTCATGGCGCCGGGGAAAATGTCCCCCTCCGGCGACCCGGTGGTGGCGTTCAGGCTCGCGGTTTCCATCGTCACGGTGAGGTCGGCATGGGCGCAGTCTTCGCCCGCAAGGTTCCGGACGAAGAAGTCGAGGCTGATCTTGTCGCCCTTGATTGCGATGTCGGGGGTGTAACGGATACCCTCCGGATGCGCCGGATCGAGGCTGTAGCGGTCACCGAGGAAGATTGTCCGGTTCCAGGCGGTAGCGTTCTTGAGATACCAGGTCTCGTTCATCCTGTCGTATACGATCACCGGGCTCTCGTAGGAACTGCGGTATTCGAACCCCGGCCCGAACGGCAGCATCCAGTCCACCATCTTGACCGGTTCCTGCACATGCTGCTGTCCCGGGGGGAAGGCCGCAAATATGGCGATGTTTGCCGCAGCAAGAACGAGAACGACGCCAATGCCAACCCACATCCACATTTTCGAGTGCATTGTATCACGTTAGGAAAAGAGGTGATTTAGAGGTATGGACTCACCATCAGCACTTCTCCGGTCTGTGCGTCGATAACGACAAGCCCTCCCTGGAGAACGTGGTCCTCTGGCTCGCCTCTCATCGTGATCACCCACGTCAGCGTCTGTGCGTCCGGTCGGGTGTACTCAACGGAGAGGTCGGCCGTTGCACTGGTCACCCGGATTCCCGGGAACTGCCCGGCTGCGGCCTTCAGCGCCTCGTCCCGGGAGAGTGCCGGCTCAAGCGAGCACCGGACCTCCCGCTGGATCCCGAGGTACGAGACGATCTCGCCGGTGCTCGGGTTAAGGTTCACGACGACCGTGTTCGGCGTGAGGACACCGCTGATCTCTTCTCTCCAGATGTACGAATACTCGCTGCCCGCATCGCCGTGAGAGATCAGGTTTGACTCGATAAGCCGCATGTTCTTCTCCGCAAAACCGCCGTACTTCTCCCCTGCGTAGGCCCTTGCCTCTGCTTCAGCTGCGGCCCGATCCAGCCGGATCTCGTGGGAGTCTTTCCGTGCAGAACCGAATGCGGCGCGTTCGACCGCCCCGGTCTGGTCATTGACGTAAATCTGTCCCTCTCCGGTGCCGAAGACGTAGTAATTTCCAAGATTCAGGTGCTCGGTCTTCTGGTACTCAATGGCCGCATCCTGTGCGTTGAGAAAGTCCTGTGCTTTTCCTTTCGCAGTATCCACCCCGATCGGAGCGTTGGCACCAGTCGCTGACACGACCGAGACAGCGATGATGAGGCATATGATTGCAGTAACTGGTATCCATTTCATGGTTGAATCACCTCGTTAATAGCCTGAGTTTGTGAATTTCTAACTT
>DASQ01000012.1 GCA_002503885.1 Methanoculleus marisnigri | reverse complement strand
CCCTTCCACAAGTTCCGGCAGAAGCTGAAGAGCAAGTGCGAGGGGTATGGTATCCGGTTCGATGACTCGCACTCCGAGGCATACACCTCGCAGGTGGACGCTCTCGCGCTCGACCCGATCCGAAAACCGCCCTATGGGAGGAAGCGGCGGATCAAGCGAGGACTGTACCGGAGTGCTCTGGGCACCCTGATCAACGCCGATGTCAACGGCGCTCTGAACCATTTACGAAAGGTAGCCGGTGATTCCGTGGTTCCACGGATAATCGGTAGGGGCCGCGTCAACCGGCCCGTGCGAATAAGGACGTCTTTTGAACCGTCAACCTTCGCACCGATTAAATTGCAGCCCTGTGCCCCGCAAGGGGTCCCGCTGCAAGCCCCCGGTTTTAACCGGGGGTAGTTGACGACAGTTCGTTTAAGTGTGCAGAGTTCGGACGAGTTCCAGATACCCCAGCATAAGCGTGTCAATCACCCGATCCGTCGTGTTTTTTGTCGGTACCGTAGACTCTCCCAGGAAAACCGGTATTTTCTCTTATCAAGCCCTCGTGAAATTCTCCCGCAAACCCCACCACCAGGGCCACGAAGCCTGAGGTGAACGGCACAACCGCACGACCGAACCCCAACTCCACCAGCATGTCCCGGAACCAGGAGACCGAGGTGAACTCGGGGCTATGCTTATCCCGTTGTGCAATCATCCCCCGGATAACGTCGTCGGAAGCTCCCCCCCGCTTCATACCCCGGCACCAGATCTCCCTTTGCACCTGCTCCTCCCAGTCGTCTTCGGCCCGGAAGATGTCCCCGCAGATGAGTCGGCCTCCCGGCGAGAGCGCCTGCAAAGCCCGGCGGGCGACCACAGTCCGGTCATCCTGCGGGACATGGTGGAGGCAGAGGGAGGTGACGATCGCATCATAGCGATCTGTCGGCCATGCATCCCGCAGATCCTGTTCAAGAAACTCAACCCCGGTAAGGTCGGGTTTTGCCGCTGCCGCCTTCAGCATCTCCGGGGAAAGGTCAATCCCGGTTATCTCTGCATCAGGACATTCCTGCCGGATCATCGCGGTAAGGATCCCGGTCCCACAGCCAAGTTCAAGAACCCGCCGTGGATGAGGGGGCAGGTAGTCGATGATGGTGGCAAGAAGGAGAGGCTGGCTGGGGACGATGGCCCTGATGAGACGGTCGTACTCTTCTGCCTCCATGACTCCGTGGACCTCGTGCGTTTCGGTCATCCTTCACCAGCCTTCCTGTATGTTCGTTCCGGGTTGTCCATAGGTAAAACTCCTGAATGTGGTGGGAAATAATTACGCTTATTTCATACGTAGTCTGAATGAACAATTATTAAATATTATCTCTACGGACGATGATCCATGGATCCAGAGACCCATGCCCACTGCAAATACTATAATATCAGGAATGACTTCTCCGTCGCCGACCTTGCCGCCTTCCACGGCCACCTGGGGCCATATATCGTCCTTGGGTACCGGATCGGGAAGTATGTGCGGAGCAACTTCTGCGACGATCCATTCCGGATGAAGGCCGAGGTTCGCTGCGCCGGAGTACCCCCCCAGTCTTGCCTGGCAGACGGGGTCCAGCTCGGGAGCGGGTGTACGCTCGGAAAGCGGAACATCGAGATCATCCCCTCAGAGACCATCGTTTGCGTCTTTGAGGCTGACGGGAAACGCATTACTGTCACTCCGCGTCCTTTTTCCCTCCCGAAGCGGGATACGGACTACGAAGCTGCCATCGAGGCCGTGGCCGAGGAGATGTACCACAGGCGCGACGATGAACTCTTCGACCTCTCCTCGTCCTGAAGGGCCATGACCGCATCGGACCCAGTCATCAGGCTTGAAAACGTGTATACCGCTTACGAAGGTGCGGACCGCCCCACCCTGACGGATATTTCCCTCTCAATAGGGAAGGGTGAGTTCGTGGTGATAGGCGGCCCGAACGGGGCCGGGAAGACCACACTGCTTGAGACCATCAACGGGATGCTTCCCATCACTCATGGGAAGGCTACCGTATGCGGGCAGGATGTGCGGGAAGACGGGGTGCAGGTGCGGTGCCGGGTCGGCTACCTCCTCCAGAACTTTGCCTTCAATCCGCTCACGCCGTTCACGGTCGAGGAGGTCGTCCTTATGGGGCGCTATGGCACGATCGGACTCTTCCGAAAGCCGGGCAAGGAGGACTATGAAGCGGTGGAAAAAGCCTTGCAGCTGCTCGGCATCGAGGATCTCGCCACCCGCCCCATCGGGAAGCTCTCCGGCGGGCAGCAGCAGAAGGTACTCATGGCCCTGAACCTGGCCCGCAATCCGGAGGTGCTCCTGCTGGACGAGCCCTTCTCCAATCTGGACATGTTTGCCCGCGAGGAGATCAACCGCCTTCTCGCCCGCCTGGTCGGGAGCGGGATAACGGTGCTGATGGTCTCTCATGCCTTCGACGACCTGCCTGATGGGCCGGTGCGGGTCGTGGTGATGCAGGAGGGGACGATCGTGGTCAGCCGGGAGTGCTCGCCGGGAGAGGTGGAGCAGGTCGTCCGGAGTGCCGGAAAGGGGGCTTCACATGCTTGAATTCATCATTCAGAACAACATCGTCTGCCATGCCGTGGAGGCCATGCTCTTCGCCTCCGTCGCCTGCGCCGTCCTCAGCGTGATCATCACCCAGGTGCAGATCTCCTCCATCGGGTTTACCATGGCCCATGCCGCCTTTGCCGGGGCGGCGCTGGGGATGTTCCTCTCCCTCAACACCACTGTCTGTGCCATCGTGGCCGGCATCAGTGTCGCCTTCCTCATCGGTCCTCTCTCGGATAAGGCCCGGCTCTCTCCCGATACGTCGCTCGGGCTGCTGTTCGGAATCTGCATGGCCGTGGCCATCTTCTTCATCGCCTACATGCAGACACTCGGGCAGGGGTTCTCCGCCATGGGCCTCCTCTTCGGGGACGTCATCTCCCTCTACCGCGAAGAGGTATACCTCCTTGCAGCCATCTGCATCGTGGCGATCGTCTTCATCGTCGTCCTCTACAAGGAGATCACCGCGATCATCTTTGATCGGAGGATCGCGGAGTCGGTCGGGATCCGGGTGAAACCGGTTTACTACGCGATGCTCTTTGTCATTGCGCTCACTGTCGCCCTCTGCCTCCCCATCATCGGGGGCCTCCTCCTCTACGTCTGGCTGGTCGCCCCGGCGGCAATCGCCCTCCAGTTCTGCAACCGGCTGTCCGCGATGTTCGTGGTCGCCCCGGTTGTAGCCGCAATAGTCAGCATAACCGGCGCCCTCGTCGGCCTGGAATATTCCCTCCCGGTCGCCCCCCTGACTGCCGTTCTCTTCTCCGTCGTCTTCATCGCCGCGGTGATCATCTCACCCAAGCGGCGCGTCACGTTTCGCAAAATTTAATACTTCAATCATAACTATTCTCAACATGAATCGAATTCGTATCTTATCTTTCCTACTTGCCTTACTTTTCGTAGCACCCGGAGTGAATGCCCTTACAGTGGTCTCCACGACTACTGTTCTCTGGGATCCCGTCCAGTACATCGGCGGAGAAAAGGTCGAAGCCATATACATCGCCGACCCGACCATCTGTCCCCACATGCAGGCGGACATCATCCCGAACCGTATCCAGTTGCAGAAGGACTTCATCCGTGATGCCGACCTCTTCGTTGCCCACAACGGGTCGGTCGATCAGTCCTATGTGATGCCATATGTCTCCGATTTCATGGATGCCAACAACTACGGCACGGTGGAGTGGGTGACTCTGGAGAATCCCTCCATGATCTGGAACACGCCGTCGGGGGCAAGAAATCTCTCCCGCGAGGTGGCGGGATGGCTGATCGCTGCAGACCCGGCAAACCGGACATACTACGAAGCGCGGTTGAACGATTACCTTGCGGAGATCGACGCCGCAGACCTTTCCCCGGCAGAACGGGAGGTGATTCCCGGGCAGGATGCCGTGGTGATGGTGTGGCAGCAGGATGCGGCAGTCAAATGGCTCGGACTGGATATGGTGTCCATCTATGCGCCGGACTTCTATCAGGGTGGAAAATTCACCCCGCGGGTCGTCGTTGACGATATTTGCAACCATCCCGAAAAGTATCAGAACGTGAAGTACGTTATCGAGAACATGCAGTCGGGGGAACTGGCAAAGGGCCTTGAGGAAGCGCTTCATGACAACGGGGTGCCTGTAGAGCGGGTCATATTCACCAACTTCCCCAGGTCGCTCCCGGGCGTCGACTCGCTCCCCGACGTCATCCGCTACAACAAGGCCCTGGTCACCCCGGTGCAGGCTGCATCGGCAGCGACGACTGCCGTCCCGGCTCAAACCAGCGCTCCGCTCCCCGGCATCCTGGCCGTTGCGGCAGCTCTGGGAGCCGGTTCTCTCGTACTGCTCACCCGCAGGCGGTAGGAACTGCTTTCACCACCATCTTTTGATTCTGGAGGAAAAACATGGAACTACAGAGTGCAATCACAAGAACCGATGTATTGCTGTCAGGTTTTCAGGGCCGCAAGCGCACCCGCCCGGGCATCGCTGCCGGGAGGGGGACATCATGACCTGAATAGATCAAAAATACACCCGACAACTCAGAATATGTCTTCTCTTCAAAGAGATCTTTGAATCCCATAGCATCCAGTTGATCGGTAGTTTTCTTCAGAAGATTCAGGT
>DASQ01000106.1 GCA_002503885.1 Methanoculleus marisnigri | reverse complement strand
AATGGGTAGAGGAATGCGCGAGCCTACTGCGGTGAAAGTCGCAAGGTGGGTTCCTGGAAGACGGGGTGGGATCAATCCCACCTTGTTATTCGACGTATAACGATGAAAGTATGTCATTCAACGACGCACATTTGCGAGAAGCATACTGACAGGGATCTCGCCCGGCGCGGGAACTCGATCGACTGGGATAGAATTAAATCCACTGTTAATCGATTACAGATCCGGATTGCAAAGGCAACACAAGGAGAAAAAAATCTACTTTGCGTTACCGCCCACTAACGGGTAAAGGAATGCGTGAGCCGCATGCGGTGAAAGCCGCACGTGCTGGTTCTTGGAAGGGGGAGGGGTGGTAACACCTCTTCCCTATTCGACTGAAGGTGCCCGGGTTGGATGAGAAGGCGACGGTTCACGAGCTGCTCCGGAAATCGGAGCAGAGGCTCGTTGCCGCCCGGTATCTGCTGGAAGAAGGGTTTTATGAGGACTCCGCGAGCCGTGCATATTACTCCATGTTCTTCGCGGCAACAGCACTGCTGCTCACTCGCGGTATCACAGTCCGGACGCATAGGGGTTTGATCGCCACGTTTGGATCGGAGTTCATCAGGCTGCGCTATCCCTACGAGAAGGTCCGGTGAGACTCCCGTCGGTACCCGCCGCAACCGCTATCACCACCGCCGACCACAACCCACCCCTATGGCTCAACAGTCAGCCGGACGCGCCGGCGGCATACGGTCCATCGGTTATGACCCCACAACGAAGGCGCTCCTCATCATCTGCGAGAGCGCCGACGCCTACCGCTACGCCGGCGTTCCGAAAGAGGTCTACGATGACCTCCTCGCGGCCGCATCAAGGGAGCAGTTCGTCCGCGAGTCCGTCCAGGGGAGGTATCCCCGGGAGAAGTATCCCTGCATGGCGGTGGGGGAGGACGTCTGACCCGGGAGCGGCCCTCATCCTCGCCGCTTCCGGAACTCCCCGAACGCCGCGAGGCACCGCCGACCGTCCGGGCTCTCTTTGAGGAACGCTAAGAAGACCCTGAGGTGCTCCAGCGTCTCCGGGCTCACGTGGTGCTCGAACTGGCAGGCGTCGGCCTCTGCGGTCTCCCCGCCGACGCCCAGGAGTTCCAGCAGGTCTGCGAACGTCCGGTGCCGCTTCCGGAGGTCCCGGGCCATCTCCTCCCCCGTCGGGGTCAGCGTTGCGCCTGCATAGGTCTCGTAGACGATGAGCCCCTCGTGTTCCAGTTTCCGGAGCATCTCCGTGACCGACGGAGGTTTCACGTCGATTGCCTCCGCGATCATACCGGTCTGCGCCCGCCCCCGCTGCTTCTCGAGCAGGCATATGATCTCAATGTACTCCTCTTTTGTCTTCCTGCGCACCTCTTCTCCCTCCTAAAACCCGATCAGCACCACCCGGAGCGCACCCCCGACGAGGAGCGCCGTCGTCACCATCACGCCTGCGGCGGCGAGCATCCCCCGCACCCCGAGTTCCCGCAAGAGCACCACGAACGTCGCCACGCACGGAAAGTAGACCGACAGCATCGTCACCGCGATCACGAGCTGTTCCGGCGACATTCCCAGGGGCACCAGCATCCCCACCGCCAGGTCCTTCCGGAGGAACCCGACCAGGAGGGCGACGGCCGCTCCGGCGGGAAGCCCGAGCCAGGTCTCCATCACCGGGGCGAAGACGGCCGCCAGCCAGTCGAGGAACCCGACCGCGTAGAGCAGGTTCACGAGCAGGATGCCGAGGAAGAGGTAGGGGATCGCCTCGCCGATGAACCCCCGCACCCGCATCCAGGTCTTCGTGGCGGTGACCCGGAGGTCCGGCATCCGGTAGGGCGGGATCTCCAGGAAGATCTCCGGGCACTCCCCCGGCACCACCCTGTTCAGGACCAGGCCCACGGCGACGTAGACGAGCGCGAGGGTTGCAAAGACCATCACCACGTACTGCAGGCCGAACGGCCCGAGCACCCCGAAGATCATCGCAATCTGGGCCATGCACGGGATCGCAAGCGACATGAGGGTAGCGGCGATGAACCGCTGCTTCTTCGTCTCCAGCACCCGGGTGGCCAGGGCCCCCGGCACGTTGCACCCGAACCCGAGGAAGACCGGGATGATCCCGTAGCCGTGCATCCCGAGCCGGTGAAAGAAGGTATCGGTCAGCGTCGCGAGCCTGGGGAGGTAGCCGGTATCCTCAAGGATCGAGAGTACGAGATAGAACGCCACGATGTAGGGGAGGATCATGGCGAACGGGACATACAGCCCCGTCGTGAGGAGACCCATCGACTGGACGTAGTCGATCTCGCCCTCGATGAGGTGCCCGATCAGGATCTCGTGCAGGAGCCCCGGCCCGAGGTAGTCGCTGAGTTGTCCGACGATCGGGGTGTAGAGGTCGAAGAGCGGCTCGAAGACGAGCGATATGAGCCCTTCGCCGATCCACCTGACCGCCAGAAACGCGGCGGCGATGACCGCGAGTGCTACCGGCAGGCCGGTCAGCGGCCTGATGCTTGCCTCCGCGACCCGGTCCCGGAGGGTGGGGTGCCGGTGGGTGATCGTCTGCACTGATCCGGTGATCCGGCCGACCGCCACCCACCGCTCCTCTTCGCTCATGGGCCGGATCGTCTCCGAGGGGTGCGCCTCGCCGAGCCGCTCCACGAGTTCCCGTATCCCCTGGCCGGTGAGACCCACGGTCGGGACGACCGGCACCCCGAGGAGCCGCGCGAGGCTGGCGACGTCGATCGTGATCCCCCTGTGGCCGGCCTCGTCCCAGAGGTTGAGTGCGACGGCCGCCGGGACCCCGCGCTCCAGGGTCTCGAGGGTCAGGTAGAGGTTCCTCTCCAGGTTGGTCGCATCGACGACGTTGACGACAAGGTCCGCCTGCGCGAAGATCCCGGCGGCGACCTCTTCGGCCGGGTTGGCGGGGGTGAGGGAGTAGGTGCCGGGAGCGTCGATCACTTCGGCCGGCGTATCTAGAAGACGCATCTTCCCGCGGGAGACGTCGACTGTGGTTCCGGGATAGTTCGAGGTGATGACCCGGCACCCGGTCAGCCGCGAGAAGATCCCACTCTTCCCGACGTTCGGGTTGCCCATCAGGACGACGGTCTTCATGCGGCCACGTCCACGATGACTTTTCTGGCCATTCCCCGGCCGAGCGTCACTTCCCGCCCGTCTACTTCGATCACCACCGGACCGCCGAGAGGGTGCCTGGCGACGACGGTGAGGGTCTTGCCTTCCCTGATACCGATGGTCCTGAGTTTCCTGACAAAGCCCGGATTTCCTGCAAACCGGGTGAGGGTTCCCCGCATGCCCGGTTCCAGATCAAGTAACGTCTTCTCCATGGCGATCATTTTTAGGTATACCTAAATCTGGGTGCGGGAAGTAGATATACCTTGCTTCCATGCTCGTGGCACCTGTCCCGGATCCGCTGCCCCGGCCGAAGGCGTAGGTTTATGCCGGTGGTTCACGTAATCCGAGAAGAGAAGCACCCGCACCTGAAAGGAGCGACCCCTATGACGACCGTGATTGCCGTTGACCTCGGCGGAACCAACCTCCGCGCCGCCCTGGTAGGCTCCGACGCGACCGTACTGGCCCATGCCGCCGTCCCGACGCCGACCGCGGGCCCTTCCGGGGAGGTGATCACCGCCGCGATCGCCGCCCGGGTGGAGGCTCTCCTCGCGGCGCCGGAAGGAAGGCAGGCCACGGCCATCGGCGTCGCGTCGGCCGGCCCCCTGGATCTCGGCCGCGGGTGGGTCGTCAACTCCCCGAACATCGCCTTTCCGGTCGTGGAGATCACCGGCCCGCTCCGGGAGCGGTTCGGGCTGCCGGTCGCCCTGATCAACGACGCCCGGGCCGGCGTCCTCGGCGAGCGGTGGGCGGGTGCCGCCTGCGGCTCCGATAACGTCGTCTATGTCACCCTCTCCACGGGCATCGGCGGCGGTGCGGTGGTGAACGGCCGTCTGCTCCTGGGAGCGAGCGGGAATGCCGGGGAGATCGGGCACACCCCCGTCGATACCCGCTACAACCTCGTCTGCGGGTGCGGCTTTGCCGGCCACTGGGAGGGCTACGCCTCGGCGAAGTACGTCCCCCGGTTCTTCGCGGTCTGGCGGGAGGAGAACGACGTTCGGCGGGTAACCTTCGACGCCGGTTCCACCCGGGCGATCTTCGAGGCGGCCCGGATGGAGGATCCGGTCGCCCTCGCCTTCATGGAGGCGCTCGGGGAGGTGAACGCGCGGGGGATCTCAGGCGTCATCGTTGCCTACAACCCCGAGGTGATCGTGCTCGACGGGCCGCTCGCCCTCCACTACGGGGATATCGTGATCCGGCACATGGAGCCTTACATCGACCGCTACCTTGCCCTTCCCCGAATCGTCGTCTCCGGCCTCGAGGGACAGGCACCGCTCCTCGGGGCGGCGGCGTACGCGCTCGAGGCGCGGTGACGGGGGGAGCATGATCGAGATCTACCCGAACCTGTACATCGGGACGCAGGAGGACTACGAGGTTACGGTAGAGGCGCACGAGACCTGGTGCGTGGTGCACGCCTGCCGGAGCCCCTACCACTGCCTGGCGGTCACCTACTCGCCCCTCGGCACGGTGCCGCCGGACCACCCCGAACACCTGGTCGCCCGGCGGGGGAACCGGTTGATGCTCAACCTGGTCGACTCGAGGAACCCCGACGACGTCCCGAAGGAGGCCATCGACGCAGCCCTGCGCTTCATCGATCGGTGCCTTGGCGAGGGCCGGCCGGTGCTGGTCCACTGCGGCTTCGGCATCTCCCGATCGGCGGCGATCGGGCTCCTCTATCTCGCGGCCTACACCGACGTCCTGCCGACGGAGAGCCTTGACGATGCCGAGACGGCCTACCGCCGGATATACCCGCCGTATAAACCCGGCCGGGGTATCCGGGGGTTCCTCGAGGCGCACTGGGATGAGTATACGAGGAAGCGGGTGGCCGCGTGACCGCAGAGCCCCTCGGTGCCGCCGTGACCGAGGTCCGGCGATCGCGGTTCTACGCTCACCTCTACCGGGTGGAGAGGCCGGAGGACGTCGCCCGGGTTCTTGCCGGCCACCGTGAGGCCTACCGGAAGGCCGCCCACCACTGCACCGCCCTCCGGTGCGGAACACTGGAGGAGTTCAAGAACGACGGTGAGGTCGGCCGGCCGGGGAGGGTGCTTCTCGACCTGCTCCGCAAGCGCGGCCTCGGGAGCCACGCGCTGGTGGTCTCAAGGATCTTTGGCGGAGTCCTCCTCGGTCCGGGGAATGTCGGGCGGGCGTTCCGCGACGCCGGGGTTACCCGCTGACGGGAACCTGCCGCCGGGCGGCCGGGATGCTCCCCGGGAGGATTGCCGAGACGGGTGCAAAAGCGGCAGCCCGGGCGAGGACGGCCCGGAGCGCCGCCGCCGGCACCGAGTAGCGCTCCCCCGGGACGAGCTCGAAGACGACCGCCTTCCCTGTCCGCGACCGCTCCGCGCGGCCGACCGTATCCCCGAGAACCGGGCCCCGGTCATCGTGAAGCAACCTGACCCGGGCGGGTCGCCGTCCGTCGAGTGCCTGCCGGAGTTCGCCGACCCGGACCCCGAACCGCCGGCCATCGAGGGAGATCTCGACGATCCGGGAGGGTCTCCCCTCCTCGTCGGCCGCGGCGCACCTGCTGTTCTGGAGTCTCCCGCAGGGGTTTAAAAGCCGCGCCGTGCGGGGGGTGAAAGTGTCAGTACCCCGGCATCTCCCACGCCTGCCACTTCACCCGCCCGCGGGAGAGGAGGAGCACCGCCGGCACTATGAGGAGGAGGCTCCCGAATGCGTATGCCGGGTCGAGGATCGAGGCGAAGATCAGGAGCAGGAGCGCCGGGCTTATCGCCAGCAGGTAGCGGAGGAAGACCCCGGCGGAATAAAGCATTACGTTCGGGTAAAGGCCGGTGAGGTAGACCGTCACCGCGAGGGTGTAGGCCGAGACCGAGAGGAACGCGGCAAGGGCCGGGAGGAAGGTCCCCGCCCCGCCGGAGGTCGCCGCCGCGAGCACGAGCACTGCGACCGGGAGGAGGCCGAGGAGGCCGTAGCTCTTCAGTTTGCTGTCGATCACTTCCGATACCGCCACCGGCAGGAAGGTGTAGGACGAGAAGGAGTCGAACTCGGTCAGCCAGTTGTAGATGGTGGCCGATATCACCCCGAGGAGGACCGCAAAGACCACGAGGGGATCGATCCCCGGGATGAACCGGATCAGGACCTGGAGGCAGACCCAGATGAGGCCGATGGGGAGGAGGAACGAGAAGATAACCTTCCCGGCACCCCCCTCGCTCCGCAGCAGGTCCAGCGCGTCCTTGGCAATGAAGTGCGCACTCCCGAGGGCGCGGAGCCTCTCCGCGAGGGGGTCGAGGCTGTTGTTGAACCGTTTTGTTCTGTCCGGATATTCGACGGTGACGAAGAGGACCGATACGGCCGACGGGACCAGGATGAGGAGGAGCGCGAGCGCGAGCGGTCCCGGGCCCGGGTCGAGGAAGAAGGCGTATGGGGGGAGGGCGGTGGAGACGGTGATCGCCCCGAGATGGAGCGCCGCAAGCGCGAGCACCCCGAGCACCACGACCGTTCCTGCGAGGAGCGCAACAGAGTGTGCGTAGAGGGTCGAGAGGAAGCAGACGATAGAGAGGCCCATGAGGAAGGCGAGCGTCAGGGAGACGAATGCAAGGAGGCCCCAGGCCGGGTCGAGGGAGATGAAGGGGGTTGCTGCGGCAAACCCCACGGCGAAGGGGAGGACATAGAGCAGGATGTAGTAGACCGTATCCTTCACCAGGAACGCGGCGAATATCCGCCGTTCCGAGACCGGGAGGCTCCGGGAGGCGTAGGCGACGAGGCTTGCCTGCCCGAACCGGCGGTTCATGAACTCGCGGCCCATAAGCCCGAACGATCCCACCATCACGCCCATCAGCAGAAAGAGGATCTGCGCGAGGAGCGCGACCACGGCGTACGGGAGCACATCGCGGAAGAGCGGGAGGGTGAGCGATCCGAGGAAGGCAAAGAAGGCGACCACCGCCGGGAAGAGCGCGAACCCGAGGCTCCCGAAGATAGTCGAGTGGATCCGCCACTCCTCTTTCATCATCGCGAGGAAGAGGTCAGGCACCGGTATCGCCCCGTACCAGGTCGAGGAAGAAGGGTTCCAGGTGCCGGCCGGACCCGGTGAGGTCTTCGATGGGGCCGGAATGAAGGAGCCTGCCGTTGTGGATGATCCCGATCCTGTCGCAGATCTCCTCGGCGATCTCGAGGATGTGGGTGGAGAAGAAGACGGTCCCGCCGTCACGGACGTAACTCTGCAGGAAGTCTTTGACCGTCCGCTGCATGATGGGGTCCAGGTTGATCAGCGGTTCGTCGATGAGGGCGAGTCGCGGCTCGTGAAGAAAAGCCTGTGCGAACATCAGTTTCTGCCGGGTGCCCCGCGAGAGGTCCTTGCAGAGGACGTCCCGTTTATCCTGAAACTCCAGGAGATCGAACCAGCGATCGCACCGCTCGTCGACGCGGTCGAGGTTCCGGATGCTGGCCACGAAGTGGAGGTACTCCTCCGCGGTGAGGAAACTCGGCGGTGTCTCCTGCTCGGGGATGATCCCGACGAGCTTCCGGACCCCGATGGGGTCTTTCGCCGCATCGAGCCCCATCACCCGGGCTGACCCGGACGTCGGTCTGACCTGCCCGGTCAGCATCCGGATCATCGTCGTCTTCCCCGAGCCGTTCGGCCCGAGCAGGCCGAAGAGCTCCCCCTCTGCGACAGAGAACGATACCCTGTTCACCGCGGTGACGCTGCCGTAATCCTTCGTGAGGCCGTTAGCCTCGATCATCTGCTGCACTCCAGTCACGCTCCTCCGGATTTCTGGTGAAGGAACATCGGCAACGGGTGCATATAATACCTCTCCATTCTCTCCGGCCGGCTTACGGCAGAATTCATCGAAACCGTCCCTCCAGTCCCGCCCCTCCCGTCAGACCACCTCACGCCGCGCAGGCCTTGCCGGTGCCGTCCCCCGGAGAAGCCGTGAGAGACGGTGTATCCGCGGTTGGCTGCTATCCGATTCCCGCCCTCCATCCGGCGCCTGCCGCACCGGGTCTGCGCCGGGCGGCATAGGCAGGTATAAACATCAGGGTTCGTAACCGGAACATATGGACGAACAGGACAGCTATGCCCGTGCGAAGAGGCGGGTCGAGGAGATCCGGGGGTTCTACATGCACCTTGCGGTCTACATCGCCGTCACCCCTCCTCTTCGCGATCAACATTGTGTCCAGCCCCGGGACGCTCTGGTTCTACTGGGTGACTACCTTCGGGGAGGTGGGCGTGGTCTTCCACGCGCTCCAGATCTTCGGCAGGGAGTGGGAGGAGAAAAAGATCCGGGAAGTTATGGTGCGCGAAGAACGGCGGTGAGCCGGCTCCTGCCCGGGTGTCCCCGTGACAGAAGCACTTATCAGGTGCGACGGGTAATGCCGGTTAGATGAAGACGGAGATACCCTACGACCAGTTCACCCACGTCCCGGAGCGGATCTTCGGGCTCGTCGACCTCGCGTACAACCTCTGGTGGAGCTGGCACTCCTCGGCGAAGGTGCTCTTCAAGCTGCTGAACCGGGCGGAGTGGAAGATGAGCCGCCACAACCCGGTCAGGATGCTCCGGGAGACTCCGCCGCGGTTCTTCGAGCGGGCGGCAGCGAACCCGGAGTACCTCCGCCGCTACGACATCATCATGCACCGGTTCCGTGAGTACATGGTGCCGGGGACGAGCTGGTTTGCACAGCACTATCCCGGGCGGTCGCCGCTGACGATCGCCTACCTCTCAAGCGAGTTCGGACTGCATCACTCGCTCCCGTTCTACGCGGGGGGGCTCGGAATCCTCGCGGGCGACCACATCAAGGCATCGAGCGATCTCGGCGTGCCGATGGTCGCCGTTGGGTTCATGTACGCCGAAGGCTACCTCCACCAGCATATTGAGGGGAACGGGTGGCAGAAGAACGTCGCGGAGATCCTGGACCGTGACGCAGCACCGGTTCTCCGGGTGACGGGCGACGCCGGGAGGCAGCTTGTGGTGCAGGTCCCCCTGGTCGACCCGCCGATCTACGTCGCGGTCTGGAAGGTGCAGGTAGGACGGGTCCCCCTCTACCTCCTCGACACCCATATCGACGAGAACCTCCCCGAGAACCGGAGCATCTCCCACCGCCTTTACTTAAATGAACTCGAGTGCCGGCTCCGGCAGGAGGTGGTGCTCGGTCTCGGCGGGAGGAAGGTCCTCCATACCCTCGGCGTGGATTACTCGGCGATGCACTTAAACGAAGGCCATTCTGCGTTTGCCCTTCTCGAACGGTTCCGGGAGCGGCTTGTAGCGGGGATGCCGCCTGAAGAGGCGCGCGAGCAGGTCCGGGGCACCTCGGTCTTCACCACCCATACCCCCATCCCGGCCGCCCACGACGTCTTCCCCGAAGACCTGATGGCGAAGTACTTCCGCAGTTACTGCCCGTCGCTCGGTCTTTCCTGGGGCGAGTTCATGGCGCTCGGGGAGGACCCGCACAACCCGGGCGCCGGGTTCAACATGACCGCCTTTGCCCTCCGGATGAGCCGTTTCCACAACGGCGTCTCGCAGAAGCACGGCGAGGTCGCCCGTGAGATGTGGCGGCCCCTCTGGCCCGACCTCCCCGTCGAGGAGGTGCCGATCGACGCCATCACGAACGGTGTCCACATGCCCACGTGGTTAAACCACCGGATCGAGACGCTCATTGACCGGTATATGGACCCGGTCTACCCGAGCTGGCGGGAGGACTACGATAACCCGGTTGTCTGGGAGGTGGTCGACGAGATCCCGGACGATGAACTCTGGGGCGAGCACCAGTGGCTGAAGATGAAACTCTTTGCCCGCATCCGGGAGCGAAAACGTCTCAAATGGGCGAACCTCCGTGACGAGCCTGCGAACCTCGCGGCCGAGGGGCTCATGCTCGATACCTCGGCGCTGACGATAGGGTTCGCCCGCCGGTTCGCCGAGTACAAGCGGGCGGATATCATCTTTGAGGACCTGGACCGACTTGACCGGATCGTGAACAACCGCTGGAGACCGGTGCAGTTCGTCTTCTCGGGGAAGGCTCACCCGGCTGATGAACGGGGCAAGCGTATCCTCCAGGAGATCTACCAGTATTCCCAGGATCCCCGGTTCGGCGGGCGGATAGCGTTTGTCGAGGACTACGATGAGCAGCTTGCGCGCTACATGGTCCATGGTGTGGACATCTGGATGAACACCCCCGTCCCGCTCATGGAGGCGAGCGGCACAAGCGGCATGAAGGCGGGGATGAACGGGGTGCTGAACCTCTCGGTTCTCGACGGCTGGTGGATCGAGGGTTACAACGGCAGAAACGGCTGGGGGATCGAAGGCCACGCTCCCTATGCGGGAAAGAACCAGGCGGACGCGGAGACACTCTATGACCTCATCGAGAACGAGGTCGCACCGCTCTACTACTCGCGGACGATGGACAACATCCCGCACAAGTGGGTCCGGATGATGAAGGAGTCGATCAAGAGCATCGCCCCGCAGTACTGCTCCGTCCGGATGCTCAAGGAGTACATCACCAGGTACTACCCCTCGGTCTGCATGTATGCGGCCGGGCCGGGGAAGCAGCTGGCCGGGCTTGAAGGGGTTTGCCCCACAGGTCCCGAGCCCGGAACGAGGTGATCCGGAACCAGAGCGGGCGGCCGGATCATCGGCCATATCCTCTTCTCCCTCGCGATGACGATCGGCGGCAGGATGGTTCTCGCGCTCGCCCCGCTGGCGGTCGATCCCCCGCTCCAGCGGCAGGGGGTCGGCCTCGCGCTCTCTGTCTGCATCATCCTTGAAGCGGGCTCCCGGGACCCGCCGTGACCATGAGTCAAGGTTTTTAGCGGGAGGTCGCCCATATCCTATTACCGATACGCGGTGAGGCCCCGGAGATGAAATGGAAGGATATTATGCCGGTTCTCGCGGGCGGGCTCGTGATCCTGGTCGTCGCCCTCGTAGTGAAACCCGCACTCCTCGGGGAGCCGATCGGCCTCGTCTCCACCGGACCGGCACCGGTCACGACGTCACCCGTATACGTCCCACCCACACCGGCGCCGGCGGCGACGCCCTTCCCGGAGGACAGCGCGGCCTACACCAGAACCCTCCGCTGGACGGCGATTGACGGCGGCGTCCAGACGACGCAGGTCCGGGTCCCGGAGGCGCTCTTTATCGAGCACCGGGAGACACCGCGCTTTGCCGACCCGCTTGCCTGGGGAGAATATGCGCTCGCCGACGCCGACCGGCCGATCCTCGAGGACCTCGCCCACCGGATCGCCCCCCCGACCGCCAATCCGGCGGAGGAGTACTTCCGGATGATGAACCTCATCTTCTTCGTCCAGCAGATCCAGTACGAATCTGATACCAGCGCAGAGTCCTACACCGAAGGGGTCCTCCCCCATTATGCCCGGCATGTGGGGGGCGGCGTTGAGTATCCCAAGTACCCCGTCGAGACGCTTGTCGATGGGAAGGGTGACTGCGAGGATGCAGCAATCCTGATGGGGGGGCTCCTGGATGCTCTCGGCTATGATACGGTGCTGCTCCAGTACCCGGATCACATGGCGCTCGGCATCCGGATGGACGGGTTCAATCCCTGGTACGCGAAGTACACGCCGAAGTACTTCGAGTACGAGGGGAAGCACTACTACTACGTAGAGGGGACGAACTATACTACGATCTCCACGGGAAACTCGACGTATTGGGGAAAGCCCCTCCCCATCGGGGATACTCAGGACGGGTCACTCCAGAGCGTGAGGTCGGGGACACCGGGGATCATCCCCCTCCGCTACATCCCCACGCCCGTTGAGTATCAGATTCGCCCGGTACGCCTGCCGGCGGGGGCGTGAGGGCGATGGACCTGAAGATTCCCAAACTCCCGAAAGTTACCATCGACCGGAGAAAGGCGCTCATCGCCGCCGGGGTAGGGATTGCCGTGGTGCTGATCGCCTTCGCCGGGTGGACGCTCTTCGCGAGCTACACCGGAGATCGACAGGTTGCGGTATTCGGCAGTCACGTGGCGGCATCGGAGGCTGACCTCTCCCTGGTCTCGGGGAGGGTCTCCTCTTATATGCGCTCTTTGCAGGACACCTCGTCGGCCGCCGGGGCCGACGCCTACGTGCGGGAGTTTGCGGCCACCGCGGAGTACGGCAGGGCCGTTGCGGCCTACCACCGGCAGGTCGTCGGGGCCGACAGGGTCCCGGAAGCGTACGTCGGAGCGCAATCGGCGTATGTCCGGGCGCTCGACCACCTGGGCCGCGCGTTCTCCCTCTGGTCGGCGGCTGCGGCCGCCTGTGACATCCGGGCATACACCGCGGCAAACGAGAACCTCGCCCGGGCGGATCAGGAATGGAAGGAATACGTCACCGCGATAGGGGACTACGACCGGGAGCTCCGCGTTGCAGAAGAGGGAGGAGGGGCTCCTCCCGCCTAGACGAGGTACTTCTCCGGGATCAGGATGGTGAGCTCGAGCGACTTCAGGGACCCCGAGCGGATGGTGAAGTAGTAGTCTCCATACCCTTCCCGGATGGTGAACGTCTCCCTCTTTTCGATTGCGCTGTTCTCTACGGAGGTGCTTTGTGTGGTGCCGTTTCCGGCATACAGCATATCCCCGCGGGAGTACCGGATCTCCTTCACGACCCGATTCGGGTCCTCCGGATCCCGGACCTCTATCACAAGCCAGGGATACTCGTTCATCGGCGTTGCGCTCACGTTCAGGTCCCAGTATGGGAAGGGGATGTGGTAGACCTCAGTAGCGAGAACGCCGGGAGGGTAGTCGCAGGTCACCACCGCGTACTTCACCATCTTCCCGGAGACCCGGAGGTCGTCTGGCTGCGTTCTCATCGCGATCGTGGGCGTCGGGGTCGGGATATGGTAGGTCTGCGGGTCGACGAACCCGACGCTCTGCGGTGTCTTGTCGCCCCGGACGGGCGCGGCGGGGGTGGGGGCCGGGAGGCCTGCTCCCACCGCCTGCACCTCAGTCGGCGCCGGCGACAGGGTGGGGGAGGCTGGCTGCGTCTCCCCGGCTTCTTCCGGCGTCGTGCAGCCTCCGGCGATGATGGTCGCCGCGAGAAGGATCAGGAGCAGGATATGACGCCCTTGCATACTAGTCTCTTGTTAACGGGCTCTATTAGTAGTTATTCATCCGCACCGTCCCCGGCTGCGGCAAAAAAGGTATGTCCCGGGAGGACGCCGTTTCACGTCCCCTCGTAGGCTTCCATGGCAAGGCCCGTGAACGCCTCGCCCGATTGCTCAAACACTCTCTCGACCTCGGCGAGCGCCATCGCCACGGTCCAGCGTGCATTGCTGTCGGCGGCGAGCAGGGCCTGCATCAGCGGCCCGACTGCCGGGGCCCCGATGGCCCCGAGGTTGCCGACAGCCTGCATGCTGGTGTAGACATCGCCGTTCAGCATGGTGTGCATCAGTTCCCGGACCCGTGCAGAGTCTTCCACCTTTACCATTCCCCTCTCGATCATCTCCTGCATCTCCTCCCCTCCTCTTTTTACAGATGTGGGGTGTCCTCGAGTTACATTAAGCCTTTACGAACCAGAATTGCCGTGCGGTACTGCGGTACGGCACTGCCGGGCATAGGTTTTTATATTCGGGAGCGGGCGTTGCGCCGGTGCTCGGGCTCCGGTTCTAACGAACCGTCGCCGCCGCCATCATGCCGAGCACCCTGCCGTCTTTACTCACGATCGGCGTCCCGAGGAGGTCCGCCTGAAACGTCGAGCCGTCGTTCCGGAGGCCGGTCTGTTCGCCGTGCCAGGATCCACCGTCGATGGCCGTGCGGATGACACTCCGGATCTCGTCGGGACGCTCCCAGAACCGGGAGAAGTGCGACCCCTGCACCTCATCTGCGGTCGGGTAGTTCCAGAGGGCGAGGTATGCGGCGTTCGCGTAGGTCACCACGCCGTCCGGGCTGAGGAGCGCAACCGCCCGGTCTTTGAGGAGCATCTCCTGCTCCCGCCGCCGCAGGTCGGCGATATCGGCAAGGAGGAGGTGGTAGGCCCGCGTCTCTTCGGTGATGTCCTCGCAGGTCGAATACTCTGTCCCGTCGCAGAGCGTTACGACACGGGAAAGGATCGCCTTCTTCGACCCGTCCCGGCACCGGACGGCAAACGTCCGGGGCCTGACCTGGCCCGGGACCGAACGCTCGAGGTCCGATCGCCAGGCATTGACGGCTTCCTGTCGGGAACCCTCGTCCGGGAAGATCAGCCGGGTCCATTCCGTGGCCGTGGGTGCATCGTCCGGCCGGTAGCCGAAGATCTCCACGAACCTTCGGTTGACGTAGACGAACCGCCTCTCGCGGTCGATGAGCGCGACCCCGAAGGGAGACGAATCGACCATGTCCCGGAACCGCGCCTCACTCAGCCGGAGCTGCTCCGCGGTCTGCCGCCGGGCGAGGGCGATGGGTGCCTGACGGATGAACGACTCCACCGTCTCCCGGTTCTCAAGCTCCCTTCCCGGGGGGAGGAAGATGCCGGCGATGCCGAAGAGCTGCTCGCGCCAGACCAGCCCCATGATGCATATCTTTGCGATGTCGAAGCGGGAGAGGATCGCCTCGCAGATCTCCTCGGGGATCGCCTCAAAGCAGAGGTCGTAGAACGACCACGAGGAGGGTTCGGGGCGGAGGATGAACTCCCGCAGGCCGCGCAACGAGAAGGGGGTCTGGTGGTAGGGGGCGTCGAAGACGCGGGAGACCGGGAGGACCATGCCGACGGGGTCCCTTCCGAGGAGTTCCGTGAGCCCCTCCCGGAATCCCTCGCCCTCGACCACCCGGATGATGAACTGCCTGTCGGGCTCGTCGCAGGAGAAGAGGTAGGCGTACGCTCCCGGCACGAGTTCCCTGAGCCGGTCGACGATGTACTGGTGGATATCGTCCACCGGCGGCAGGTCGACGAGGTCGATCGCCGTCCGGGCGAGGAGCATCGTGTTCCGGATGTACTGTTTCCGCTCGGTGATATCCTCGAACGTCGTCGGGATCGCCTGCATCTGATAGAAGGACTCGCTGCCGTCATGGTGCCGGTGGCAGATGCCGGTGATCACCTGCTCCCGCTCGAGATCCTCGATGACGGCGAGGGCCTCGGGGGCGGAGACGACCGGGAGCCCCGTCTCGCGGATGTTGTACCCGATGAGATCCTCTTTCGCGCGCTTAAATCGCCTGAGGCACTGGTCGTTGACCTGGACGATCGTGAGGTCGGCGTCGAGTGCATCTTGTCAGTTTATTTTAGGAATTTTGGCGTGTGGGGGCGGGCGCTATGGTCGCACTCCGGGGGTACTCCGGAGCACGGCTTTCCACCGGGTATCCCCTTAGGCAGTAGAGACAGGGGAGGGGGAGACCCCCTCCCCGTCAGCCCCATCCCCGCGAGGCGATATCCCCACGGTCCACTTTCAGGGGCATGCCCGGGGAACAAGACCGTTTCCAGGGTGATTCCTCATCCCGGGTCGATGCTTCCATATTCATGCCCTCTTCAACAGAACTGAAATTTCGTAGTTTCGCGTGAAGCAATCCATGGTGCAGATCGGGATATGGTCCCACACAGAAGGCAGGCCGTGAGGGATGCGAAGGGCGGGAAAGGAAATTCATAGAGTTAAATGACAACGAGTACGAGGACCAGGATCAGGTTCTTCGTAAAACAGAGAAACGCCGGAGGGGTACGCGTTGTGCGACCGAGTAGACCTTAGCGTTGCCGACGAGCCGGGCCTCGACCTGACCCGCCGCCTGCATCACCTCGAGGTGCTT
>DASQ01000051.1 GCA_002503885.1 Methanoculleus marisnigri | reverse complement strand
CTTGCGCAGGGGGCCTCCTTGCCCGACGAGGTGACCCGTTCGGGCTCCGCCCGGCCGGACTCCGGGGAGACATTCCAGCAACTGGGAAGGTACCCCGCCCGGGAGAACCTCACCTGGCAGGCAGGTACCCGGCAGGTGATCGGGACCGGGATCCTGCGCGACCCCTCCGGTCGTCTGCTCATCGGCAGGTACCCCGGTCACCGGCCCGGCATGTCAAGTACGGACTGACATCTATCGGAGGCACGTTGAAAGGAAAGCTATCATTACATGGCGCGGTCACCGGGAAGCGGGTGACTCAGAGCGCAAAGGGGGAAGATTGTACCCTCCTAACCCGTATTACCTGGAAAACATAACAGTATGCCGGGACAGGCAGACGGCATTCCTCCCCCGGTTAAAACCGGGGGTCTCCTGCCTGATTTTTATGAAGTTTATATGCCCGCTTATTGTCGTTCGCGACATAGAGGTTTCCAGAGCCTTCTATGAGAAGGTGCTGAACCAGAAGGTTGGATTCGATCTCGGCGAGAACGTATCGTTCGAGGGCGGTTTTGCGATACATCTCCGTTCGCACTTCTCGGATCTCATCGGCGTCGACGAGAGCGATATTGTCCAGGGTTCGAAGAACGCCGAACTCTACTTCGAGGAGGACGACCTGGATGCCTTTCTGGAAAGGCTCAAAGAGATGGACTCCGTGGAGTACGTGCACGAACTGATAGAGCAACCCTGGGGACAGCGGGCCATCAGGCTCTACGACCCCGACAGGCATATCGTCGAGGTCGGCGAACCCATGGAGAGCGTGGTAAAGAGGTTCCTCGGCAGGGGGTTCTCGGTCGAGGAGACCGCACAGCGCACCTCGATGCCCGAGGAGTTTATACGGCAGTGTGTATGACTGCGTGCCGGCCGGACCATGCCGGGGCACGTGCGGCATACGCGAAGTGAGGGACCATGTTCAAGAAAATTGCCTGTATCCGCATCGGCGGCGGGAGGATAACCCGGGATGCCGCAGAAGAGACACCGGTGGCGGTCTTCGTCAACGGCCGGCACCTGGCGACCGTTGCCTTGAGCCCCGGCGGGTTTGAAGACTTCATCACCGGCTACCTCTACACCGAAGAGATCATCCGGAGCGCCGGGGAGATCGAGTCGGTCAGGATCGAGGAGAACCGGATAAGCGTCCTCACGAAGAACATCTTCAAGAGGGTCAGCGTGAAGAAGACCATCCTCTCGGGGTGCGGGGGGGCCGTCTCCTATATCGACACGCAGAAACTGCCCGCGATCGATTCCGACCTCGCGGTCACCGTCCCGGAGATCGAGAGCGCCGTCGCCGCTCTCCCTCCACACAGCGCGGTCGATGCGGTTGCTCTTGCCATGGGAGGCCGCATCGTCGCTCGCGCCGAAGACCTCGACCGGCACAACGCCCTGGACCGGGTCATCGGCCGGGGCTTGCGCGAAGCCCTTGACTTCTCCCGGACGTTCGCCGTCGGCACCGGCCCGGTCACCTCCGAGATGGCCCGGAAATGCCTGGTGGCGAACATCCCGGTGCTGGTCTCCACCGGACCCCCGACCGCCCTTGCTGTCGAGATCGCGGAGGAGACCGGGCTCTGCATCGTCGGGTCCGCGGGAACTCCGGAGATGGCGGTGTATGCGCATGCAGAGAGGATAGCAGGAATAAAGAGATAGGAAAAACTAGAGGACACCCAAAATAGCCTACAAACCTTTAGTGTGACGTGATTGAGACACTTGTATACATGGCTCCACTGTCCAGCCCATAACCGAGTGCGAGATATTAGAAGGCTATACCTTGGTAATCGACCCGTGGAGAGGAGAGGAGGAGGAGAGGTTCCTTCCCAGCAAGGATTCTGTTTTGACAACTTTTGAAAAAATTTAACCTAACGATTCATGTTCTCTTTTGATTCCAATACCTCTCAATAATTTTCTTTGTATTGTAAGACATAGGGAGTGGAGATTCTGGAGAATAATAGCCAATTTGGGAGATCTCATGTAGTGGTTTTGGCACACCATTAGCTCGTATTAAAAAAACCTTTGATTTATGGAAAGTAAAGAGATATTTTATATTGTACGCAGCCATTCCAGTTTCTTCCCGCAATTCCCGGATCGCAGCTTCAATCATTAATTCATTATTTTTAGCACCACCCCCGGGAAGAAGGAATGGGGCATTACCCTGGCGTACAACAAGAATCCCCTTTGAAGTGTCAACAATTGCTGTTCCTCTCCTCCGGTCATATGCTCCAGCCAATATTTACCCCTCGTTCAAGTTCAGATTGTGGTAATGGAATAGGCGTTACCCATTTCCGAAGATGATGTCTCAGATATTTTGTAATTTGTCTGAAACCTGTCTCCTGGTTGATCATATTTCCCCCATCGTAAAATACCTTCGCCTATAACGCGCTTGTTGTTAACATCCATTCGAATGGATCTCACCGTCTGAGCAGCTCCAGAGAACGACTGCCTATAAGACAGTAATTCAAGAATTCTGGAGGTTTTTGAGGTACGGAGTTTAAGCACGAAAGGTGTAATTGACGAATAGCCTGGGGGGCGTGCCCCCTCCCCTGTCTTCCCCTCACTCCCCGTCAGCCCCTCTTCGCACCTTCGGTGCTCGAACTCTGCTCCTGCGGAGCGTCGTTCCCACAATGGCGATATCCTCACGGTCCACTGCATGGGGAGATCCCTAGAAGAACCATGCACAGCTTCTCCCCGGTTATCGCCACGCACTGCCCGCCCCCCTCCGGGGGGGGCGGGAGGAGCGCGAAGCGCGGGCGGTGGGGGGACTAAAAGAGGTAGATTGTCAATTTTAGGAGGCAGACCTCACCGGCCCCGGCTGATCTCGCCGACGGCCGCAACGAGGAGGTCGATCTCCTGCTCCGTTGTGTAGGCTGCAATACTCGCCCGCACCGTCCCATTTTGGAGATCCAGGTGCTCCATGAGCGGCTGGCAGCAGTGGTGCCCCGACCTTACCAGGATATCCGCCTCCTCGTCGAGCATCTGTGCGGCCTCCTGCGGGTGGACGCCGTCGATGGTGAACGAGACGACCCCGATCCGGGCCTCAGGCGTTCTCGCGGCGTAGACCGTGACTCCGTCGACCCGGGAGAGCCCCTCGATGAGCCGGGCGGTCAGGCGCTCTTCATGCCGCCGGACCCGCTCCATCCCGATCGCCGAGAGATAGTCCACGGCGACGCCGAGCGCGATCCCACCGCCGACGTTCGGCGTGCCGGCCTCGTAGCGCTGGTAGCCGTCGGCCGGCACATACCCCTCCGCCGTCACGCTCGTGACCATGCCGCCGCCGAGGACCGACGGTTCGAGGAGTGCCTCCCGCATCCAGAGGACGCCGGTCCCGGTCGGCCCGAAGAGTTTGTGCCCCGAGAAGCAGAGGAAGTCGCAGCCGAGGTCTGCTACATTCACCGGCATGTGCGGGAGCGACTGTGCGGCGTCCACAAGGAGGAGGGCGCCGTGTTTCCGGCAGAGCCGGGCGATCTCAGCAACAGGCGTGACGATGCCGAGGACGTTCGAGGCATGGGTGACGGCGACGAGCCGGACATCGCCTCCGGCCAGAGCCTCCTCGATCGCGGCAAGGTCGAGCGAGTAGTCGGCGTCGATCCCGATCACGTCGAGCGCGACGCCCTGTTTTTCAAGTGCTCTCCAGGGGAGAAGGTTTGAGTGGTGCTCGAGAATGGTGGTCACCACGCGGTCGCCCGGCTTCCAGGAGAGCCCCTGTGCGACCATGTTGATCGATTCCGTGGCGTTCTTCGTAAAGACCGTGACCCCCGCCTCGCCGCCGATGAACCGGGCCACCTTCTCGTGGGCATGCCAGTAGCGCTGCGACGCGATCCGCGTCAGGCGGTGAACTCCCCGCCCGACGTTGGCCCGGTAGCGGTGCTCGAACTCGATGAGTGCCTCCACCACCGGCTCCGGCGAGAAACTCGTCGCGGCGTTGTCCAGATAGATGATGTCGCCGAGGATCGGGAAGTCCTTCCGGATCTCGTCGGGGGTAAACTCGTTTCCTGCCGGCACTGCCGGTTCAGGGGTTTCCAGAGTCTTCGTTGTTGCCACCTCCACGCTTTTCTGGACCGGGGTTGCCCGGCTTTCCGGGGCTTCCTGCAGGGTGAAGTCCTCGTTCACGGCGATGCCCCGGTCCCTGCAGACTTCGCGCATCTTCGGGGGCAGCGCCCGCCACCGCCAGAGCCCCCACTGGTGGTAGGCGTCCGGCATCCCGGTCTTCTCCCCCCACCTGACCAGAAATTCGTCCCAGCGTCCTGTCAGTTCCGGGTGCATCTCCCGGAGCCCTTCGTACTCGCTCTCGAGCACCGCCGGGCAGAGGTAACAGCCTATCCGCTCAAGGCCTTTCTCGTAGAGCGGGTTCATGGAGGCCTTCTGCCACCAGAGGTAGAGGAAGACCTCGAGCGCCCGCCAGTTCCGGATCGGCGAGACGTTCAGTTGCAGGGGGTTTGCCGGATTCTGGCTCGTCTCGTCGAGGTCGGCGCGGTTCCAGGACTCGTACCAGCGGTTCCCCTGGATGGTGACGCAGGGGCCGAGGTCGGCGAGGTAGAGTTTTAAAGGGTGAAGCTTGAGGAGTTTGCAGCACCAGCGGTGGTCCTTCCCCGGCGGCCCCACCTTCTCGACCGCCTGGAAGAAGTCGCCGCCTTTCCGGACGATCTCGACGCCCTCTGACTCCACGAACGCCACCGTCTCGGGAAGCTCGATACCGGTATCGATGAAGAACGCCTTCTCCACCCCCGCCTTCCGGGCGAGGTGGAGGACGGCGGTGCTGTCCTTGCCGCCGGAGAACGAGACGTTCACGCACGGCCGGTCGTTCATGTGCTTCTTGATGGTGCGGACGGCGTTGCGCTCGAGGTTCTTCAAGTGGTAGCGGTTCTTCTCGATCACCACGTCCCAGTCCGGGTTGGGCCGGGTGCGGGGCTCGACGGAGACGAGTTCCTTCACCCTGACCTGCCCGTCCTTGACGACGCCGGTGCCGAACCGGTTCTTATAGGAGACGATGACCGTCCCGTCGGGGACGGCGGTCGCCAGGGGGAACCGTTTCCCGCCGATACGGCCCTTATGGGCGCTCACGGCGGGCTCGGCCTCAAGGTCGATGATGCCCCGGGTTGCGTGCTGCAGGATGTGCGGGAGCGCTTCGGGGGCGATGTCGAGGCTGAACTTCCGGGCGATCGGGTCGAACGAGAGCCAGCCGAACCGGTCGCCGTGCATGATGACGAGGTCCGCCCGGTCGACGCCGCCGGTCTTGTTTAAGAGCACGACGTGGGGCAGGGGAATATCGCCGAACTGTTCGGCAAGAAGCCGCCGGATCAGGGCCATATCTGCGGCAAGGGCGGGCCGGACGTCGTGCGGCTGCAGGAGAGGTATCTCCCTGACTCTGGTTTTGCAGGCGCAGGTGCGCCCGATGAGCGGGACGTTGCACTGGTCGCACCAGTAGAGGAACTTTTTTGCTGCCGGTTCAGGTATCACTTGAAGAATAGTTGGTTGCTGCAGACAATAAGTGAACCGGTGACGAAAAAACCGCCCGGGTGCGGCCGGAAACCCGGGCCCGGGCAGGGATCCCGCGGCGTGCAGGCGGCCGTGAGGTGGGGGAAGAGACGGCCCGCCTCACGGCCGCCCGAGCAGCAGGACGAGACCGGCGCCGAGGACGACCAGCAGGACCCCTGCAACCAGGAAGAAGACGGCATCGAGATATCCCTGCGCCTGGATTCCGGGGAAATCCGGGCCAGGCTACGTGACGTTTATCAGGACCCGGGCGTCGGCGCCGGAGACCGGGTCGACGGCGACGAGGAGGAGCCTCCCCGCCGGCAGCTCCGAGGAGGCAATCACCCCCTGAAAGTGCCGGGTGTCACCGTCGGAGACCGCGCGTTCATCCTCCGGGACCGTATACCCTGCGACGAGCGACCCTCCGGGGACGCTGTAGATCTGCACGTCGACGCTCTGTGGGGGGCGGTAGAAACTCTCGTCCCGGCTCCAGGTGGCGGAGACGCTCAGGTTCTCCCCCGGGGAGAGGGTATCGTGCGATACCGAGACCGTGAGGAGAGGGGGCAGCGGAGGCGTCGCGCCCGAGACGGAGCAGGGCATGATGAGGAGAGCGGCGAAAGCCATCAGGAGGAAGAGGTGGACCCCGGGCGGGCGACCCGGCATTCCATACGGCTTCATACCCGGGTATCTGCCCGGCACGCGATAACCTTTCCGGCGTGTGGACAGTCGATACAGACCGGTCGGGAGATATACGACCGCCCCGATGCCCGGGTTCCGGGATCCGGGTATCAGCGCAACATTTATTCGTGTAAATGCGAACAGTAGGGAGATGGCATCGTGCTGCGTAAACAATCTCGGTGGACGGGTGCTCCTCCTGGGCGCAACTCCCGACCAGGCAAACGACTACGTGCGAAAGCACTGCAAAGAGTACTACGAGATACCCCCGGGTTTCGTGTTCAGGGACGTCCGGATCCTCTTAAAAAGCCCCATGCTCGTCGGCATCCAGGTCCGGAAGCAGAAGGTCCTGCTGCCGTTTATGAAACGCTGCACAGGCCTCGGGACGATACTCTACGAGATCGCGGCAAAGGAGGCGGACATCGATTTCATCCGCGAACACCTCGCGAAAGTCTCAGAATGAGGGGCCGGGTGACGATGCGGCCCCGCCACGCTCCAGATGCCCGGCCGATACCCGGGTGAGCAGACCGGCCGCCGTGCGGGAGATGCCGCAAAATTCTACGGCGAAGCCGGGCCGCAACCGGAGCAGTTTTTGCGGATCGCTCCCGACGACCGACCGATGCGCCCGCGGTGGGGCCTTGCTTTCCTGTTTACCCTGTTTCGTCGTATCCTGCCGCCCCTCCCGGGCGGCTGACCGAACGCTATATACCCCCTGACGGGAAAATCTTATAGCGATCATCGTGGGCATTAAGGAGTGGGTAGTCCCTCAAGATAAGATTTTTTTTGACCTCTTTGACAGAATGGCCCGGACGGTCGTCTCCGCAGCCGATCTGCTCGTCGAGTTCGTCGAAAACTACGAGAACGTGAAAGAGCAGTGCCACCGGATGAAGCAGATCGAGCACCAGGGAGACGAGATCACGCATGAGATCTACGAGCAGTTGAACCGGACGTTCATCACGCCGCTCGAGCCGGAAGAGATCTCCCGCCTTGCGTCGGCGCTGGACGACATTCTCGACTACATCGACGGCACCGCACAACAGATGTACAGCTACGGCATCACCAAGACCGACGACTCGATGATCGAACTTGCAAAACTGATCCAGTTGAGCGTCGTCGAGATTGAGAAGGCAGTCAACAACATCCGGTCGGTCAAGAACCCGAGCCTGATCGAGGAGCGGTGCATTGAGGTGAACCGCCTGGAGAACGTCGCGGACAACGTCCTCGGCCATGCCATCAGGGACCTCTTCAAGACGGAAGATGCGATCACCATCATCAAACTCAAGGACATCTACGAAAACCTCGAGATGGCGACCGATAAGTGCGAAGACGTCGCAAACGTCTTAAGCGACATAGCCATCAGACACTCCTGACCGCTATGGACCCGATCATCATCCTCGGCATTCTTCTCGCGCTACTCTTTAATTTTGCAAACGGCTTGAACGATGCCGCAAACTCGATCGCCACCATCATCGCGACCAAGGCCTTGACACCCCTGCAGGCGGTGCTCCTCGCAGGGGTCTTCAATCTCCTCGGCCCCCTTCTCTTCACCACGGCAATTGCAGCGACCATCGGGAGGGCGATCGTCGACCCCGTCTTCCTCACGCCGTCGCTGATCCTCATGGCCATGGCCGGTGCGGTGCTCTGGGTCCTCGCGACCTCATACCTCGGAATCCCCGTATCCAGCAGCCATGCCCTGATCGGGGGGCTTCTGGGTGCCGGCATTGCAGCTGCCGGAACGGGGGCGGTAATCTGGCCGTCGCTTGCGGTCATCGGGCAGGTCCTCTTCTACGGCCTCACGGGTGTAATCCTCGGTGCGATCGTCACGGGTGCATTTGCGCTTCTAAAAGGCGACTTCAAGCCGTGGAACCTCATCCTCGGCGGACTCATCGGGGTGACGGTCGTCATCCCGCTTGCCATCGCAACGGGGTTGTTGAAGGTCAGCGGCATTCTCGGGGTTCTGATCTTCATCGTCATCTCCCCCATGCTCGGGTTCATAGCCGCGTTTGCCCTCGGCACTCTCGTCGCCCACATCTTCCGCAACCATCCTCCGCGGCGCCTGACAGGCCTCTTTCGCAATCTCCAGATCTTTTCGGGGTCGTTTCAGGCTATCGGCCACGGCAGCAACGATGCCCAGAACGCGATGGGGATCATCACCGCCATGCTCCTCGCCGGCGGGCTGATCACCGAGTTCTCCGTCCCGCTCTGGGTGATACTCGCATCTTCGCTCGCCATCTCGCTCGGGACGCTCTTAGGAGGATGGCGGGTCATCGATAAGATGGCCAACAAGATCACCAGGATCCGCCCCTACCAGGGGTTCTCCGCATCGACCGCCGCCGGGGGCGTGCTTTCGCTGATGACCGCCTTTGGCATCCCGGTCTCGACGACCCATGCGACAACCGGCGCGATCATGGGCGTCGGCGCAACGCGCGGCTACTCGGCGGTCAAGTGGGGCATAGTCCGCGAGATCCTGATCGCGTGGGTCCTGACCATCCCGGCGGCGGCGGTCGTGGCCGGGATCTGTTATTTCATCGGCCATGCGTTGATCAGCGGGGTTTTTTGAGGGAGCCGGAGTCGACCATAACCGTCCTGGATCGAAGAAGAGTGGGTCGGGTGTCCCGGCCACCAGGACGAATTATTTCCCGGGGTTCAGCCCTCATTTTTTCATGCCGTCGGCGCAGCTGAGTCGATTATATAGTGGAAAAACAAATGATAACGTAGTTGTTCCCCATCCTATGGGGATGAACCTGTATCGTACAATGAAACAGCCGTCCGGCTTTTCACGTTCCCCATCGCGTGGGGATAGTCCGCACTGGCGGCGGATTCTTCTTCTCTTTCTGGCCGGGTGATCCCGGGAAAAGATGGTCGCTATTACAACCCGGAGGGCGCCGCCGGGGCGAACTGTATCCATACGGCTGCAACAGGACATTAAAACAGGTTTCTTCAAACCGGCAGGCCTATCGTCTCCGACCCTGACATGAACGTTTATTACTATGGATTCGCCCGAAATCGACAGGATCTACCGCTACTGGGGAAAGTACGATACAGAGGACGGTCTTGCGTGGCACCTGCTCGTCTATCACTGCCTGGATGTCGCAGCGGTCGGTAACGAGTTGCTCAATGATCCCCAGCTGTTCCGGAAGACCGTCGGAGCGGTGCCTCTCCGGGACGAGTACATCCGCTCGCTTATTCTGTTCTTCCTTACCATTCACGATATTGGAAAGTTTTCCGAACGGTTCCAGGGCATCAACCCCGACCTCCAGTCGCGCCTCCAGGGCGCTGTCTGCCGTATGCCGTATAGCCACCACCACACGACGATGGGCATGCTCGTCTTCATGCGGGAAGTGTGGCCGCTGGTACGGGACGAGAGATGGTTGGGAACAGACCCCGACGAGGATCCATGTGATCTGGAGGATCTCTTCCTCCCCTGGATCCGGGCGGTGACCGGCCATCACGGAAAGCCCGTCACCGACAGAGGCACATTCCCCGACCTCTTCAGCCCGATGGACCGAAAGGCAGCGTGCGAGTTCGCCCGGGCCTGCTCGGCCCTGTTTCTCTCGGAAGATCCGGAAGAGCCGGTCCAGTATTCAACCGAACTGTCTGAGTCCTTCACCCGCATCTCCTGGCTGATCGCCGGACTGGCTGTTGTGAGCGACTGGATAGGATCGGACGCCGAGATCTTCCGGTATTGCCAGGACCCGATGCCCCTTGAGGAGTACTGGCAGCGCTACGCCGTCCCGAGGGCAAGAGAGGCGGTTGCCCGGGCAGGCGTCCTGCCGTCCGCCATCGCCCCCTTCCCGGGAATAGCGTCCCTTCTTCCGGAAAACGCGGTCCCGACGCCCCTGCAGGAAGCCGTCGCCGACTACGAGCTCGCCGAAGGCCCCTACCTCTTCATCGTTGAGGACGTCACCGGGAGCGGAAAGACCGAGGCCGCGCTCGCACTGACACACCGCCTCATGGAGCGCGGGTCTGCCGAAGGCATCTTCATGGCGCTGCCGACGATGGCGACCGCGAACGGCATGTACCGGCGATTCGGGGAGATATACCGACAACTCTTCCAGGATGGCGAGCACCCCTCGCTTCTGCTCGCCCACAGCGCGAGGAACCTTTCCAATCTCTGGCGCCAGTCCATCGGCCCGCAAACCGATAAAACGACTTTCACGCCCGGGGGAGAAGAGGGATCGGCTGAGTGCGCAGCCTGGCTCTCGGACAACCGGAAGAAAGCCCTCCTCGCCGATGTCGGTGTCGGCACCGTAGACCAGGCGCTCATGGCGGTGCTGCCGCTCCACCACCAGTCACTTCGCCTCCTGGGCCTTGCCCGGCATGTGCTCGTCGTGGACGAGGTGCACGCCTACGACGAGTACATGAACACCCTTATCGAGCGGCTGCTGCAGTTCCATGCGGCTTTTGGCGGCAGCGCAATCCTGCTCTCGGCGACGCTCCCGATCAGACTCCGGGAACGGTTCGTTGCCGCTTACTGCTCCGGCCTCCGGGTCCCGGCAACGCCGATACACGAGGCCGACCCTCCTCTCATGACCATAGTTTCTCCCCGGGGCGTAGAAGAGAGGCCGATGCAGGCCGATCGTCTTTCGCGGAGAACCGTTGCGGTTGAACTCACCAGCGATGAAGCCGATGTAGAGTCCTACCTCGAACGGGCTCTTCTGGAAGGCCGGTGCGCCTGCTGGATCCGGAATACCGTCATCGATGCGATCGAGGCATACAACCGCCTCGCCGCGCGATGGGGCGACGAACACGTCAAACTCTTCCACGCCAGGTTCACCGTTGGAGACCGGCAGAAGATCGAGGACGATGTGCTGGCATGGTTCGGGAAGCAGAGCACGGATGCCGACCGCAGAGGGAAGATACTGATAGCAACGCAGGTTGTCGAGCAGTCGCTGGATATCGACTTCGATGCGATGGTTACGGACCTTGCGCCCATCGACCTGATCATCCAGCGGGCCGGGAGACTGCACCGGCACCGCGAGAGAAGGAGCGGGCTTGTTGTAATGCCCACCCTGCTGGTCCTCTCTCCCCCTCCGGTTGAGGCTCCAGCAAAAGATTGGTTTACGAGTGTCTTCCCCGGAGCCGGGCGGGTATACGAGAAACACGGGCAACTCTGGCTCACCGCTCGCCTCCTTGCCGCCCGGGGACGGATCGTGATGCCCGACGATGCGCGGCTGCTGATCGAAGGCGTGTTTGGAGAGGAAGCGCAGGCATCCGTTCCCGAGGCGCTCAAGGTCTGGGAGATACAGGCAGACGGAAAAGACCGCGGGCATGCGGCGCTGGCGCAGATAAACGCACTGCGGCCGCAGGCAGGGTATGTGGACCTGCACGGGCAGTGGGAGGATGAGAGTCGGACACCGACCCGGCTCGGTGAAGCGAGCGTCACCGTCGTGCTGGCCCGCCAGGACGGGGCCGAACTCCGGCCCTGGAATGAAAGCGGAGAGGCCGCCTGGGGAAGAAGCCAGGTCTCGGTGAGAGAGTCCCGGATAGCAGGCCCGGCACACTGCTCCGGGGCTGAAGAGCGTGAGATCGCACGGGTAAAACCGCTCCTGCCCGGCAGGGGCGAAGGAAGCATCCTGATCCCTCTGAAGCCCACTGCAGACGGGTTGTGGGAGGGACGCGCACAGGATCTGAAGGAAAAAGAGGTGATCGTCACCTACGATCCGAAGATCGGCCTGCAGATCCGGGATGGCTGATCATCATGTGCCGTGAAATGAATCCGATTTTACATTTATCCCTTATTTTCCCTGATAACGCCTGAAGGGTTCACCAGAACGGTCAGATGGAAAAGTATAAGGTATCATACAACAAGCATTCACCAGACATTGCCGTACTCGTCTCTTCCGGTCGCATGCGAAGATCGCTCCATTGACTGGTGCAGAGCGGTCAGGCAATGCAGGTGAACAGACATGGTCAATCTCATCGATGATCCATGGATACCCGTCGTGCGAAGGGACGGAGCACGGGAAACCATTGCCCCCCGGGAGATTACCGGGGGGGCCGAGCCCGTGATCCGGCTGGACGCGCCCCGACCCGATTTCAACGGGGCGCTGATCCAGTTCCTCATCGGCCTTGTGCAGACGGCAATTCCTCCCGGTGACAACCGGGACTGGAGGAGGAAGTTTAAGACTCCCCCACCTCCCGATGAACTGAAACGTGCTTTTGCACCGTATGCCCATGCTTTCAACTTCGATGGCGAAGGGCCGCGGTTTATGCAGGACTATGACCTCAACGAGGGCGTCGAGAGCTCCGTAGATCGGTTGCTCATGGAGATGCCCGGAGAGCAGACGCTGAAACTGAATACCGACCATTTTCTGAAGCGAGGAACGGTCAGCCGGATCTGCCGCCCCTGCTGCGCAACGGCACTCTTCACGCTCCAGACAAACGCTCCATCCGGTGGCCGGGGGCACCGGACGTCGCTCCGGGGCGGAGGGCCGCTGACCACACTGGTCATGGGCACGACCCTGTGGGAGACCGTCTGGTTAAACGTCCTTCCCCGGGACCAGTTCGAGATCCTCGGCAACGCCGCAAAAACCGCAGACCCCGACCGGTTCCCCTGGATGGGGCCGACCCGCACAAGCACCAGAAACGAGGTTACGGCTCCTACCGACGTGCACCCGGCACAGATCTTCTTTTCCATGCCCCGCAGGATCCGCCTCGACCTGGATCACCCGGAGTCGGGAAGGTGCGATATCTGCGGTTGTGCTTCTGAGGATCTTGTCTCGCGATACGCCACGAAGGATGGCGGGGTGAACTACAAAGGGGCCTGGAAACACCCGCTCACGCCGTATTACCAGCCGAAGAACGCCGAAGAGCCTCTCCCGAAGCACGGGCAGGCGGACGGGATATCGTACCGGAACTGGCTCGGACTTGTGCAGAACGATACCGAAAGCCGTACGCAGCCTGCGCTGGCGGTCCAGGTCTTCCGGAACGAGCGGCAGCGCAACCTGACCGATTATCTGGGTTATTCGGCCCCGCTCTGGGCGTTCGGTTACAAGACGGACAACATGAAGGTGGTCTGCTGGAACGAGAGCACGATGCCGCTGCTCCATGTCGGCGAGGCGGTTCGTGAGCAGTACGAAGGGGTTGTGACGGCACTGATCAAGACTGCCGATCTCGTCGCAGGGAGCACCCGCAGTTGCATCCGGAAAGCACTCTTCGGAGACCGAAAGGACGCAGGCGGGAATATCCCCGAGGTCGATTCCCGGTTCTGGCAGGATACCGAGAGCGAGTTCTACGCTGTGCTGGAGAGGTTGCGGGAGGCGACGGAGAAGGGTGAGGATACAACCGCCCTGAAACTGCAGTGGCTTTCGAGCCTCTCCCGTGAGGCCGAAGGACTTTTCAAGGTCTATTCTCAGGCCGATCTCATCGGTGTCGCGGACCCGCGAAGGATAGCCCTGTCCCGGCGCATGCTCAGGAATTACACCTCACCGAGAAACAAGAAGATCCGCGAGGCGCTCGACCTCCCCCGGGATCCTGACGACAGTGATGCAAAGCCCAGGGGAACCCGAAAGCGCTCCGTACGTCAAGGTGAACACCCATGAAACAGATGCAGTATATTTCGTTCATGAACAACCCGGACGCGAGATCGGTCCTGATGGACTGGTGGGCGGGTCTGGATCATGCCCGTGGAGATCGGGCGGCGCTCCGGCGTTGCCGGAACAGCCAGGAGGTCGCGTTTGTCCCGGCGTTCCACCGGCTGCGCCAGAACCTCTCCAGGATTGCCCCCGTGGATGCTGAAAAACTTGCAGTGGTGGCCGGGGTTCTCTCGCATGTCAGGGAGAACGACCACTCGCTCCGGTTCGCCCAGCAGATGGCAACACCGAAGGACGGCAGTGACCGTGCCCGGGTGAGCGGGCTGCGTTTCCGGCGGCTGCTCAAGATCGAGGACCGCGACGACCTGTATGGTGCGGTGGTCCGGACAATCCGGCTGCTTGGCGGCTCCGTGAACATTGCGAGCCTTGCAGACGGAGTCTACTGGTGGAATGAGAGGACGAAGAACACCTGGGCGTTTGACTACTATGACAAAGCCCCGAATGAAGCGTAATTAATGGAGGAGTAACCATGAGTGAATTTATTCAGTTACACATGCTCGTATCGTATCCGCCGTCGAACCTGAACCGTGACGATCTCGGCAGACCCAAGACCGCCATGATGGGCGGCGCCCAGCGCCTGCGCGTCTCGTCGCAGAGCCTGAAGAGGGCCTGGAGGACGTCGGATATCTTTACTGACGCACTTGCCGGGCACCTCGGCATCAGGACGAAGGAGATGGGGACGCAGATCCACCGGTCCCTGACATCGGGCGTCAGCCTTGCAGGGATCCTTTCGGGCGTCAAAGATGCACCTGTCACATTCAAGCCTGTCGCCGAGGATAAAGCCCGGAAGTGGGCCGCGGAGATCGCCGGCGGCTTTGGGAAACTGAAAGCCGGTGAGGGCGCCCTCGAGATCGAGCAGCTCGCCCACTTCAGCCCGGAAGAGATCGCCGCTATCGACGCGCTGATCGCAAACCTGGCAGCCACGGGGAGCGACCCCGGCGACAACGATAAGAAACTCCTGATGGAGCGGCACACCGCGGCAGATATCGCCATGTTCGGCCGTATGCTGGCAGCGTCCCCGATCTACAACACGGAGGCGGCGGTGCAGGTCTCCCACGCGGTCACGGTACATGCGGTCGCAGTCGAGGACGACTACTTCACGGCGGTCGACGACCTCAACCGGGGCGATGAGGATATGGGTGCCGGACACCTCGGGGAGACGGAGTTCGCGTCAGGCCTCTTTTACCTCTACGTCTGTGTCAACCGCGATCTGTTGCGCGAGAACCTGGGCGGCGACGAAGCGCTCGCCGGGGCTGCTCTCCGCGCCCTCGTCGAAGCGGCGGCAAAGGTTGCGCCGACCGGCAAGCAGAACAGTTTTGCGTCACGGGCATACGCGTCGTACCTGCTTGCAGAGAAGGGGTGCCAGCAGCCCCGCTCGCTCTCGGTCGCGTACCTGAGACCGTTGCAGGAGAATGACCTGCTCGGGAGCGCTATCGGAGCGCTGAAGGAGACCCGCGATAAGATGGATGCCGTATACGGGAACTGCAGCGACGCCCATCGTGAGATGAACGCTTACGCCGGCGAAGGAACGCTGCAAGAGGTCCTGGATTTCGTGGCTGGTCAACATGCATGAGTTCCTCGTCTTTCGCCTGTACGGCATGATGGCATCGTGGGGCGATATTGCGGTCGGGGAGTCACGCCCGACGTTCGATCACCCGTCCCGGTCCGCAATCTTCGGGCTGCTCGCGGCGGCGCTGGGGATCCGCCGTGACGAGGAGGAGCGGCTTTCCGCGCTCTCGAACGCCTACCGGATGGCGGTTCGGGTGGATGCCCCCGGGGTGCTGCTGCGGGACTACCACACGTCTCAGGTTCCGCCCGCAGGGAGGGGAAGAAAGAAGCACTCGTTTTCCACCCGGCGGGAGGAACTGGCGATACCCCGCGAGGATCTCTCGACGGTGCTCTCCACCCGGGATTACCGGTGCGATGCCGTGTCGACGGTCTGCATCTGGAAAGATTCGGCGTCGGCTCCCTGCTCGCTGAAAGAGCTGGCGGACGCCCTGAACCACCCGGTGTTCGTCCTGTATCTGGGCAGGAAGTCCTGCCCGCTTGCTCTCCCGGTGCATGCACAGGTCGTTGCCGGCGAGACCCTTGCGGCCGCGCTTGCGGCGGTGCGGTTTCCCGATGACGACCTGCTGCGGGACCTGCTCCGCCACGGCGACCTGCGGGTCTTCTGGGAAGGCGATCAGGACGCAGGGATCCCGGCGGTCCAGACGACTCTGCGGTATGATACCCCGTTGAGCCGGAAGCGGTGGCAGTTCGGGAGCCGGGCCGAGCATTACGGCATTATGCGGAGCGGATCGCCATGTTCCTGAGCAGGATACGGCTCCGGCCTGACGCGGCCGGGAAACGTGAGTTCTGGGAGGCGATGGGAAGCGAGTACCAGGCGCACCATATGGTCTGGGACCTCTTCACCGATAGCCCCGACCGGGAGCGGGACTTTCTCTACCGGGTGGAGGAGGCCGAGGGGTTGCCCACGATCTACTCGGTCTGCGAACGTGAGCCGGTGAACCGGGGCGGGATGTGGACGATACAGACGAAACTCTATGATCCTGTGCTCCGCTCCGGGCAGCAGCTTGCGTTCGTGCTCCGTGCCAATCCCGTCCGGACGAAGTGCGATGAGAAGGGAAAGCACCACCGCCACGATGTGGTGATGGAGGCAAAGACCCTGTTAAAACAGCAGGGCAGACCCCGGGAGGAATGGCCGCCGGAGCCGGAGATCGTCCAGCAGGCAGGGTTTGCATGGCTTGCGATGAAGGGCGAGGCGAACGGGTTTTCGGTGGCGGCGGGCGATGTCCGTGCTGACGGCTATATTCAGCGGCGGTTCCGGAAACGCAAGGGACGGCACGATATCAGCCTCAGCACGATCGACTATACGGGCATCCTCACGGTTGTCGACCCGGAGCGGTTCAAGGCCGTCCTGTACGATGGGATAGGGCCTGCGAAAGGGTTTGGATGCGGGCTGATGATGGTGCGGCCGGCAGTGCGGTAGGGAGGACGTATGCTCCCTCCGCTCAAGCCGATTGCCATCAAGGAACGGATCTCTCTCCTTTTTCTCGAGAAGGGCGAGCTGGACGTGCTTGACGGCGCCTTTGTGCTGGTGGACAAGAACGGGGTGCGCATCCAGATCCCGGTGGGGAGCGTCGCCTGCCTGATGCTCGAGCCGGGGACCCGGGTCTCGCACGCGGCGGTGGTGCTCGCCGCCCGGGTCGGTTGTCTGCTGGCCTGGGTCGGGGAGGCGGGGGTGCGCCTCTATGCTGCCGGGCAGCCCGGGGGCGCGAGGTCCGACCGCCTGCTCTACCAGGCAAAGCTCGCGCTCGACGAGGAGGCGCGGCTGAAGGTCGTGCGGAAGATGTACGAACTCCGGTTCCAGGGCCCCGTCCCCTCCCACTACTCGGTGATGCAGTTGCGGGGGATGGAGGGGGCCCGGGTCCGGGAGCTCTACGTGCAGCTCGCGAGGAAATACTTGCTTGAGTGGAAGGGGAGAAACTACGACTCTTCCAGCTGGGGGAGCGGCGACCTCCCGAACCGCTGCCTGAGTTCCGCGACGGCCTGCCTCTACGGGATCTGCGAGGCGGCGGTGCTCGCTGCCGGGTATGCGCCTGCCATCGGGTTTATCCATTCAGGAAAGCCGCTCTCGTTCGTCTACGATATCGCCGACCTCTTCAAGTTCGATACGGTGGTGCCGGTGGCGTTCCGGGTCGCCGCGGAGAACCCGTTCGATCCGGAACGAGCCGTGCGGCTGGCATGCCGGGACAGTTTCCGCGAGACGAGGCTGCTCAAAAAGATCATCCCCACTATCGAGGAAGTTCTGAAGGCAGGCGGGATCTCCATGCCAGAACCGCCCGAGGACGCACTGAAACCGGCGATCCCGGAAGAGCGGGGGTTGAGCGATGCTGGTCATCGTGGTTGAGGCCGCTCCGCCCCGGCTCCGGGGCAGGCTGGCGGTCTGGCTGCTGGAGGTCCACGCCGGGGTGTACATCGGGGACCTCTCGATGAAGGTCAGGGAGATGATCTGGCGGCAGGTCGTTGCCGGGATCGAGGACGGCAGCGCCGTGATGGCCTGGAGCATCAATACCGAGCAGGGATACGACTTCACGACGATCGGGAAAAACCGCCGCGTCCCGCTGGAACTGGACGGCGTGAAGTTGATATCGTTTCTCCCCCTGCAAGGGAGAGATTCCGCCGGTGTTATCACCGATGACAGCGAAGAGGATGATATCGAATGTGGTTCGTTCGATACTTCGGAGTGAGGCAGATGATGGCTTTAAGCGATTCCCAGATTCCTCATGACGAACCTCTGATCCTGTGTTTGGATGGGTGGAAGTAACCTTCCACCTTTCTGGAATAAAAAGGGATGAGCGTTCCCCATGCACGTGGGGATGAACCGTTCCAACAACACAATTATGTTTTGCACAAAAAGCGTTCCCCATGCACGTGGGGATGAACCGGAGTTTACAGACACTTTAAAACAACTTTGGCAGCGTTCCCCATGCACGTGGGGATGAACCGTGATGTTTTACTCTTTAAATTAGGCTTTAAATGCGTTCCCCATGCACGTGGGGATGAACCGGGTGATCGTGGTCCTGCTGCTGGTCGTCGGGAGCGTTCCCCATGCACGTGGGGATGAACCGGTCACAAACATTGATGAATAGTGGTGGTGTATGCGTTCCCCATGCACGTGGGGATGAACCGCGAGTCATCACCGGATATGATAGGCTGATATGGCGTTCCCCATGCACGTGGGGATGAACCGACTTGCGCCTGACGTTCATTAAATGTTAGGGTGCGTTCCCCATGCACGTGGGGATGAACCGCAAGCAGGCCGCAGAACTGGATGACAAGGGCAGCGTTCCCCATGCACGTGGGGATGAACCGCAGTACCTCAGGTTGTGCCCCGGGGATGACATGCGTTCCCCATGCACGTGGGGATGAACCGTATTGCGAAGTTAATCGGGATTATCCTACTAGGCGTTCCCCATGCACGTGGGGATGAACCGGTCGAGCACAGCCTCATACTGCGCCGCCGGCAGCGTTCCCCATGCACGTGGGGATGAACCGGCCGCACGCCGGGCATCGATACCGGGGGCCGAGCGTTCCCCATGCACGTGGGGATGAACCGAATGTGTATGCTGGAGAAGATTATCCCGTTAAGCGTTCCCCATGCACGTGGGGATGAACCGATCATAGCCTTCCTTTACTTCGTCGCTGACGTGCGTTCCCCATGCACGTGGGGATGAACCGTTCACACGCTTAATTAACTGACCAAGTTTAATGCGTTCCCCATGCACGTGGGGATGAACCGAGATTATTCTTTAACCCTTTTTACTATCAGGTGCGTTCCCCATGCACGTGGGGATGAACCGTTAACTTTTCGGAAATGTTTATTGCGCTTAAAGCGTTCCCCATGCACGTGGGGATGAACCGGTTTCGGTCATTGATGATACTTTAGTAGTAAAGCGTTCCCCATGCACGTGGGGATGAACCGACGTGGTTGTGTGTGGTGATGGGCTTCCTCGTGCGTTCCCCATGCACGTGGGGATGAACCGACAATATCATTCTCCTCCTGTACACTCCGGGCGCGTTCCCCATGCACGTGGGGATGAACCGATAACCTGCATAATCAGGATTCGGGCCTACCAGCGTTCCCCATGCACGTGGGGATGAACCGATAACCATCTCCCCGTGCACTCATCCCTGGCAGCGTTCCCCATGCACGTGGGGATGAACCGCGAGTTCAGGTAGACCTGCATTTCGGATACCAGCGTTCCCCATGCACGTGGGGATGAACCGAAAAAACCCTTAAAGAGATGAATGGTGAGATGGCGTTCCCCATGCACGTGGGGATGAACCGACGTTAAAACAGATGGTTCCGTATCTCGCGGTGCGTTCCCCATGCACGTGGGGATGAACCGAGTTTTTCAAGTTCTTTTAGCGCTGCATTAGTGCGTTCCCCATGCACGTGGGGATGAACCGAATGCGACAAAATTTGTGAATGCATTTATAAAGCGTTCCCCATGCACGTGGGGATGAACCGACGCCGATCATGGAGCAACGACATTCCAATATGCGTTCCCCATGCACGTGGGGATGAACCGAGAATAACGCGCGATCAACATTGAAGGGTATTGCGTTCCCCATGCACGTGGGGATGAACCGCAATAACCTTATTATCCGGTTCAATAAAACCAGCGTTCCCCATGCACGTGGGGATGAACCTACAATACGTGGATTTAAAACTATTTCTTGCTGGCGTTCCCCATGCACGTGGGGATGAACCGAAATATACATTTTATGAACAACACTGGATCGAGCGTTCCCCATGCACGTGGGGATGAACCGCCAAATAGACTGTAAACTGCTTAATTGCGGGGGCGTTCCCCATGCACGTGGGGATGAACCGATGAGTTCAGGGTAATGACGAGTGAGGATAGTGCGTTCCCCATGCACGTGGGGATGAACCGGGTTTTTCCCGAAAGGGATTAGGAAGTGAAAAGCGTTCCCCATGCACGTGGGGATGAACCGCTAATCCGTTAACGGTTTTCAGGGTTAAAACAGCGTTCCCCATGCACGTGGGGATGAACCGGAGCATCCCTAAAATCAGTTTGCCGACAGTTAGCGTTCCCCATGCACGTGGGGATGAACCGATCAGGCTGCGGCCTCGGGTGCGATCGTATGCGCGTTCCCCATGCACGTGGGGATGAACCGATGCAGACGATGTTTCCCTGTCTGCTGTAGATGCGTTCCCCATGCACGTGGGGATGAACCGGTGCGAACTATCCGCTTAACACATTTAAATTAGCGTTCCCCATGCACGTGGGGATGAACCGTGTCGCATCCCGCGGCGTTTGCGCTCGCTGAAGCGTTCCCCATGCACGTGGGGATGAACCGCCTCTAAAACTGGCTATACTCCCGTAGAACACGCGTTCCCCATGCACGTGGGGATGAACCGCGGCGATACCGGTGCGATTCTCTCTGATATAGCGCGTTCCCCATGCACGTGGGGATGAACCGGGTATTATGACGATGAAAATGGAAAAAGAATTGCGTTCCCCATGCACGTGGGGATGAACCGAGGCTATGAATGCTGCAGGTTCAGAATATTCGGCGTTCCCCATGCACGTGGGGATGAACCGAGTCCACGCCAGAGGCTCGCTGTGTGCCGCTGGCGTTCCCCATGCACGTGGGGATGAACCGCGAGTGTCGGAGTCATCTCCTATGACTTCCATGCGTTCCCCATGCACGTGGGGATGAACCGAGATACAACATAAACCTATCTCCAGGTTTACAGCGTTCCCCATGCACGTGGGGATGAACCGCGCCCGGAAACACCACATATACTGCATACGCAGCGTTCCCCATGCACGTGGGGATGAACCGGCTGATCTCTTCGGCGTATCCTTAACTGTCGGGCGTTCCCCATGCACGTGGGGATGAACCCACACCGGAGTCTGATTATTCAGCGGCCGGAAGGCGTTCCCCATGCACGTGGGGATGAACCGAGAGTCAAGGTCGTGAGGATCGACCCGTGAGGGCGTTCCCCATGCACGTGGGGATGAACCTTTCAGCGAGCGCAAACGCCGCGGGATGCGACAGCGTTCCCCATGCACGTGGGGATGAACCGTATATCGGCTCACGGTACGTCGGAGGCGGAAAGCGTTCCCCATGCACGTGGGGATGAACCGGTAGTTTTGGGATAAGCCCAAATTGACGTTTAGCGTTCCCCATGCACGTGGGGATGAACCGGCATACCGTCATCAGATTACGACATTACCGTAGCGTTCCCCATGCACGTGGGGATGAACCGTCCACGGTGCTGAGCGGGACGAACCCGCCGAAGCGTTCCCCATGCACGTGGGGATGAACCGATACAGGTAAAAACCCTCTCCTCTCGGCGGATGCGTTCCCCATGCACGTGGGGATGAACCGCGGCAGCAGGTTCGGCACAGGCAGGTCTGTGAGCGTTCCCCATGCACGTGGGGATGAACCGGTCGAAACCGTCCAGTACGCCATCACCGCCCAGCGTTCCCCATGCACGTGGGGATGAACCGCAGCAGTGGAAGGTAGGTGACGCAGAGAACCGGCGTTCCCCATGCACGTGGGGATGAACCGGTTATCCACTCCCTCTTCGACACGTTCCTTGTGCGTTCCCCATGCACGTGGGGATGAACCGTTGTGGCCGGTGCGGAGAGGGCAACCAGCGGAGCGTTCCCCATGCACGTGGGGATGAACCGGCAGTCGAGGTCGCCGGTGATTACACAAGCAGGCGTTCCCCATGCACGTGGGGATGAACCGAGAGCGACGAGGCGACGCTCGTTCTGCCGGACGCGTTCCCCATGCACGTGGGGATGAACCGATCCAGATCTCAGCCCCTTGCTCTACGGGGCAGCGTTCCCCATGCACGTGGGGATGAACCGTCCCCCGGGATCGCCTCCCCGTCGCCGCCGTCGCGTTCCCCATGCACGTGGGGATGAACCTCACCTTCCAGATCCTGGAGACACCACATCCTGAGCGCCGTTACCGGATGACGCCCCGGCGCTTCAACTCAAAAAAACACCGGGCACATGCAGCGGCATCGTTTCCGGCGTCGTGGGCACCGGGATACCCCGACCCAAAGAGCGTCCGGTGCAGTTCCGTCAGCGTCGGCCACTTCAGTCCCCCCGGCCGCCGGATCCCGCAGACCCTGACCGATGCCTCCATAGTGCAGACCGAAGGCATGCCGGCGAGCGGGTTATCCACCCCGCTCCTCACACACTCGGCGGCGATCACCCCGCCGTCGAACGCCAGGTTATGGGCCACGACAGTGCTGCTCCGTGCTGCCGCCTCCCGAAGGCTGTCAAGCGCCATCCGAAGGGGGACGCCTGAGCGGAGCGCTGCCTCGGTGGCGATACCGTGAACCCTCACGGCGTCCGGCGGGATCGTGAACCCCTCCGGGCGGACGACGACACACTCCTGCCGGACGATATGCCCGCCGTTGTCGCAGAGGAGCCATGCGACCTGCACCAGCCGCGGCCAGGCTCGCGTATCGTGTGCCGGGGCGCTCCGGTACCGGGGGAGGCCGGCCGTCTCCGTGTCGAAGACAAGATGCATCCCCTGCTCGAGCCGGGGCACTCCACCCCCGCACTCGTTCCTCTCTCGACCCATCCTTCACAGGAAAATCGCGGATAACGGGATAAGGATTCTCATTTGCCACTGTCGGAGATGCAGCGAACCAATGTTTCGCAGGGTGCCCGCTCCGGCGCACTGGCCCCCTCACCGCTCCCCAGCCTTCATCTCCCGGTAGTACCGGCAGAGGTCCGCGACGAGGCACTGCTCGTGCTTCGGGTTCTGCGCCGTGCAGATAGCCCGCCCGTGGCGGATGAGGAGGTAGTTGATGTCCCGCCAGGCCTCCTCCGGGAAGAGGGCGACGAGGTCGCGCTCGATGATCTCGGGGTTCGTGCTCTCGGTGAACCCTATCCGCTTTGAGACCCGGCGGACATGGGTATCGACGGCGATGCCGACGTTGATCCCGAACGCGTGGGAGAGGACGATGTTTGCGGTCTTCCTCCCCACCCCGGGGAGCGATTGCAGTTCCTCCATCGTCCGCGGGACCTCGCCGCCGAAGTCGGCGACGAGCTTCCTCGCCGTCCCGACGATGTAGCGGGCCTTGGCGTGGTGGAACCCGATGCTGTGGATGAACGGCTCCACCTCCTCGGGCTCCGCGCGGGCCAGCGCCTCCGGCGTCGGGTAGCGGGCGAAGAGGGCGTCGCGGATGGCGTTCACCGAGCGGTCCGTCGTCTGCGCCGAGAGGATGGTGAGGATCAGCGACTCAAAAGGGGTATGAAACTCGATAAAATGGCGCCTGTCATCAATGACGGGATACTGCAGAAGAAGACGGCGGTACACCTCGCAGGCGGCTTCGCGGTTCATACTGATGGGGCAGGGCAGATTCGAACTGCCGTCAAAGCGTCCCAAACGCTCTAGGATGGACCAGGCTACCCTACTGCCCCCGTGTACCACCATATATTGGAGAAGCAGGCAAAAATAGTTGCCGATGGAAGAGGGGTTCAGGACAGCAGGGGGTTTGAAGATTCTTCACAGACGATGGTGCCGACGTAGGCGCCTTCCACGACCGCGCGGTAGAGGTTCTCCGGGTCGCGGCCGTCGAGCACCAGCAGCGGGATCCCGGACCGCTCGATGACCTTCCCGGCCACGATGTCGAGGACCGTATTGGCGCCCGCGTCCATCCTGCTCCCGGTGATGATATCGAGGAGTTCCTGCGGCGTGAGGTGCTCATGCCTCACCGCGCCGGTATCCTTCTTCGGGTCGGCGCTGTAGATGCCGTTGACCGACGTGGCGTTGATGAGGAGATCGGCACCGACGCTCTCGGCGAGGACCGCGGACACGGCGTCGGTCGTCTGCGCGGGAGTGATGCCGCCCATGACGACGATCCTGCCGGTCTCTGCGAACTCCTTTGCCTCCGTGTAATTCTCTGCAACGCGCGGGTAGGCCGCATCCCCGAGTCCGGCCACCAGGAGGCGCGCGTTCAGCCGGGTCACCAGGATGCCGAGTTCGTCGGCCGTCGCCTCACCGGCGCCGAGGTCGCGGGCAACCTGGATGTAGCGGCGTGCCTCTCCGCCGCCGCCGACGACGATGAAAATCCGGCATTTTCCGGCGATCCTTTCGAGAACAGAGACATATCGGCTTATATTGTTCGATTCAAGCGAAGGGACCAGAACCGAGCCGCCCAGCGATATCACGATCTTCTTCATTCCACCCTACTATTATCCCTAATATCGCTCATATACCTGTTGTGAAAAGGCTGCACTGCCCTGTATGCAACTCCACAGAGGTCTGGGCAATTACCGGCGGCTATACCGGCTGTCTCTACCGCTGCAAGCGTTGCGGGTATCGCGGAGCGCTGGTCGTCGAGTACGATGACGAGGAGCGCGATGAGCGGTAGCCCGCAATAACTATCATGGTTCCCCTCACGCATGGATCATATGCACGAGGCGCGACTCTACCAGAACCTGGAGGATAAGACCGTCCGCTGCTCGCTCTGCGCTCACCGGTGCACCATTCGGGAGGGCAAGCAGGGGGTCTGCGGCGTTCGCATCAACCGCGGCGGCACGCTCTACGCCGCCACCTTCGGCAAGATCATCGCCGAAGCGGTCGACCCCATCGAGAAGAAGCCGCTCTATCACTTCCTGCCCGGGACGCTCTCCTACTCGCTCGGGACCCTCGGGTGCAACTTCCACTGCGAGCACTGCCAGAACTGGCACATCTCCCAGCAGACGCTGGAGATGGAGTCGCTCCGGGACCTCTCCCCGGAGCAGGGCGTCGAACGGGCGTTTGCAAGCCACTCCGCCAGCATCGCCTGGACGTATAACGAGCCCGCCATCTGGCACGAGTACCCGCTTGCGATGGGGACGCTGGCGCGCGAAAAAGGCCTCGGGACCGTCTACGTCACGAACGGCTACATCACCGAAGAGGGGCTGCGCGAGATCTCCGGGATGCTCTCAGCCTTCCGCGTCGACATCAAGTCGTTCTCCGACACCTTCTACCGGAAAGTCTGCGGGGGACGGCTGCAGCCGGTCCTCGACGCGACGGCGCTTGCAAAGGAACTCGGGATGCACGTCGAGACGGTCACGCTGGTCATACCCGGGCAGAACGACTCGATGGAAGAGATGGAGACGCTTATCCGGTGGGTGCTCGAGAACCTCGGGCCCGATACCCCGATGCACTTCACCCGGTTCCACCCCGACTACAAGATGCTGGAGGCGAGACCGACCCAGATCGGGAAGCTCGAGAAGATCTACGAGCGTGCAAAAGAACTCGGGATCAACTACCCGTATCTCGGCAACGTCGGAGGCCACCCCTACGAGAACACCTACTGCCCGACCTGCGGCAGCCCCGTCATCGAGCGGTCGGGGTATGCGGTCCGGATCGTGGGGCTCAAAGACCATACCTGCACGGCATGCGGCGGGCGTATCGAGTATGTCTCGAAGATCCAGTGAACGCCGGAGGTTCCTGGCCGACAGGATGCTCGGGACGCTCACCCGCTACCTCCGGTTCATGGGCTACGACACGATGAGTGCAAACAGCCTCACCCCGGGCAGCACCCGGGAAGATACGCTCCTCCTCGAGATCGCTTCCCGCGACGACCGGCTCCTCCTGACCCGGGACCGCGAACTCGCACGGCGGGGCGGGGCGCAGGCGGTCTACATCGATTCCGAAGAGGTCATGGACCAGATCCGGCAGGTCGCCGACCTCGGCCTCATCGAGCCCACGCTCCGGATGAGCCGCTGTTCGCTCTGCAACACACGTCTCCGGCCGGCCACCGTACGGGAGATCCGGGAGGCACGCTACGCCCCGCGGTCGGCCCGCGGGAAGGAGTTCTCGTGGTGCCCCGCGTGCCGGAAACTCTACTGGATGGGTTCGCACAGCACCGGCCTTGAGAAGCGTTTGAGGGAGATGCGCTCCTCCCCCTGACCGGGCACCTGCTGCAGGGGCCCGTAAAAACCCCAATTCAGACAGTTTTGAAGAATTCGGGAAAGATATATCACCTCTCAAGCAGTATGAGGCGCAGCGACTGCAGGCCAGTCGGTCCGATCGTTTATTTACCGGGCCGCCTGCGGAAGAGTCGGCTTTGCCGGCGCGTGAAAAAACGACCGAAAGCACATTTAATGGGGCTTCGTGCACGGATCGGCGAGGCCCTGACTGTTTATGGTGAGGGATAGTTTGGAACATCTTAAGATAGCATTTTTCTGCTGGGAGTCGTTGTATGCCGAGCGTGTCGGCGGGCTCGCAAACGCGGCGACAAACCTCGCCGAGACGCTGGCACGGCACCACGAGGTGCATTTTTTTACCCGGGGAGAGGGAGGAGACGCTGAGATTAACGGGGTCCGGTACCACTACTGCCGGCCGGCGGGGGGAGAGAACATCGTCCGGTACTGCTCCGATATGAGCAGAGGGATGATCGACCGCTTTGCCGAGTTCGATACACCGTCATTTGACCTCCTGCACTTCCACGACTGGCATGTGGTCGACGTGCTCCGCCGGCTCCAGGAGCGGGAGACCATCTTCACCTACCACTCGACGGAGTTCGGCAGGAACGGAAACCGTTTCAGCGGCGGATGGCCGTTTTCCGAGATATCGGCGATTGAACGCTACGGCGCATCGATTGCAAAACACATAACGGCGGTCTCCTCGACCCTCCGGCGGGAGGCCATGAACCTCTACGACATCCCGGACTGGAAGATCGATGTCGTGCATAACGGCATCGTGCCCGGCCACTACCAGGCAGACGTCGATCCTGGGGCGGTTAAACGGCACTACGGCTTTGACCCCGACTCCCCGCTGATACTCTTTGTCGGCAGGCTTGCATGGCAGAAGGGCCCCGACATGCTGGTGGATGCAGCCCCCCATCTTCTGCGGGAGCACGCGGACGGCCAGTTCGCCTTCATCGGCGACGGGCAGATGCGTCACGGCCTCGAGACCCGGGCCCGGTCGCTCCCCGTCCGTTTCCTCGGGCGACTGGCCGATGCAGAGTACGTGGAGCTCCTCAACGCAAGCGATATCGTCGCCATCCCGAGCAGAAACGAGCCGTTCGGGCTTGTGCTCCTCGAGGCGTGGAGCGCCGGGCGGTGCGTCGTCGCTTCCGATGTCGGGGGGCTCTCCGAGAACATCGAGCACGGGACCGACGGAGTCAAGGTGCGGCCGCACCCGGACTCGATCGGCGAAGGACTCTCCCGGGTGGTGGATTCCCCCGAGAAGGCGCTCTCCATGGGCCGGGAGGGGCTCGAAAAAGTGAAGAAAGAGTTCCCGTGGAGCCGCGTTGCAGAGCGGATGGAGGAGTCGTACCGGAAACTCGCGAAGCACGACACCATCCCCTGCTGACCGCCCGCTCACGGCAGCATGACGGCTATAAGGTGCTCCATCAGGCGGAACGGGTCCGATGAGACAACGGGCGTACCCGCGTAGAGTTCCATCCCTCCGATATCCGAAGTCCGGGAATGGAGGTCGCCCCGGTCCACCACCCACGCGACGTAGTGGCCCGGTTCGTCGAGCGGCGGCATATACACCGCCGCGTTATAACTCTGCACCCCGATGTTCCGGTAGCACTCGAGCACTTTTGCGAGTGCAGGGGCGAGATCGTGCGGCGACTCCGTGATGATCGCGACTTCGTGCTCCTTTCTCGGGGTGAGGTGCGCCATCACCCGGGCATTTTTGTAGACGAGCCCGAGACCGACGGCGGTATGGACGGAAAAGAGGTCGTCGTAGTATTCGCTCCCGTAACGGCACCGGTACTCTTCCCGGGTCCTCTCAATCCGTGCCGGAGTGGTATATGGACGGTGGGTGAGCAGCACCTGGGCATGGTTGTGCACGACGCTCGCCCCCGCGCGCCAGAGGAAGTTCCAGATGAGGAAGGGGTAGACCGCACGGGGGTCTCTGCGGTGCGCATCCTGGCACCAGCGGATGGCCACGCTGATCATATCGGCGATCTGCGGCTCCGTGGTGATGTAAGGGTTGCTCTCCTTCGCGATGATGATGGCGTGGAGGTAGTCGTACTTGGCGATGTTGCTCGCCGTGATCCAGTGGTCGCCGTCGATCCTCCCGAACGTGTCGGCCGGCGTCTTCTCTAAGGGGTTTGAAAACGGCCCTTCTTTCGCCAGTGCCTGCAGGTCCCGTGTCTCCTCGGCGCGGGGCGTCAGCACCGGGCGGCGTGCCCGGACCGAATTGAAGAGCGTGCTCTCGCCCGTATGGTTATTTGTCACCCTGACGATCTGCTGCGTCTCGATATCGCCGTACTTCTCCCGCACCCACTCCCGCATTGCGTCGGGGAAGATCAGGTGTCCGGGTTCTACATACCAGGAGTAGATCCGGGAGACGAGTTCTTCCATATCCGGCGCGAGTTCCTTCACAATGCCCGGCAGCCTGGTGATATCAAGCTTTACTGATGGCATAGCCTTGGGATTAGGAGGATTATACCATTTAATCCTTGGCTAACTGGATGTGAGAGATAGAGGTATGCCTTCGCCCGGGGAGTGAGCGTCCCCCGGCCGATGGTCGGTCGTCGTTGGTCGTTGTCGCACTTTTTATCGCCCAAATCTGCCTCAGATTGACGGGGTGCCCGCAGAACGGCCGTTTCCGTTTCAGTTCCCGGACGCGCACACACGCACGCACGCCCGTGCTGCCGGGGGCCTCCTGCCCGGGAGAACAGAATCGTCCCAGAGCCACACAGACGGCCTCCAGCGGCCTCACCCCCCCAGGACGGTAAATCATACAGGGCGTGGTCATTGAGCCCGCCGGTGGTGCACGGTGGCGGCGTCCCGGTGCAGCGGGCGTACTTGATCGGGAAATTGTACCGGGAGACGAAGAAGGAGCCGGGCGGCGACCGAGGCAATCAGTACACCGCGCCAAAAGGAAATAATTTCCCGTTGCCAACCACCGCTGAGCGCATCGCCGAGCAGTTCAACGTCGGACACGCTACCGTTCGCCGCGCCGGACCGACTGCCTCGATGTGGCCCCATCCCAAAACCCTCGCGCACGCGCCGTACCCTGCTCGGCGTTGCCGACGCATTGTTTCCACCACCATCCCATAACCCTCGCGCACGCGCCGTACCCTCGGGGGCCTCCTGTTTAGGGGCGGAAACAACCCCATAACCCTCGCGCACGCGCACACGCCTCACGAGTTTTCAAGTTGTCATTGTGACACCTTGGTCCATAACCCTCGCGCACGCGCACACGCCGCTGCACGCCGGCGACGCGGTGCGGGTCGTTCCCCATAACCCTCGCGCACGCGCACACGCCTCACCGGAAGATCCGGCCCAGGCCCCGGCCGGTGATCTTCCCGGCCACTCTCCGGGCGATCCGTCTGCCGACGGTGCCCGTCCGGACGGCGTTGACGTCGCCCATGATCCGGGCCGTTGTATAGAGATGTCCCCGTATGCCCGTCATGGTGCCTCGTCACCTGGTCCCGGGACCATCTCGATCCCCCGGGTATCCACGTCCAGGTTGTGGAGGACCGTCCGCACGCCCGCGTGATTCACCTGCACGGGGATCCCCTGGTTCCGGGCGTAATCGATAGCCGCAGATACCCGGAGAGCGACCTCGTGCCCGGTGAGGTCCCGGGTGAACACCGTATCCCGATACCCCCCCTCGATCGGGGTGTAGCCGTCGCGCTCGACGATGTGAAACGCCGGCCGGAAATTACCGGCCCCGTCCACTGCTGCCCGCTGGTCCGTGTGCGAAACCAGAATGTTCCGACGCATCAGGCCGCCTCCGGCTCTTCGCCGAATGCAGCCGCGTACGTCAACCCGTGTTCGGGCAGGTCCTCGTAGTACTGCCGGGCCTCGTCCGGGCTCACCGGCTCGATGCGGTCCCGCTCCCCGTCCCACCGCGAGGTATGGAGGAGGAAAAACCGGCCGTTCGGGGTCTTGTAGAGATAGGTATTCCTTCCGTCCCGATCCCGGTTGTGACCGTCCCAGTACTCGTTAGACGCTACCCGGGCGGCCGCGTCCGTGTCATATTTCAACCCGTTTACAATCTGCTCCATGTGTCTATTCTCCTGCTCCTCCGGCCGGGCCATCATCGGGGCGGATGCTGCCGGGAGGCCTTGCACCCCCTCGGACCGCGTGGTTACGGTCGGCGGCTCACGTGTTCAACAGAGGATGGTCGTCACAGATGCTGTGCCCCATGACGGGGCACCGGTGCCGGCTGCAGGTGAACGCTCCGTTGAGGATGCTCTCGCCGACATGCCGGCAGGTCCGACAGCAGACCGCATCACGGTAGCTCGGCGGAGGGCTTCGCCGGGTCATGGGTGCCATGCTCGCACCTCGTCCGCAAGCTCCTCTGCATAGTCCGCCGCGATCGTCATCTCCCTCCAGCCGGTGCCGGGGACAAAGACCTCTACAACGATCGTCGGCTCTCGGTGGTCGCTCTCCGGGCGCATGCCGACGAGCCCGATCGAGACCTCTTTCCGGTCCTGCCGACGAAGGATGATCTCTTCGACGGTGATCCGACCGGCCGCGTCCACGTTCGCCGTGAAGGAGGTAATGGTCGCGCCGCGGAGGTCCTCCTCGATCAGGCGTTCAAGAGCCCGCTGCACGAGTGCAGGTATCATGTGAATGACCTCACGAGGTCGCGGTCGATGGCCTCCCGCTGTTCCTGGTCCGCGTCGATCACCGGGGCCGGGGCAGAGAGCCGGGCGGCGGTCATCTTCCCCTCGACCACAGCCTGCAGCGCCTTGACCGGGACCGTCATCAGTCTCGCCTCGATCTTCACGTTCACGGCCTTGCCGTTCTTGGAGATCCGGGCGGTGCCGGCGTAGCCGATGAAGGCCTCCCGGCCGGGCCGCTGCTGCACGAACTGAACATCTACCACGCGACCGTTGAGCATCTTCGGAACGTCCGCGGCGGCGATCACGAGCGTTCCCAGGGTCCACCCGTCCACCTGCACCTGCAGGGCGTCGTGGGCCTTCTCGATTTTTCCTACTGGAGTGAATTTCTGCATGGGTTCTTTCTCCTTTGTTGTCATATGTTGTTACAAATAACAATATGACACCTACCTATATATAGTTTGTTGTCATATGTTGTTACATGTCAGATCCGTATGATGTCACTGTCCGAAGAGGCGGTTTCGTCCAAGAGTTCAAAGGCTACGAGGTTATCGAAAAAGAGGTTGCCAACGGCGGCAACTCCGGCCGGGTCTTTGTGCCGAAGAAGTGGGTAGGTAAGCACGTGAAGATCGTTCTCATGGAGCCGGCTGGAGAGGACCCGACCGCATCCGCGATCTCTTGCTGAGTGTGGCCGTCGCGGTCTGGACTGTCGTCTAACCCTTTTGTCCCGTGTGCACTGTCCCTGTTCCCGGCCGATCTTCTCGCCGGTATAGTTCTCATCGGGTGCCGGTGAGATCCGCCGCCTGTGGGCTAATGGGTGGCTATCTCCTGCACTCCTGCCGGCAGGCCATACCCGTTTCTGTGCGTCCACCTATCGTCGATGGAACGGCCTATCTTCTGCCGGAGGTCGTAGGCATCGACCACGCCGGAGATCGTCGGTTAACCGTGCAGGAGCACGGTGCTGGTGTGCCGATGGTCGCGGACCGCCCCGGTGGAGTCCGAAATCCAGAACCTCGCCGCACGCTTCCCTCTCCCGGCCGATTCCGGGCGGGGTGCCGGGAGCCCGAACGGGTCCCTATCCGGGCGGGGTTAGGTACCCGTTTGGGTGCCCGAGTTGCGGGGAACAGGTATTCCCCGCAATTCCCCACATAGCGTTTGGTTTGGTGATCGGGGCCCGGCGTCTGAGTTTCCGTTCACGGCCGGAACTGCACGAGCAGGTGCGCGGCCGCCCTGCAGGCGGGGCACGGGACGTATCTCGAAGTCCCCTGTGCGGCGATCTCGTAGAGAGCACCGGGCACGCCGGCATCGACTACGCGGGCAGCCATGGCGAAGAGTTCGCCCGTGGCCTCCGCCAGCGGTTTCCCACAATGCGGGCACGGGACCGCCAGGTTCGGACCGACCGGCTGCACCCGCTCTTTGTTGACGTAGAGGGCGATCTTGCCGTCGTTCACCAGTTCAAGGGCCCGCTCCTTGCGCAAGGCCTCGATGCGGTCCCGCTCCTGTTTCAGAAGTGCGGGCGTTCGGGCGTGCTTCTCTTTCATCGCCGCCTCGCGGGCCTCCACCTGCTCATAATAGGCGATCTGCACGTCGTTCAAATTCGTCCCGTATTTCCTGTGCAGGGCCTCCCGCTTCCGCATGGTCCCGACCTCTTTTTCGAGGATGTCGATGCGGCTCGGCTCGTCGGTTGCTGCCTTTGCCATGATCAGGCCCTCCGGATGTCGCCGAAGACATTGGTCACGATCGGGGGCTCGACCTCCCAGGATGCTTCTTCAGCTGCCCGGGCGGCCGCTGCCCGCCGGTGTTCGGCGAGGCGGATCCGCTGCTCGAGATGAGCGGTCCGGAGTTCGAGGGTGGCGGCCTGGAGTTCAAGGGCCGTGGCCATAGCCCGGGCGGTCAAGATCGCCTTCTCACCGGGCGCGTTCCTCCGGGCGGGTGCTGCGGTTGTGGTCGTCGTGCGGGGCTGGTTGATCGGGCGGTAGGTCCCGAAGAGGGGCACATCAAGGCGCCGTATTCCCATGTCTCTGGGTGGATGGTCGTTCATGGCTGGTTGTCTCCTGGGTGGTCGGTGCCGGCTGTGACCCGGGCCGGCGCGGGTGGTCGGATGGCGGGGTGCGATACCAGCCCGTCATTGAGCTGGTGCACGCCGGGCAAGGGTCTCCCGGACCTGCTGATAGAGTGCACGTTGACTCAGGTCGCCGTTCCCACTGGATCCCGGCCGGTCGTCGAGCTCGTGGTCTCGGTCCGGCGGGTGCCGGCTGAGGATCTCCCTCGCTCGCCGTTCGATCTCTTCGTCACTCATCGCGCGGATCGCGGGGTCTCCTGTCCACGTCTCCACGGCTACCTGCTCCAGTGCGGCAACACGCCGCTCAAGGTTCGTTCTCATGGTTTCGATTCCTCCAGTGCTGCTATGCGTCGTTCGAGTTCTTCGACCTCGAGGTCCCGGAGCACCTGGTTGTGGGCGGTGATCGCCTGCACGAGTGCCCGGGCGACTGCCAGGCGGGTGCCGTCGTGCTTGTTCGCCCGGAACCGGCGGCCGGAGATCCGGCGGTGCAGCGCCCGGATGAGGTCGCTGTTGATGGCGAGGAGCTGCTCGCGATCGATTCTTTCTTCAGTCTGTGCGTCGTTTCCGGTCCCGGTTGCCCGGTCCGCGGGCGGAAGGGGCGCGGTTGCGCCTCCATCGAGCCCGTTATCTGCCAGTAAAACCGCGCTTTCAGTCATGGTAACCTCCCGGCACCGTTGCCGGAATGTTCGCTCGACCCGGGCGGCCGGACCGTGCCAGGTGGACTCCAAAAATCCAGGTGACATCCCGGACATACGGGATCCGCCGGTCCGGTGCAGGCTGCCAGGTCACCGGGTGGACCAGGGCGATCACCCGGGCGGGAGAAGGGCCTTCCCGGGGTGACATCATGCAGCCCGGCCGGAGCTGTCACCGGATCCACCTCCCCCGGCAGTACTCGATCGTTCGCGTGAAGGCCTCCCCGCGTAACGTCTCCCGCTCGTCCGTCATGTATCCCTGCTCCAGGGCGATCAACTTGAAGAGGTTGCCAGACTTCCCGGGCTCCGCGCCGCCGTGAAATGATGTCCATGTCTCCCCGTCCGCGCTCACCGTGAAGTTGTCCCCGTGTATGCTCCCATAGATCGGGTGCGGGCCTCGTTCGCCCGGGGGAATCCCGGTGTAGGTCGATAGGGCCGGCATCCGGGCTTTCAAGTCCTCGATACTCTCACCGCGCCGGGGCTTCTTCCCGGAGGCTATCCGCCGCTGCCGGTCGCGCTGCTGTTTGATATCCGCCGCTATCCGGGCATACATCCGCTTCTGCTCTGCCAGTACGCCGGGGTGCTCCTCCGCCGGCATCGCGTCCGCGATCACCGCGTCAAGGTCCCCGCCGGACCGGAGGAAGTCGTTAAGATCCACCTTCTCGATACCGGGGGGCCGGGGCGGGCTGCCGATGAAAACCCGGGCACCGTCGAGGGCTTGCGTTATCAGGTTATACGCGATGTTCGCCGCGCCTTTCCCGCCTTCGCCGGACTCCTCGTTATCGTTCAGGATGTAGACCGGACCACCGGACCGCCGGACCAGTTCGGCCACTTCGGGGGCCTGCTCCCGCTTGAATCGGGTTGTTACGGGGCTGATGCACGGCCGGCCGGCCTGCAAGACTGCCAGGCAATCCGTTATCCCTTCGGTGATGATCAAGGGGTCGCCGGGAGAGACGGACCACACACCACAGACCGGCTCCCGGGGGCCGTCGATGGTTACGAGCTGCTTCTTGTACTTCGCCGGGGTCGTGTCGTCGCGGGCGGGGGTCTCGTCGGTCATCCTCCCGATGAAGTAGACCGGCTCCAGGCCGCCGGAGAGGTACGGAAACACGATCCGGCCACGGAGGAGATCCGATACTCCCGACCGGGTGCCGCCGTTCTCGTCGGTCCGCTGCCAGGGCACCACCAACCCGGACCCGATGATCTCGTCCCGGGAGTATCCCCGGTCCATCAGGTGCAGGAGGAGGGCGGACCCGTCCGCCGGGGCATACCCGATCCGCATCGCCTCCACAAAGTCCGGGAGCAGGCCGTACCGGGTCCACAGGTGCCGCCGGTGCTCGTCGGTTAAGTGCCGCTCGAAGAACCGGCAGGCCTCTTCCAGGAGGGCGCTCCAGGGCATCATACCGGGCTCCCGAAGACCGGCCACGGGGGGGCGATGTAGTCGAAGAGGATCAGGGCGTGAGATGCACGGGTCGCACCCACGAAGAAGATCCGCCGCTCTTCGGCCATGCGATCCCGATCAGCCAGGCCGGGGGCTAGGCCGGGGAGATACCCGGTATGAAGGAGCACGCACGGGGCCTCAAGGCCTTTCGCCGCGTGAATGGTATCCACCCGGACCGCCTCGGGGGCGATCACCGTCCCGCGCCGGTCCTCCCGGGATATGCAGGCCTGCATCTGCTCCACGAGGGCCGGCCGGAGATTCAAGAGGGCCAGGATCCGCCGGTCGCCGGGGGCGAGGGGGATCCACCGGGCAACGTCTCCCACCCGGATCGGGGGGTGCTGTCGGAGCTTCGCTTTCAGATCGGTAAGGGCAGCCGCTCGCCGGGCGGGGGAAAGGGTTGCCAGGATCAAGGCCTCCACCTCTTCAAACGGTATCTGCTCGGTGTCGCCGCCGGTCGCGTATCGACGCACCGCCCGGGTGAGCTGCCATACGTTCACCGTCTCCCGCGCAAGGGTCTCCTTGTGCTTCCCGATCCGGGTCGCTCCCCACGGACCGGTACCCGTCCGGATCCCGCTGCACGGGATACCCATAGCTGCCAGGGCTCGCGCGATCTTCGATACGTGCCGCCGGAACCGGGAGAGGACGAAGACCGGGCCGCCGGGATAGGCCTTTAATGCGTCCTCGATCCGGGCCGGGAAGGCCTCGGGGGTATGCGTGTAGATTTCCCGCATGTACCTCCCGGGCCGGGAGTTGGGGGCCACGTTCGCCGGCCGGCCTAAGATCCGTTCGGCCTCCGTCATGATCCGCATAGCACACCGCCGGGAGATCGGCCGGTTGCCATCGTCCCGGGCTCCCCGGTCCTCTGCCGGTAGGGATTTGAAGAGATCCGGCCGGCCACCTCTGAACCCATAGATCGATTGATCCGGGTCGCCGGCCACGTAAACCCGGTCGGCCTGCTCAATCCACTGCCGGATCAGGGCGTCTTGTAACGGGCTCAAATCCTGGTATTCATCAACAAAGAGAATCGGGGCGCGGGGCTCTACCCGCTCATCTAATGCGAGTCGCGCATAATCCGCGTGCTCGAATACTCCCCGCTGCGTTTTGAACTCCTGCCAGGCCGGGAGAAGGTCACATATCCCCCACGTCGCGCCGTCGAAGGGTAGGTTTAGGGCTGATGCTGCATACTGCCAGGCCGCGGGGTCCTGCATGGTCGCGCTGAGATATGCGTTGATATCGAGGATCTGGTTACCCGCTGGCAACTTCGCCCGGGCAACCGGATCGCCGTCATCGGGGGCGTATGCGTTCGGGGTATACGGGATCCCGGCCGCCTGCATGAACTCCCGGTACACCGGGATCGCCTTCTTCGCACCCGGTACGATGATCTGATCGGGGGATTGTGAGATCATGCCGGCCGCCCGGACCGCCCGGAGGGTGATCCCGTCCACTGTCGCGCACCGCCGGAGGATGTCTGTCCGGTCCTCGCCGGGGAAGACCGATCGGGAGAGACGATCGGCCAGGTCGGCTGCCTGAGACCGGCTGAACGTCATCAGGATCATGTCGTCAAGGGTCCGGCCGTCCTCCACTTCCCGCCGTACGTCCTCCAGGAGTTGGTATGTTTTCCCGCTCCCCGGGCCGCCGGTCCACCGGATCAGGTCGGCGCTCATGCGGACCGCCTCCCCTTTGATCGCGCACGTGAGATCCTACGATCCAATTCTACCCGTTTTCCTTCGACATTCCCGGAAAGAACGGGATTGTTACGGGTGTTACGGGTTGTTAATTTTATCCCGTAACAGAAAGGAGCACGGAACGCGCGTGTTATCCTGAACGGAGCACGGTTTGTACTGGGTGTTACGGGTGTAACGGGTGTTACGGGTATATTGGCTACTCTGCGACTTTCACAAAGTAGCCTCCCTCGTGCGTGACATAAGGGGATCCCGTAACATACTGCCGATCGGGTCATCAGTCACCCACCGGATCCCGGGATAAGGATCCCTCCAGGCCGCCGGTCGGGTCGTCTTTGATATCGGGGGTGACTCCCCATGCTCGCACCAGGGTTTTCACACCCGGGATCCGGTATGGCTTCGACTCCACGAGCAGGATCCCTACCCGCTTTAGGTATCGGGCAAAACTTCCATCATTCGGGTTCTGTCCTGATTCGACTATCACATCCTGGATCAGGTCGGACCGGATCAGGAGAATCCCGTTCGGCTCCAGGCAGATCCCGTACCGCTTCAACCCGCCCCGGTCCGGCTCCAGGGGGATAGGTGCGATCCGGGTTTCCAGTTTGCTGATCGTTCGCTCCCACGACGACGCCGGACCCGGAGGATCCACCGGCACGGCCACGGCCAGAAGGTGATCCCGGATCTCTTTGAAGTCGCGGCCGGTCGCGTCGAGGGGATCATCTCGAACGGCTAGCCATCGCTCGTTCAGGGTGACGGGCTGCAAGGCTGCAAGATCCCGGGTTGAGAACTCCAGGCACTTCCCGCCGGAGAGGTGCGCCACGTACACCGGGGGATCGCTCGTCTCCTTCTCCACCCGCGCGATCAAGCTGATTACCCGGCACACTGCATCGGCGGTAATTGTCTCGTCGGCCTCCCGGACCGCCTCGAAAAATCGATCTACCGCATCCTGTACCGCCTTCCGGTCGAGGTGCGAGAACTCCTTTTTCACCCGGTCCGCGATCCGCTTCGCCGTCCCCTTTGTGATAAGGGGGTTGCTCCGGCTCGCGTCGTCTGCGATCTTCTCTCCACGCCGGTATATTCCGATATACCATATCCCGCGATCAGACGCGATATCTAAGGCGATATCTTCGATCCCGATCAGGGCAGGGGGCACCGAAGATCGGATCCTCGGAGGTGTTACGGGTGCCGGGGCCGGGTCCTCTCCCGGCCCTCGTCCGCTTCGCACTGTTGCCGGGTCGGGGGTATCCACCCGGACCGCTTCGGGCATCGGTGCGGGTCTTGGTGGGGGTGTGCTCTTCGGCCCGGTCTCGACCTTCCAGCCGGAGGCCTTCGCCGGTGCGAGGGAGTCCTCAATCATGGGCACGCCGCGGTTGACAGAAGATACCCGCCGCACTTCGTTCCGCAGGTCTCGCAGAGCGGGACCTCCGGCTCGAATATGCGTACCTTAATATATTTACCGGTGAATATATGTCTTGAACCATCGTTATACCTCGTCGGTGTTCGCTGAGGTGTGCGCTCTCGTCCGGCCACACCTCGAAATCTCTGCTTCGCTGTTTTCGTCTACAACCCACAACCCCATATCCTGCATAATTTCACCGATCCCCCTGAGCGCCGGGTTATTCCGCTCCAAGGTGTCGATCGCCTCGGGGGTGACGACGCGGGGGCGCTCCCGGGTGGCAGGAGGGACACTTATGTTTCCAGAAGATAGACTAGTGATCACCCGCTCACCTCTGAAATGGGGTCGTGTGGGTACTGGTCGGCGGGGTCGTCGTTGGTAGCGGTTCCCTGCCTGCCAGGTATCTTTTCGTAGATGATCCTCCGGTGTCCGTCGGTTTTGACGGCAAAGTGATCACCTTTCTTGAACCCGCACTCTTCCCGTAAGTGATACGGGACTGTGAGTGCGAGCGACCTGTTCAAAGCCAGACTTCGAACAGTTCCGACAAGTATCTCTGCCATGAGGGATATATCGACGGCAAACGATATATACCAATATTACCTAACATATCTATCATGCCTCGATCCATCGACCACCCCCCTATAGACCGTCGATCCATATGGCCTCCGAGAGCACCTTTAAGCAGCCAAGACTTCTGGTACACTCGGCCGGCAGAATCTGAAGGACGTATTCTCCGCGAGTTGTTGCGAAACGGGCGTCAAACCCGGTATGGACTTCGAAAAGCACTGAAGATGCCGATCTCCACCATAGGCTCTGCGATCGAGAGGTTAGAGAAAAACCACGCGGTCGTTCACGATGAGAGAGCGGTAGAGAACGGGAGGAATAAAGATTACTACGCGCTCACTCTGCGCGGGTTGGCCCAAGCCATTGACCTGCTGTATCTTGATGAGGATAAGGGACGGGCAAAAGCGGACATTGCACGTGGGTTTGAAGTGTGGGCGTCTCTCTGCCCGGAGTTTTTCAGCCACTGGAATGATCTTGCCGACGATACAAAGAGCCCAGGGGCATCCGATTACTGGGTTGAGTCCGTAAGGCCGTGCGTGGTGGACTGGTACTTCGCTCCAGATAAGGGCAGGGTCCTCGATGCGATTGCCGATCGCATATGGGAGGGGGTAGTTAATTCTAATGAGCTGCCTCGAGGTGATGCAATGGCCGCCTTGAGGGGGATACCTGAAATTTGGGATAGCGTATCTTCCTTGCTATATGAACACAGAGAGAGGATGCGAGAGGAGCTAAAAATGATAGATGCTCTTCTTCTGTAACCTAACTCTCCCCTCCCTCACCCATTAGCGCCTTGATCCGCTCATCCACCAACCGCTGCAGCGCCTCCGGGTTCGCGTTGATGTCGGCCTGCATCGCGTTCATCATCGCGATCTGTCGCCGGATATCGACGAGTTCGCCCCGAAGTTCCCGGTTCTCACTCTCCAGGTGCTTCAACTCCCCCTCGTTGATCGGCTTCGTCTTGTAGATCCACAGTTCGTGCTCTGCCTGCCGGTATGCCCGCTCCAGGTCCGCCTCGGTCAGCCGGAGGTACGAGCCGGATAAGTATCCCTCGTGGCCCATGATCTCCTCGGTCACATCGACCGTTGCGCCGCCCATCGGCAGCCGCGTCCGGAAGAACTTTCGCATCCCATGGAAGTGGATCACCGTTCTCCGGGTGGAAGGGTCCCTCTCGTCAAGACCTGCCTTCCGTAAGGCCCGGGTGAACTTCTCAAGCGTCGCGTTGTAGGTCATGGGGAATATTCGCCGGGTATCGCTCACAGCGTCCGCCCAGGGGGTGAGCGCGTCCTTCTTCTCCAGATACCGGGGATAGAATACTTTCCACTGCCGATACAGTTCCATGGCCTCCTGGCTGATGAAACAGATCCGGCTCTCCTTGTTCTTTGCGATCTCGGCGCGGATGAAGACCCGGCCCCGGGCCTCGTCGATGTCGGTCCACTGCAACTGTATCGCCTCGCCCGGACGCATCCCGGAGGAGGAGAGCACGAGCAGGTACAACCGCATCTGGAGATCGCAATGTTCCATGATCTGTTTGAGTTCCGCCGTAGTCGGAATCCGGTCCCGGGTTCGGGCGCGGCCATTCGTCCGGATCCCCCGAGTCTCTTGCGGGTGCAGGAAAATCTTATTCGCGGCAAGCCAGTTGATGACGACTGATTTATGGCCTCGTTTCGTCGCGGGTGGGGCGGACCCTAGAGAGGCGACGAACTCCGCAAGGTCACCGGCGTAGTCCCGGGGCTCGGTGAGGTACTCGATTGCCAGGCGATCATAAAACTCCAGGTCTGGGGCCGACCGGGCGCCGTCCACCCGGTGGGTCTGTTCGATATCGAAAACGTAGCCGACGAACTTGACGAGACAGCGTTGATATAACCGAAGAGTCTCGGGATTGTGATACCGTTTCAGAAATTTTGCTATCGATTTCTTCGGGATTGTTTGCTCCATAGGGACACTCCACGAGGATAGGTATGGCGCGCGGAGTGATAATACTTGCTATCAAATCACCAGGCTATGTGTCGGGTAACAAGCTTAACCATAGGGTCTCCGTATACCGGTCTCGCACCGATAAAGATTCGCATCGGCCGGGTCTGGCCGCGAGAAAACCCGAACAGGGCGGGCTGAGGCAATTTGTGGCCGCTACGCGCCGTCGGGCACGAAATGGAAGATTTATCTCCGCGGGGCTCGCGGGGCAGAGCGGGAAGACCCCCTGCGCAAGCGGGGGGATGGGAGCGGCGCCCCTTCGTCCGGCGATCCCCATGCCCCCACATCCCATATCTCTATGATAGAGGACCGCCTATCCTGAATGAGAGAACCTGCAGGAGAGTTTTCAGATGCACCTTGCCACGAAAGTCAAGATTCAGGTGACGCCTGAACAGGCCGATGTGCTCTGGCACCTCTCTGAAAAGTGTCGGTTACTCTACAACTTTGCTCTTGCGGAACGGAACCAGAACAATCAGGAGAACAAAGATCGGCCCGACAAGCAGCACCTCGGGTACGTCCAGCAGGCCAACGCTCTCCCCGACCTGAAGAAGAAGTATCCCGAGTATACGTGGGTCTATTCCAAGGTTCTGCAGACCACGCTCAAATCGCTGGACGACAACTTCAAGTCGTTCTTTGCACTC
>DASQ01000088.1 GCA_002503885.1 Methanoculleus marisnigri | reverse complement strand
TTACAGTCGATTCTTTACACTACCTCGATTTCCTTTCTTGATGCGTTTGATATATACCATGTGAGTTGTATTACAACATACAACAAAATAAGCCTTTCCCCTCTCTAATTAATATTTTAAGACACAAGGGGGAGATAGTGGCGAGAAATCTCGCATGTAAGGTGTAAATTCTATCTATTCAGGTCATGAACGTCGACCTGGCTCCCATTGGATGGGTCTCTTCACCGTACAAAAAGAAAGGGGATGCGCCGCGGCAGGGCAGGCTGACCGACCCTGAAGCGGAGATCGTCATCAACGAACGGTATCTCCCCGGTCTATTCAGAATCGAGGAGAAGAAACACCTCTTCGTGCTCTGCTGGTTTGACCGGTCCGATCGGACCGTACTCCGTGCGACGCCCCCGCACAACCCGGTGGAGCACGGCGTGTTTGCAACCCGCTCCCCCAACCGGTCGAACCCGATCAGCCTGTCGCTCGTTGATGTCATCGATATAACGGGCGGGACGATCCGGGTCCGGGGACTGGAAGCCCTGGACGGAACGCCGGTTCTTGATATCAAACCATACTCAGAGGAGATCGACTGCCCGTAGTGATAGGGTGAGGGCAGAGACTCGGCAGTTTGCGTATCAGGACGCTAGTAAAGCATTTTTTACGGATTGCCCCCGGTACGCTCCGGTGTTTGAAGGGTGCCGGGTGGCCAAGAGCGGCCTACAAAGGAGCGGGCCTTCCTTTCAATCCGGTCAGCCGTGCCGGTTTGGTAATCACCGGGATCGGCGTGACGCCGGGTGTTCGGGCCGCACGAGGGCATCCGCTCCCGGTGGATACAGGCATGCCGCTCGATCGGGCAAGACTTTGAACCTTACGACATCATCCGCGTGGCCGAAACGTCCGGGAAAGGCACCGCCCGGCATCCCGGTCGGCGGGAACGAGGCCATTGATGCTGCATTCCCCCTCGGTCTCGGCCTTCTTCGTATAGAGGGCGCAATCGCTGCAGGTCGGCATAAAATCCTCTTTCCCGCTCAGGGGATATGTAGGTTTTGCCGACCGGACTACGAAGGCAGATCCGTCTTCTCCCACCGTTTCGGCACCACATATGGTCTTGCAGATCGTCGTGCTGGCGTAGGGGCCTGGCCGGGGCTGAGGGAGCGCCGCTCTGGACAATCTCGCTACGGAGCTACAGCCTGATGAACAACATGTGCAGGAACTGCCCGCGGCTCATCCGTTCTGCGTCTCCTGAACCGCCCGTATCTCCGGTATCTCCATCCCGCCAAGCAGTTCGACGATCGCCTGTACGTATGGCTCCTGCCGGGTGCAGCTTGGCGATGCGCGAGGATCGCTCCGCTGCCCTCGCCGCCCCATCTTTGCATGGCCGGTGGCGATGTAGTGCAGGAAATCCTCCTTTGAGAGGCCCCACCGGCAGTTGACCTGCAGCCGGACAAAATCGGGGTTCTTCGGATTCGGGAAGAGCACTGCCCGCGTCCCGGGGAGTGGGACCGGACCCCCGCCATTTGTTTCTGCAAGACTGAGGACCCGCCGCCACAGCCGGTCGCAGGCGACCTCCGGGCACACCCTGCAGTAGCGGTTCGACGGCGGCGTGCCGTCGCCGATGTAGTGACGGCAGAAATTCGGATCCATGCGTTAATTATGTCTTCATACGCTCGCATTTAACCTGTAGGGGTGGAGGGGCCGGAGCGAACGGTCCCCGGCCATCCTGATCTCCTGGTAGGTGCCGATCGGGTGCCCTGCCTCCCGCAGATAAATCCCGTTACAGCCCCAGATCGGACAACCCGGGGTGATCGTCGGGACGTCGCCCCAGCGGCCAGCGGTATTTCCGTTCTCCATCGTTAATCGGGAGATCGTTGATGCTGGCATGGCGAATGCGCATCAGGCCGTTCTCGTCGAACTCCCAGTTCTCGTTCCCGTACGAGCGGAACCAGTTCCCTGAGTCGTCGTGCCATTCATATGCGAATCGCACAGCGATACGTGCTTCGTGAAACGCCCAGACTTCTTTTATCCGGCGATAATCAAGCTCTTTCGCCCACTTCCGCTGCAGGAACTCGACGATCGCCTCGCGGCCTGTTATAAACTCCGCTCTATTGCGCCAGACGCTGTCCGGGCTGTACGCCAGCGACACCTTCACGGGATCCCGGCTGTTCCATCCATCCTCGGCCATACGGACTTTTTGCACCGCTGTTTCATACGCGAACGGCGGCAACGGGGGGCGACTCTGCTCGGTCATGCGGGTATCCATCCCCGGCGTGCTGATAAACATATGGTCGACCGCGATCGATCTGCATGAATCCGGGCAGACCCCCGGGAAGGGTATGCCGGGGCCTGCAGGGCTCGCATGCGACGACCCCTACTGCATCTTGTCACTTTATGTTAGGAATTTTGGCGTGTGGGGGCGGGCGCTATGCCCTCACGTAGAACAGGGAACGTTCGGCTTTGTCGAACCCAGATCTGTCTCTCCCGATGGTCGCACTCCGGAGCACGGCTTTCCACCGGGTATCGCCATGACTGCCCCCGCCTCTGGAGCGGGGTGGGACTGGTGAGATGTGCGAATCGTTGCGCGAGACAGGGGAGGGGAAACCCCCTCCCCGTCAGCCCCACCCCCGCGAGGCGATATCCCCACGGTCCACTGCAGGGGCATGCCCATGGTCCCACACAGAAGGCAGGCCGTGAGGGATGCGAAGGGTGGGAAAGGGAATTCATAGACTTAAGTGACAACGACCCCAACGCCGTCCGGGACCTTACCCCGAAATCATACCGGCGGTGCGAGGAGACGATCGAGAGGAGAGAACTCGATATGTTTGACAACAAGATAGCGTCGGGCTCTATAACGACGAATGCTGGTGAACGCGGCGCCCCATCATTTGCCGGATCCCGTACGGGACATCGCAGGGATGATACGGGCCGGCAGAACGGAACCTGCGGTCACGGATTGGAGCTACAGAACTGAAACTCAAAATCGAAAAACGCCCCGGCCGGGATTTGAACCCGGGTCAAAAGCTCCGCAGGCTTCTAGGATGTCCACTACCCTACCGGGACACGAGACTGAGTGTCTTTCCCCTAATAACTACGTTGTCCTGGTTAAAAAGGATTGCTCCCGGGATGATCGGAACGCCATGGAGAGGGTTGCAGGGCCCGACATCTGCGGGGATAAAACCCGATTCCTGGCGTATCCGGGAGGGAGCGGTAGCACTGGAGGGGCCTACAGGCCTCCTGCGCGCACCAGTATGTGTACCTTTACATCGTTTCCGTCGAACTGGATCAGGTATTCTCCTGACTGGGGCACAAAGACCCTTTTATGAGTATCTGCGCTGAAGAGTTTCCCGAAACCGTCCTGAGCCACAATCTTGCCGGACCTGGAGTCCCTGACAGTCACCGTAAACCACGATTCCTCGCTCAGGTAGGTCTGCGTGTAGTCTTGATACTTCCTGTCCTTGTAGTCGCTCTTTGCATGCATCACCCGCGTGATCATCTTCGGCTCCACCTCGAAGTCGATGATGAGCGGGGGCGCGGTCAGGTCGAAGGAGAAGGCTTCCGTTGCATGAGTGGCATTGAACTGTGCCGTCCGGTTAGAGAGCGTCACGTAGGGGTCCGGCGTCGGCGCGGTCTCCGGCGGCGGACTGCTGAGTGTGGGGCTGGCCATAGTGCTCGTTGCAGTGGGATACGGGGTCGCCGGCGTCAGATACCCCGGATCGGCATCTGACCCGCCCGGTGTCTCCTCCGGTTCCGACTCCGAAAGGAGGCCGGACCAGCCGGATTCTCCGCCGGGCGGCAACTCCGCGCACCCGGCGGATGCGAGAATCAGGACCATCACTGCAACTAGAAAGAACGATTTATACACCCGCGTCACCGTAGTGGGATTATGTGAAGAGGTATTTATGCTTTTATGCTTGAATACCCGGAGAAAAATTTTATACAAGATATATCAGTCAGCAGAAATATAATTGGAAACCGACCTGTTTTTGCGGTATAATTCCGGAAGACGCGGCTGGATCAGAAAAATAGACCTCTTGTGAGAGACTCCCGGGAGAGGTCGAGCATATGTTCGCAGAGTCCTCTGCAGTGCAGGAACCTTTTTATCAGACGTTTGTACCTCTATCGCCTGACCAATGACAGTACCGGAGAGACAGAAGACACAACCGATAGACACCGACCCCCCTATTCTGGATGACAGCAGCGACCCTGATGAGAGCGCAAAAACGTGGCGTGCCACTCCGGAAAACGACCTGAACCTTACCGGGAACCTCCTGATCCTCATAGGTCTGACCGGTATCGGCGCCATACTGCGGCTCTACGGCCTTGGAACTAACCCCTCGTGTTCGCCCGGCAGTCGCTCATTGGCATCTGGGAGAGCACGGTCGGCGGAGAGTTCAACCCGCCGCTCTTCTACTGGCTGGAGCACGGGGTGCTCCTCTTCGGGGATAGCGAGTTCGTGCTCCGGTTCCTCCCCGCACTCCTCGGCGTCCTGACGATCCCGGTCGTATACCTCATCGGAAAAGAGTTCCGGAACAAAAATATCGGGCTGATCGCCGCTGCCCTCCTCGCGTTCTCGCCCTTCCACATATTCTACTCCCAGGAAGCCCGGGCGTACGCCCCGATGCTCTTCTTCTTCTCCCTGGCACTGCTCTGCTACGTGAAAGCAAGCCGATCGGACGAGACCCGCCCCTGGGTCCTCTTCGGGCTCTTCTCCGCAGTCGCCTTCTGGATGCACTTCTACGCCATCGTGCCGGTCGCCGTCCTCATCCTCCACGCCCTCCTCACCCGCGCCGGCGAGATCCGGAGCGACGTCAGAAGCGCAAGGAACCTGGTCCTCTCGGTCGTCACGTTCGTCGTCGCAAGCCTCCCTCTCCTCATCGTAACGATCAACCTCTTCCTTGTCCGGACGGCGTCCGCTCCGACCTTCGGCATCCAGGGGCCCGGCGTCGTCTACCAGACCCTTCTCCAGATCTCGGGGTCCAGCGACTGGATCCTCATTCCCTTCCTCATCCTCTTTCTGATAGGCGTCACGTATACCTGGCGCGAGGACCGGGATGGAGCGCTCCTCCTCATCCTCATGATGGCCCTCCCGCTGGCGGCAAGCCTTGTTCTCTCCTCGAGGATGCCGATGCTCCCGCGCTACCTCATCTACCTTCTCCCGGTCTACTTCATCGGCGTCGCATCGGCGTATCCCGGGCTCTACGCCCTCGTGAGAGACGGGAGGGCGGTCTACCTCGCTGTCGCGGCAGCGGTGCTCATCAGCACTCCCTTTCTTGCGACCTACTACACGACCCCCCAGAAGGACGACTGGCGGGGTTTCTCCACGGAACTTGCCGGGATGACCGGGGAAGGCGATCTCGTCGTCGTGCTGCCGCCCTACATGGCGCAGCCGCTCGATTACTATTACAGCAACGCGACCGACCGGACCCTCGAAATCGGGGCAACGACCCGGAAGGACCTCGAGGCGATCCGCGACCAATACCCCGACCGGCGTGCGTTCTACGTGGTAACCCTCGATATCTCCGCCGCGGACCCCACCGGAGATGCGGTGGGCTGGCTGGAAGAGAACACACGGGTTGTCGGGGAGCACACGGGGATCCACCTCTTTGTGTCGGCTCAGGGAGAGTTGAATGACTGATACCTGCGACCTGACGGTGATCGTCCCGACGTTCAACGAGGAGGAGAATATCGCCGCAATCGTCGAGGCGGTCAACGGAGTCTTCCTGCAGAGCGGCATCCGCGGCGAAGTCCTGGTGGTGGACGACTCCTCGAAAGATCGCACGATCGAGATCGTGCAGGAGATCGCCGGCAAAAACAGCAACGTGCGGCTGATCGTGCGGAAGGAGGACCACGGCCTCTCCCAGTCGGTCGTCGAGGGGTTCGGGGCGGCGCGTTCCGGTATCCTGCAGGTCATCGACGCCGACTTTTCACACCCGCCGGAACTCATCCCCCGCTTCTACGAGGCGATACGGGGGGGAGCGGATATCGCCATCGGGAGCAGATACATGAAGGGCGGGGATATCGAGGACTGGCCGCTCAAGCGGAGGGTCATATCGCTCGGGGCCACGGCGTTCGGGCGCATACTCTTCCCCGAGATCACCGATCCCGTGAGCGGATTCTTTGCTCTGAGGCGCGAGGTCGTCTCCGGCGCTCCGCTCACACCGCGGGGCTACAAGATCCTGATGGAGGTCCTCGGCAAGGGCCGATGGCACTCGTTCGTCGAGATCCCGTTCGTCTTCAAGGACCGCGAGGAGGGGGAGAGCAAACTACGGCCGGACACCATTCTCGATTACCTCCGGCAGTGCGCCGATATCATCCGCTTCTCGGCCACGCGCCGGGCCGGGCCGGTCTATGGCGAGTGGGAGAGGATCGTCCGGTTCGGGCTCGTCGGGCTCTCCGGGATCCTGGTCAACATGGGGCTCCTTTACGCCCTGACCGAGGTTGCCGGCCTCTACTACCTCGTCTCTGCAGCAATCGCGATCGAGCTCTCGATCATGAACAACTTCGTCTGGAACGACGTCTGGACGTTTCGGTCTGCAAAGGACCTCAGAATCGGGCGGAATCTCCTGCGCTTCTGGTCGTTCCAGGCGGTCTCGATGGGCGGGCTCGCCATTAATGTGGCCATCCTCTACCTCCTCGCGGATGCTGCCGGGGTCTATTATCTCATCGCCAACCTCGCCGGGATACTCACCGCGTTTGCCTGGAATTATGCGGTGAACAGGCACTATACGTGGAGGGGGGCATAACAGGGAGCTCTCTCTGGAAGACCGGAGGGGCTCCCTCCTTTCCGGATAATGGAAAAATGGTGTCCGGTTGATATCGAACGGGGCCGTCCGCTCAGAGAGAATACGCCCGGATGACGCCCCGGTAGACGTCCACTGCCTTATTGAGCTGCTCCACTGAAACCCGCTCGTCCACCGCGTGCAGCGTCGGGATCTCCCCCGGCCCGTACTCCACGACATCGAAGCCCCTGTCGCGGAGGTACTTCGCGTCGCTTGCAGCCCACTGGAGGAACGGCATCACCGTCCCGTAGACCCGTTCCACCTCGCGAGAGACCGTCCGGACAACCCGGGCATCCGGGGACGTCAGCGTCGGCTCGGCAACATCCGTCTCGTGTATCACGGCATCCGGGGCATGTTCGGCGATGCTTCTCCGGAGGTCGTCGAGGGAGCAGCCCCACGGCACCCGGATGTCAAGCTCCATCCGGCACTGCTCCGCCACGATATTGGCCTTCTCACCGCCCTCGATGCGCCCCGGATTGAACATCAGCCTTGTCAGGATGTTGTCCCCTCCCTCGATCCCGAAGATGTCGCGGAAGATCCGGGCGGACTGTGCGACGAGCGGCTGCAGGTCTTCGGTGACGGGGAACGGGCGCGCGTGGACCTCCTGCAGGTAGCCGACCAGGTCGAACGCCGCCATGATGGCGCTCTTCCCGACCAGGGGATAGAGGGAACTATGGCCCGGCCTGCCGTGGAACGAGAGGTCGACCCGGTAGAGGCCTTTCTGGCCGACTGCCGGGCTCATCGCCGGCGTCGGTTCGGCTATCAGGCAGTCGTGGGGCAGGAGCAGGTCGTCTGCAAGCAGCGACCGGATGCCGTGCTCCCCGCCGGTCTCTTCATCGCAGACGAAGGCGAACTGCGCCTTCGGCTCCACCCCACTCTCGAGGAGGTCGCGGTAGGCGATGAGGAGGGCGGCGCATCCTCCTTTCATGTCGGTGGCGCCTCTCCCCCAGACGTAGCCGTCGGCAATCTCCCCGCTGCAGGGGTCGTGCGTCCAGTCGTCGGGGATGGCGGGGACCACGTCGACGTGGCCGCAGAGGAGGAGCCGGGGGTCCGCCTCAGTCGTGACGAGGTTCTCCCGCCCGCCCGGATACGAGACGATGCGGTTCTTCACCCCGAGCGAGTCGAGGAACTCTCCGATGAATGCGACCAGGTCGGCCGTACTCCCCGGCGGGTTCTCACTCCTGATCCGGATAAGCGATGAAGTGAGTCGGGCGACATCCATGCACGGTCTCCTTATGCAGATCTGCTCCGCGCGTACTCGTCGAAGAGCCGGGCGAGCGCTGAGGTCCCATAGAGCTGTTTGACGAACTTCGGGTCAAAGAACTCGTCGACGAACATCGAGAGGTAATCGGCCGGGATTGCACTCTTGTCGTCGGGGTTGAGTACGATGCGGAAACTCCTGTACTGGGCGGGGTCGTCGCTGTCGTAGACGCCGCTCCAGAGCATCGGGAGTTCTTCGAACATCTCCGGGTGCTCGGTCTTGAGCCAGTTGATGAACCCGGGGAAGTATGCCCGCTCCCCGACCTTCGCCTCATCCACGCGCCAGCGCATATACTCCATGCTCATGATATTCCGGGGCGACATGTAGTTGTAGGCCAGGATGCCGAGGGTGAAGTCGATGTGGGCGAGGGCATCGGTGAAGTAAAAGTTCAGGACCGGGTGGAACTCGGTAGGACTCTCCAGGATCAGCGATTTGCCGTACAGTTTCTGCATGACACGGACATACTCGTTCATTTCCAGCATACTCTCTCCTATTGGGGAGAGTGGTACAAAAAGTATTCCTTGTGTGCAGGCAGGGATGGGGCCGGAAACGCCGGGCGGGGCTCCGGCGATGCGGGGTTTGGGCCGGTATGGGTGGCGGTGAAACCGGGCCGGGTGGGCGCCGGTGTTCTCACCAGACGGAGATTGGGCTTTGATTGGCCCTAGGGGCCGGTCATCGCCACTCGAAAACGCGAAGCGTTTTCTCAAACTCCGCCTGCCCCCCGGGCACGCGTCGCTGCTCGCACCTCCGGTGCTCGAACTCCGTTCGGCCCATTGGGCCGAACCTCGTTTACACAAAGAACGGCTTGCGTCTGCTGACGGCTTCCCTGAAGGCGTCTTCCAGCTCCTTGCCGTGCTTGCCCGTGGTATCGATCAGGTTATCGCTCCGGAGGAGGCAGGGCTTGAGTTTGCCGTCCGAGGTCACGCGCAGGCGGTTGCAGAATGCGCAGAACTCCGTATTGTGGAGAGGGCGGACCACCTCGATCTCGGCGCCGTCGAGGCAGTACTTCTTCCGGTGGTGCATCCTGCGGGTGACGACCCGGGTCGCCCGATCGTTTAAGTCCCGCTCGACGCTATCCACGTCCCCGTGGAACTTGCACTCGTTGAACTCCATCAACTCGATGATCTGCAGGATGAGGTCCTCTTTGTCCCGGACGAACGCCATGAAATCGTCCAGTTCATCCTCGTTGATGCCGTCGAGGAGCACCATGTTGAGCTTGACCGGGGTCAGTCCGACCTCGATCGCTGCATCGATCCCGGCGAGAACGTCTGCGAGACAGTCTTTCCCCGTGATGGCCCGGTAGCGGTCCGGACGGAGCGTATCGAGGCTGACGTTCACCCGGGCAAGCCCGGCCTCTTTGAGTTCTGCAGCCTTTGCGGCAAGCAGCGTCCCGTTCGTCGTCAGGGAGGACTCGACGCCCGGCGGCACCGAGCGGACGATATCGACAAGGTCACGGCGGAGCAGGGGCTCGCCGCCGGTGAACTTGATACTTTTAACGCCGAACTGCACGCCCACCCGTATCAGTTCGGCGATATCCTCGGCACTCATCTGCTCCTTTGGGCTTACCTCACCCTCTGCGTGGCAGTAGATGCACCGCAGGTTGCACCGGGAGGTCAGGCTGATCCGGAGGTTGGTCACGGTCCGGTTATAGGGGTCCTTCAGCACCATCGCATCTTCCCTTGAAATTCTTTGCTATAATGTAGGTCTCAGCACTCCCTTTCCGTGACGCCTTCGTCCTGTACCCCCGAACGGAATAGAAATGCTTCCTTGCCTCGGTCATCAATTCCCCGAAGAGCTCACCCTGGAACGACTTTATTATCATGTTGCCGCCGGGCTTTAAAAGCGTGCAGGCAAACGCCAGAGCATCCTCGCCAAGCCCGATTGCGCGAGCCTGGTCGTAGGTCTTCTGGCCGGAGAGTTTCGGTGAGGCATCGGAGACCACGATGTTGACGATCCCACCGGCCTCCTCGCGGATGCGCTCCTGAACAAGAGGATCGGTAAAGTCCCCGACGATGGTGGTGACGCCTCCGATGGGCGCGATCGGGTTGAGGTCCACGCCGATGACCTTCCCTCCGGTCAGATCGCGGAGCACCTGCAGCCAGCTGCCCGGCGCCGCCCCGAGGTCGACGACGTTATCACTGGGTCTGATGATATCGTTGCGCTGCTGGATCTCCAGCAGTTTGTAGGCGGCCCGTGCCCGGTATCCCGCCTTCATCGCCTTTTTATAGACGCTGTCTTTTGACCATTGAGAACCCATTGCGAGATTACCCTCCACTTGAGGCTGACAGATGTACTTGACCCATCAAGCATTATCAAGGAGATTATGGATAGTGTTTGATGCCGTTAATCATCAATGATACGGTTGCGGAGTATGGGCGACCGGAGTCTGCTGTGCCCCCTCCCACGATAGGCGCCATGGGCTTTCTCCCGGTTTTGATCGTAAAGCACTATAATGAAAAGTGTGATTATATACTTTAGACGAGAGTTTAATAAGGGGTCACAATGTTAAAGGCAACGATTGATGCAGAAATATTTCGGGAATCCATCGACGCGATCGCCGCACTGGTGACGGAATGCCGCCTACACACGGCGGAGGACCAGATCAGGACGCGTTCTGTCGATACAGCCAACGTGGCCATGGTCTCCCTGGAACTCCAGAGCACGGCGTTCAATTCTTTCCTGGCGACAACCGGTGAACTGGGCCTGGATATCGCAAAGATGAAGAACATCATCGGGATGATGGGGAAAGGCGACGCGCTGACGCTCAGTCTGCTCGATGAAGAGCGGAAACTGGAACTGAGTTTTGGAGGCTACCGCTACTCGGTCACGCTCCTCGACGTCAACACCATCCGGAAAGATCCGAATCCACCGGGAATAGAACTCCCCGGCAAGGCGATCATATCGGGAGACGCGCTGAACAATGCCATCAAAGCAGCTGCCGTCATCTCCGACAAGATCGCGCTCGGGATCGACCCCGATACCATGACTTTCTACATGGAGGCGGAGGGAGATACCGACCACATCAAACTCGCGCTCGGCGAAGACCAGCTCGTCGCGCTCAACCCGGTGCGGGCCCGTTCCCTCTTCTCGATCGATTACTTAAAGGATATGGGCCGGGTTATGGCACGTGCGGGTGAGGTGGAGGTCTACCTCGGCATCGACCATCCGGTACGATTTGCCTTTGACATTGCGAACGGCAACGGCCGCGTCGAGTACCTTCTTGCTCCTCGGATTGAGGCCGATTGATGGATATTGTACTCGACCGCAAAGAACTCATTAAATACCCTTTTTTGAAAGAATCGCAGCAGCTGGCCCGCCGGCACGTTGAGTCGCTCGAAGAGTTTCTCACCAGCAGCCCGGGCGCTCTGGCGCTCGAGCGGGCAAAGGAGCGGGTCATCGCTGCGCTTACGTCGAAGAGGGAGTTTGGGGACGAGAATACGCAGAATCTCAAGCCCGAGTTTGAGATCGCGAGTTATGCGCTTGCCCGGATACTGGTCTCCTGCATCGGGGACCGATCGCTTATCGACCGTCTTGCGCGCTACGAAGCAGAACGCGCATCCTTCTTCCTCGCGACCGAGGACCCGGAGATACGGCGGTTCGTTGCCTGGAGCATCGGCATCAGTGCCACGACCGCTACCCTGCCGGTCACCGATTACGTGGAACTGGTGCCCCATCTGCGCGATCGGCGCTGGCGGCTCGTCAACAGGGACGTGCAGCAGGGAGGCGTGAACCTTGCGCCGGGCGAGATCGATGAACTCATCCGGGAACGGATCCGGGTCATCCTGGTCGATCAACTGCCGCTCCGGGTGCCGTCCGGGATCTGCGAGCGTCTTGATGCGGTTACAAAAGAGATCGTTGCGTTGCAGCAGGAGCAGATCCTCGAGCAGTTCGGCGAGATCAAGGAGGAGGCGTTCCCACCCTGCATCAACGCGCTCATCCAGGCGATCACCTCAGGAGCGAACCTGACGCATATGGGCCGGTTCGCCATCACGTCGTTCCTCCATACCGTCGGGATGAACACCACCGGGATTGCGGAGATCTTCGCGCGGGCCCCCGACTTCGACCTCGATATGACGATGTACCAGGTGGAGCACATCTCCGGCCGGGGCGGCACCGAGTATACCCCGCCGTCGTGCGCCACCATGCGCACCTTCGGGCTCTGTGCCAACCGGGATAAGGACTGCGAGCGGGTCAACCACCCCTTGAGTTATTACCGCCTCAGGAAAAATATAAAGAAGAAGCGGAGTTAAGCGACTTTTTTATCGATCAGATAGCCTGCAATACTGAGCGCGGCGATAAAGGCGACCAGCGCGAAGACGTATGCAAGCCCTTCTATCCCCACCATCAGTGCGGGCAGCGTCACCAGCAGCACGACAAACAGCGCAAGGCACCCGAATGCGGCCAGCACCTCAAGAACCCGTAGATTCATGTACAGAGGTAGGGTAAGGGCAGGTATATCTCTATCCCCGGGTGGGAGACCCACATATTTATCCCGGGCGCGGGAGAAACCCCTCTCGTATGGAGAGAGACGAGGCACTGGCCCTGCTCCGGCGCTATGTGGCGTCGCCGTCCCACATCGTGCACAGCCACGCCACGGCGGCCATCATGAGGAAGGTCGCCGAGCACCTCGGCGAGGATAGAGAGACGTGGGAGGTGATCGGTCTTTTGCACGACATCGACTACGACATCGTCGGAGGGGATATGGAGCGGCACGGCATCGAGGGCTACCGGCTCCTTCTCGAAAACGGTGTCCCGGAGGAGATCGCGGATATCGTCAGGCGCCACAACCACCTGCTCACATCCGGCTACGAGCGCCCGGTCGAGGTTGCGCTCCAGGCAGCGGACAGTGTATCCGGTCTGATCCTCGCCTGCGCCCTGGTGAAGGGCGGGGCGATCGATGAGGTCACCCCCCGGACGGTGAAGAAGAAGTTCAAGGAGAAGTCGTTCGCCGCGGGCTGCGATCGCGAGAGGATCCGGCTGATCGAGTCTCTCATGGATATGGAGACGTTCTACCGTCTCGCAATAGAAGGGCTCACGGAAGTTCGCGGCGATATCGGCCTTGCCTGAGCAGAACACATATATGGCACCCGACGTGAGGGGTACAGCATGACATCGGAAGACCGCGGGAGGGTTATCGACCGTCTGGGAGAGGCTGTAACCTTGCTCACCGAGCGAATGGACGTCCGGCTCATCCCACAGGTCGGGATGAACATCGTCTACGCCCTGCCCGACGCGCGGAGCAAGGACGACGTGGCAGGTGTCCTCGGCCGGATCGTCAGGCTCGGTGAGGCGGTCCACCCCGTCGGGGAGATCGCGTTCGGGGCAAGCGATCACGTTGCCCGGATCGTCATCACGGCCATGCACGTTAACCCGCAGGTCAGGAGCGCGGCAAACATCCGCTTCTCAGACGCAATCCTCCCTGAGCTGGATAACCTCCTCTTCGAGGTCTGCTCCTTTGACCGGGCAAAAGAACCGCCGGGGGTGCGGACGATGGACTGGGGGGTCGCCTCCTGCTGCAAGGAGGGCGTGCCCGACGTCATCTACGACCGGGGGGCTATGGGGAAAGAACCGATGATCCGGGTCCTCGCGGAGGATCCGGTCATGGTCGCACAAAATGTTCTTAAACTGTCGAATCGCATTATGTATGCACAATTATAAGGGAAGGTCCACATGGGAATAAAGCCATCATATATCAAGAACCTCGGCGAGGAACTCATTGTCAAGCATCGCGACAGATTCAGCGGAGACTTTGATGAAAACAAACACGCCGTCAGTGAAGTTGCCGTGATTGACAGCAAGTGCGTCCGGAACAGAGTTGCCGGGTACATCTCAAGAAAGATAAATACAGGGAAGCGGTAAACCTCACTATATGTTTGAGGGAATCCTTCCGGCAATCATTACCCCTTTTCACCGGGACTCCGAGGCGAGTCTCGATATTGAAGGATTACGGTCCAACATCGAATCACTGCTACAACGCGGAGTCAATGGCATCGTGCCCTGTGGGTCGACCGGGGAGTCCGCGACGCTCACGTTCGAGGAGCACGAGAAGGTGATCGGCGAGACCGTCGGGGTCGTCAACGGGCGAGTGCCGGTGCTCGCAGGGACAGGATCGAACAACACGGCAGAGGCGGTTCGCCTGACCCGGTCGGCGCAGGATGCGGGTGCGGACGGCGCGCTCGTCATCAGCCCGTACTACAACAAGCCGAACCGTTCCGGGCTCATCAAGCATTTCACGAAGCTCGCCGATCTCGATCTCCCGATCGTCCTCTACAATGTTCCCGGCCGTACGGGGCAGAACCTCCAGCCCGACCTGGTGGTCGAACTGGCGGAGCACCCGAACATCGTCGGGATCAAGGAGGCAAGCGGCGACATCACCCAGATCTCTCGTATCATCGAAGGGACGCGGGACGAGGAGTTCATCGTGCTCTCCGGGGACGATGCAATGACCCTTCCGGTCCTTGCCCTGGGAGGTGCGGGCGTGATATCGGTGGCCGCGAACGTCGACCCCGGCCGGATGGTGCAGATGTACGAATCTTTCCGTGCAGGCGACCTTGCCCGCGCACAGGACCTGCACTACAAACTCGCTCCGCTTATGCGGGCGATGTTCATCGACACGAACCCCATCCCCGTCAAGAAGGCGGTGGAACTCATCGGGATGGCCGCGGGACCGGTCCGGCTGCCGCTCGACGAGCTCGACGAAGCGAAGACAGAACAACTACGAAAGGTGCTGGTAAACTATGGTTAAGGTAGTCGTATCCGGGGCCCTGGGACGTATGGGCACCATGATCGGCCGCATCGTCAACGAGGCTCCCGATCTGGAACTCGTCGGCGGGATCGACGTGAAGGAGGGACCGCTGTTTGGGACAGAGGTAGTCCCTTCGGCAAGAATTGACGAATTCCTCAAAGTGAAAAGGCCCGATGTCCTGATAGACTTCACCGTTGCAGCCGCTGCGGTCGAGAACATCAAGGCGGCAGCCAGAAACAACGTGGCGCTCGTCGTCGGGACGACCGGGTTCTCCCCCGAACAGAGGGAAGTGATCCGGGGCGCCGTCGAAGGGCATGTCCCCGCGGTGATATCGAGCAACTTCTCGGTCGGCGTCAACATCTTCTGGAAACTCGTGCGGGAAGCCGCCCGCCAGCTCGGCGACTACGATATCGAGGTCACGGAGGCCCACCACCGCTACAAGAAGGACGCCCCGAGCGGCACGGCAAAGACCATCCTTGAGATCCTTGACCAGGAACTCGGGAACCGCGAGAAGGTTTACGGCCGCGTCGGTGAGACGGAACGGAAAGGCGAGATCGGTGTTCACGCCATCCGTGGTGGCGACATTGTCGGCGATCACTCCGTCCTCTTCGCGGGGAACTTCGAGTGTATCGAGATCTCCCACCGCGCCTACGACCGGGCGGTCTTCGCGCAGGGCGCGGTCCGGGCCGCACGCTGGATCAAGGGCCGGGAACCGCGCATGTACACGATGCAGGAAGTCCTCGGGCTATAAAAATGCTCCCGATCCATCCCGGGGAGCGAAATTTATTTTTGATGCACTCATACACTAATGTAAGTTCGGAGGAACAAAAGTGCCAGCAGTTGTTGATGTAGAGAAGTGTACCGCCTGTGAGACCTGCGTGGACGTCTGTCCCGCTGCCGCCATTCATCTGGAAGACGGCAAAGCTAAAGTCGACGTCGACCTCTGCGTCGATTGCGAGACCTGCGTCGACGAGTGCCCGTCGGAAGCAATCTCGATGGAGTGAACTACCCCGCCCTGAAGG
>DASQ01000004.1:11157-13085 GCA_002503885.1 Methanoculleus marisnigri | reverse complement strand
GGGTTCCTGGAAGACGGGGTGGGAGAAATCCCACCTTGTTATTCGACGTAAACCCGTGAAAGTATGTCATTCAACGACGCCACTGTGCGAGAAACATACTGACGAGGATCTTGCCCAACAATGGAACGCCATTGATTGGGCCACAGTGAGATCCGATGTTAACAGGCTACAGACCCGGATTGCAAAGGCTACCGATGAACGAAAATGGAATTTGGTGAAACGGCTCAGTTACCTGCTGACTCATTCGCACTCGGCAAAACTGCTTGCAGTGCGAATAGTGACTCAGAATAAGGGAAAACGAACACCTGGCGTCGACGGGGAACTCTGGAGCACTGCAACAGAGAAGATGCGAGCAGCCCTGAGTCTTACGGATCGCCAGTATCGGGCACAACCATCACGACGTATCTATATCCCAAAACCCGGGAAGGATACCAAACGTCCCATCTCCATTCCAACCATGTATGACCGGGCAATGCAGGCACTCTACGCGCTGGCTCTCCAGCCTATCGCAGAAACAACAGCAGACCCCCGCTCATTCGGGTTCAGACTCTTTCGGTGTGCACAGGACGCATCACAATACGCGTTCCTATGCCTCAGCCAAAAGGGATCGAACAAATGGATTCTGGAAGGAGATATCCGAGGGTGCTTTGACACCATCTCCCATGATTGGCTTAAAAATCACATCCCAATGGATCAATCGATCCTGGGACAATTCCTGAGAGCTGGATTTGTCTTTGATCAGAATCTTTATCCTACAGACAGAGGAACCCCTCAAGGTGGCCTTGTTTCTCCAATCTTCGCCAATATGACGTTGGACGGGATGGAAGCAGCCCTCAAGGAACGATTCCCCAGAACGAGAATCTACCTCATTCGCTATGCAGATGACTTCCTGGTCATCACCCCTACAAAAGAGATAGCAGAGGAAGCAAAAGAAACCATTCGGGAATTCCTTGCACCACGAGGACTTGAACTGTCGACGGAAAAGACCCTGATAACCCATATCGAGGATGGATTTGACTTTCTTGGTTGGAATTTCCGCAAATTCAAAGGGAAACTTCTCATCAAACCATCCGTGAAATCGATTAAGTCAATTCGGGAAAAGATCACGGCAACGATTCACAAAGCCCAAGCAGGGACACAGGATGAACTTATCCGGATCCTCAATCCAATCATCCGAGGATGGGCAAATTACCATCGTCACATTGTTGCTTCGGGCACATTCAAAGCAATGGATAATCACATCTGGACGGTCACCTGGAGATGGGCAAAACGTCGACACACCAACAAAGGAAAGAGATGGATAGCCCGAAGGTACTGGCACCCGGAAAAGGGTAGAAAATGGATGTTTAAGACGAAAGTGAATACCCTCCTGAAATTCGAGGATATACACATTCGGCGATACGCATATCCCAAACTTGATGCCAACCCCTATCTAGACCGGAATTATTTCCTTGAAAGAAGGGAACGCATCAAGAGACAGACGCCATGGTTACAAACCAAATTATCATTCTTCGCATCGAGCCGCCCGTCCGGCGGGTCGTGAAATGCGCGAGCCGTATGCGGTGAAAGCCGCACGTACGGTTCCTGGAAGGGGGGAGGATGGTAACATCCTCTCCCTATTCGACAGATCTTCGGTGATCATATCATCGCTGCTGCGGTGCTGGACAGGATTCTCCACCACTGTACGACCCTGAACATCAAGGGGGATAGTTACCGGCTCAAGGAGCGACGAAGGCAGGGCATCATCCCGCACGGATAAATCGGGGGAAATGGGATCGAAAACGAAGACCTTATGCAGGGGAAGTGAGCACTATTGTACCGCCACTATTGAGCACTTTTATTCCGCCATTGACACATGCCCCTGCAAGTGGACCGTGGAGATATCGCCTCGCGGGGGTGGGGCTGACGGGGAGGGGGTCTCCCCCTCC
>DASQ01000004.1:0-11104 GCA_002503885.1 Methanoculleus marisnigri | reverse complement strand
AAAATAAACTGACAAGATGCACTACTGCGGTGAAAGTCGCAAGGTGGGTTCCTGGAAGACGGGGTGGGAGTAATCCCACCTTGTTATTCGACTAACGGACATTTTTCGGACATTTTTCGGACGTATCGGACACCTGGCGTTGGGAGGACTCCGAGCTCATGAATGGTCGGAGCGTCGGGGATCACCGCACTCCCTCCTTCGCGTTCCCCTCCCGCACAAGCCGTGCATACCACCCCTGGCAGACACTCGCCCGTACTTCGCGGGAGTGGTAGACCGCCTTCCCGGTATCACAGATCGTACACCCCCCGAGATCTCCTTCACCCACGCAAACATCCGGTGGTCGAGCAGCCCGGGCAGCGGCCGGACGGGTGTTGCAACACTGTTGTACATGGTGTTGCAAAGGGGTGTGCAAACACTTTTTGTCTGTGAACTCTCCGCTGCACTTGGGGATTGCCGATTAATCGACAAATCACGATTTCCGATTTTTTTCGTTTGCAACAGATTCGAAAACACACGGTTCGCTCCGATCGTGCACGCGATCAGGGCGATCTTCCAGTGCACCGTTCTGCCGCCGGCTTTCAGGACATTTGTGATGTAGTGCGGCCGTTCAAGCCCCGCGCGGCGCTCATCACACATCTTCGATCAGCTCTTCTTATGCAGCGTATCTCTCATCCATCTCTCATTCATCTTTCATCCATCTCTCATCCATCCATCATTTACCCACGCCAGGGGGGCATCTACCCGGTTTCAGGCCCGGACCAGCCCCTGTTTCGCCGGAACGCTTTGGAAATATCCACACTTCATGATGGCCTTTCCCGCAGGACATATCGTGTATTCCTCCTCGACGGGCTCACCTGCTCCAGGATACCACGGTCAACCAGGGCCTTGAGATCCCTGAAAGCCGTCGCTGCCGAGACACCGGTGAGTGATTGATAGGCACCGCTCGTGATGCTCCCCTCGACCTTGACCCGTTCCACCGCAAGGATCTGCCGTTCATTCAGTTCCATCTTCCGAAGGGAACTCTCGTTCAGCATATCCATCCGCATCGTCAGGGTGAACCCGAGCGGACTGCTGGTGAAGGTGGGAACCGGCATCCCGGCGCTGCGGAGGGCCGTGATGATCCGCTCGATCCCCGATCCGTAGCGTTCGACGAGCCCGGCACGGTAGAAAATATCGGCAACCTTCGGGTTGCGGTGGTAGGAGTAGTGCTCTTTTAAGATCATATCGATGGTAACGCCTTCGGGGAGATGGCCGGGATTGTGGAAGCGAATATGGTCGTCAAAGATCTTGACCTGCGTCTGAATCGTGTTGTTGAAGTAATCGCGGTGGATGAGCGCGTTGAGAAGCGCCTCCCGGATCGCCGGAAGCGGGTAGTCCCAGACCTCTCTCCTCTGAAACGACTCCTGCATCGCCTCCTCCGAGATGTCGTACCTGACGCCGAGATACTGCTTGATAATCCGCTCGCCCTCTTCAAACTGGTGAAAGAGATTGCCCCTGATCTCGTGGTCGCCGACGATGATATCCGCCCGCTTGAACCGCCCGATCCGGAGAATGCAGTTCTGGAAGTACCGTTGCGGGTCTCTGCCGAAGAGGACGATGGCTCCGTTGCTGATCCCTCCGTCCCCGGCAAGCCCGAGGCGGCGAAGGACGGCCTCGACCGGTTCGGCCGGATCGACGGCAGCGAGGCGACCTGCCGCCTTTGCACCGGCGAGGAAACGCCGCACCGTCTCCTCGTCGATCTCATCGAACGAGTACGGCCCCGCGACGCTGTCCCACTCAATGCTCTGCTGGAAGAACCCGCGAAGCTCGTCCGGGAGCATCTCGCGTGTCGTGTCGCCGATGCGGGTGTAGTACCGGCCGTCACAGGCGACCGGCACGCGGCTCCGTTCGACGGCAACGGTGACGACGGACTTCCCCTCGATCTCGCGGATCTCGATGACCGGATGAATGCCAAGCCGGGTGGTTATGCTGTCTGCGAGTTTTTTGACGGCATTATTTCTGAGGTCGACTCCGACTACGGCATGATCATGGTCGCGGATCCCGATGACGGCTATCCCGCCGGCGGTGTTGGCAAACGCGGACAGAAGCCTGTAGAGGTTCAGGCTCACTTCTTCCTTGAAATCGATCCGTCGTCCTTCAAAGCGGGCGAGCAGGGAGTATAGGTCATCCACGCGCTTCACTTCCAGCACCGTACCCGAGCAAAAACATCATGTGCTTCTCTCATGTATGACGCCCCATCACTTCACCGTCGGTCGGCAGGCCTGGTGTAGCCCGGCAGCGCGTTCATAGTGATGCGCACGATCCGGCCGAGCGCATCTCTTCTGATATCTTCCTTTTGCAGCATGGCGGAATATCTCTCCGATTGTGCGTTCTTCTGCACGTCTGATCGGATAAAGGGCGAAACTACCGTGTTTTCTCCAGGATGAACGGCAGAGCAATGGTAATGCTATCCTTCTGCTGAAGGTTCCTTTGTTTGCGGGATGGGATTATGATTTCGGTTTTTAAAGCCCTGCTAAACGAGGAGAATCCGGAAATAGGGAGGTATGCCTCAAAAGTCTCTGCGGTGGTGCACGCCATCTTTCACTGTCCAGGGGATCACCTCACCCCCTCCCTCGCGTTCCCCTCCCGCACCAGCCGGGCATAGCACCCCTCACAGATATGCGTCTGTGCCTCGCGTGAACGGTAGACCGCTTTTCCCGTATCACAGATATCGCACCGGCCGAGTTCGACCTTCACCCGGGCAAACGTCCTCGGGTCAAGCACCCCGGAGAGCGGCCGGACATAGTTTGCAACAGTTGCACCCGTGTTGCAAAGGGGGTTGCAAACATGGTTGCAAACAACGTGTGAAGATTTATTCATTGATACGCTGCTGATTTTCTGATAAGTCGATGGATCATCATTTTCGACTTTTTCATTTGCAACTTTTTCCGAAACACACAGCGTGCTCCGGTCGTGCAAGCGATCTTGAGGTTCTTCCAGTGGAGCAGGATCGGATGAACTGTGTGATCCAGAAATTGTTGCAAACGACCCAGGATCGCCGTCATCAATCTTTTCAATATCCCCGCCGTCCCAGGATATCTCGTCATTCTGAGGAGAAACATCACCTTCGATCTCTTTGCAACCACTATTGCAACCACTATTGCAACCATCGTTACAACTCCCGCCAGAAGGTGGTGGGGGGTCATCCTCCCCCTCGCCCTCATCCTCCAGCCAGACCGCGAGCTCTGCCACCCACTCCAGGTAGCGTCCGGCGTCGAACTGGAAATGGAGTTCATGCCGGCGTACGGTCGTCCCGGTGCTCTCGTCGATGATCGTCGTGTCCACCACGCTGATGGCGGGACACTTCTCGAGGAGGCCGCAGTAGGCCGTGCCCTTTGCGGTGTAGCCCTGCAGGATCCGCCGGACCTGGTGGTAGGAGAGCCCCGTCGCCTCCTGCAGCATCCGGACGGTGAACGACTCCCAGCCCATCCGGGCGATGGTGGCGAGCGCCGCGGCTTCGTTCCGGGTCATCTTTGAGTCCTGCCCGCCGCCCTCCTGATTGATCGCAGCGTAGAGGCGGACGGCTGCATCGAAGTCCTGCCGGGTCGCCGCGATCCGGACCTCCCCGTCGATCTCCTTCCCCTCCCGCTGCAGGAACCGGAGGGCCGCGTGGCACTTGATCAGGTCAAAGAGCATCGCGGGGTTCCTGCGGTTCGCGACGTTCGAGAACCCTATCCGCCGGGCGAAGGGGATGCGGACGAAGATCCGCTGCTGCTTCACGATCGACCAGAGCGCCCGGGCGGTGAGGACGTCCGGGTCGTCGCCCCTGGCAGGTCTGCTCGCCTCCGTCTCCTTGAGGTGCTCGAGCACTGCCCGGTCCTGCTCGGCCGAGTCATCGATCCAGACCGTCAGCATCCGGTTCATCACCTAGTCGTCGCCGGGGTTCTCGACCTTCGCGAGCCACCAGACGCACCGGGCCGGGATGGTGCAGACCCGGAGTTGCCGGTCGGCCGTGACGGTCCGGTGCTCGATGGGTTCGTGGAAGGACGAGGTGGCCGACTTCAGAACCTCCTGCAGGTCGTCTGAGAGCGAGGTGTCGTCAAAGAGGATCACCGTCCCCGGCCGGAGGTCGTCGGCGTAGTAGAGCGCCTTGTTGCTCACCGTGCCGGTGAGTTTGTAGTCCGCCGGGATGAGGTTGAGCATCGTTACGCAGGCGTGGCTCTTCCCCTTGCCGGAGTTGCCGGAGATGGCGACGTGCAGCCCCTTCGTGTTCGCGACAGACTGTGAAGCGATGGACATCGCCAGGCACTCCGCGACGGTCCGGTCGCCGACGTGCTCTTTGTGGAAGGTGTCGAGGAGGAAGGCGAGCGGGTCGCCGTCCCGGAGGATCTCCGTCGCCCTGCGGCGGTGCTCGTCCTCCACTGGTGCCGGGGGAGGGGCGGGTGCCTCCTCCCGCTTTTTCTTCTGCTTCTCCCGGGGCTCGTACATCTCCCGGAGTTCCGGCCAGCGCTGCGCCCCTCCACCGCAACTTGCATGGTGGCAGCCGGCAAAGACGGCGCCGTTTGCAAACTGGATCGCGAAAGCTCCGTCTTTGTGGGCCGACGAGAACGGGCAGTCCTCGAGGATGTAGAGCGTGCCGCCCAGGTAGGGCCGCGTCGACCGGACGGCGATGCCGTGGTCGAGGAGCCAGGCGGCAAGGTCGATACCGGGGCCGTTGCCGCCTGCCTTCTTCTGCCGCGGAGGCTCTTCCCGGGGGAGGAGCCCCGCGAGGTGCTGCAACTGCTCCAGGGGAACAACACCGATCTCCGCTGGAGCCGCGAGCAGCCTCGCCCGCCGGTGGGGCCGCTCCGGGGTATTGTCACCCTTCCGTGACAGGGTTCCGTAGAGTTTCCAGATCCGGGCGGCGTTATGGTTCGCGGTATCGACGGTCACGGCCTCGTTCGAGAAGAGGGCGTCGAGGGTGGTGAGGCAGCCCTTCACAAGCGCGGTCGAGGGCTCATCATTTGGAAGGTCCACCCGGTAGAGGAGGTGGGCGCCGTTGCCCGAGTCGGCCCGGACGGGCGCCCCGAACCCCTGCTCGGCGAGGTAGGCCGCGATCCGCTCCGCCGCGGCGAGCGCCGCGTCGTGCTCGGCGTCGGTCGACGAGACCCCGCTCGGCCGGACCGGGTCGATGTCGACCGGGAACCAGCGCCGGCGGATGATGTCGGCGTCGGCGGTCGTGGCGTCCTTCCGGGACAGCCGCAGCTTGATCCGGTTCGCCCGCCGGGCAAGGAGGGCCGGGTTCACACCATTGAGGGTGACATAGATCCCGGCGACCGAGGGGTCGGCGTCGAGGGCCTCGACGGCCCGGGCGAGTGCCTCGTAGTCGTCGAAGTAGCCGGAGTGGGTGACACCGTCGGCGAGCGCCCGGACCTCGACCACACCGCCGTCGGGGGCGAGCACGTTGATCACATTTCTGATGTCGCCGTTACTCGCACCTCTGGTGCTCGAGCTCCGGCCCGGTGGCCCGTCGCTCATCCCGTCACCCCCGGGATGAGGGGGAAGAGCGGGGCGGAGATGGCCTCTCCGCGGGCGACCCGCTGGAAACTGATGAGCGGGACGATGTAGGAGCCGACACGGGTATGGAGCATCACTGCCTTGCCCGAAGCGTTCATCGCCGCATGCCCTTCGATGGCGATCTCGCTGACCAGGATCCCGCCGGGGGTCGTCCGTGAACGGTCCTCGGTGATCGGAATTACCCGGCCATAGAAGAGCAGGCTCTTGAGGTCCTCCGCCTCGATCCGGTAGTGCTCGGCGTCGACGGCGATGTGGAGCGCTCCGCCGGCGCTGTGGGAGAGGGTTCCGGGTTCAGTCATGGCCGGCTACCTCCTGTCCCGTCAGGGTTGTGACGGTGTAGTAGTGGCAGCCGGTCCGGACGATGTGGATCTCCCGCACCGCCCGGCCGTATCGGCCGATCTCGGCGGCCACGACCTGCTGGACCAGGTAGAGCGGGACGACACCTGCCATTCGCTTTTCGGGAGTTGGACTTATAACTCCGGACGGAGAAGAGTTGTTGGCAGTCCCGTGTGAATCGATGTTGGTGCACGCTTCATCCCGTGGGCTGCCGTCTATCCTGTCTGTGCGTTGCATTTCGTTCCCTCGTTGTGTGGCGTTATCAATCTGGCTTTACCGTCGGCGATCCACTTCTCCCAGACGAGTTTTGCAATGGGGTCCGGGATGTGGTCGAGTACTTCCTGGGTGATCTCTTCCATGCGGTTCTCCTGTGCGAAGATGCCGTGGGATCGGCGTTAGGCCGTCGGCCTCTCTCACACACAGAATAGGTGGGTGAGGGGTGATTTAAGCGAGAACCGCGCTCGGTGTATGTGCATGGGCCAACTGCACAGGAGACCGGCAGAGCTGCTACAACGACGGAGCAAGCGTGATAGAAAGCAGCATCGCGATTCAGCCCCAGGGAGTTTTACTAAAAAAATGGAGTGGAGTCTTATTGAGCCGGGAGGCCCAGGTCTGCTCTCATCTTCTGAATCGCCGCGTCGTAATCAAAGCTCTGCTGTGCCTTCTCCGTCTTGCTCTCCACCATCCTCGCCACTTCTTCGACGAGTATCATAGAGCACTTCGCGCAGAACAGGGCATCATAGGTGTTCAGGGCCTTGCACCGGGGGCACTCCAGTGGCTGAAGGCTGGGTTCTTTATTCACCGTGACCTCCACAAACCCGGCTTTTTCGAGCATCTTCCTTTCAATGTCTCCACCGCTGAGGTGTACGTACACTTCAGGCATGTTACTGCTCTTCTCCCACCCGGCAATCAGACGAAGTTCCATCTCAGAGAATCCCTTCTTTACGAGGTCGGTTAGCCTGCCGTGTCGGATGGCGTGTGGATTGGTGGGTTTCCCCAGATTCAATGTCTTCTGGAGATACTTGAGGCGGTTCTGGACGGTGCGTGAATTCAACCTCTTGCGACCGACCCCGAATCGGGTATTGGTCAGGAAGAGAGGGGCTGCCGGGTCCGTTCGAAGCGGGTGCATGTTCAACCAGAGCTGAAGATCAGGAACGCTGTCTATGAGGCGCAGGCGGCGGCGGCCGGTCTTCCCATCGACGATTACCACAGCGCCGTATCGGTCGAACTGCACGCGGCCCACATTGAGGGAGAGTATTTCGCTGATCCTGCACCCGGAGTCCCACAGGAGCATAATGAGTGCCCGATCCCGCTGGTTGTCGCAGGCACCTACAAGGGTTTTGATGTCGTCGCGAACAATGAGCTGCTCGACCGGCAGTTTCTTGCGTGGGCGTACGTTCTTGATGTTCTTAAACAACTCCTTCTCTCTCTCCGGCACGAGCCAGCGGAAGAACAACCTGGTCTCAAGGATCTCGCCGTATAGGGTGAAGGGACTGCACGTCCTTCGCCTCCTGATGACAAAGTCTTCGAGGTCCATCCGTGTGATGGTCACGGCATCTTTGAATCCTTTTTGGAAAGAGTTAATTCTCCACTCCAACAGCACCGTAACCGGTTCAGACCCCCGATCCTCCCACTGGACCAGTTCTGCCCCACCGGGCACCTTCAACATGCAGTTCACGTTGTCTACCGCACCCTCGCCAGCCGCTTTGCCATCCGCAAGCCATCGTAGCAGAGGTAGACCCCCCGCCCCGTTTCAACGACGACATCGGTCGCCGGCCGCAGACGTGGCAGGGCTCGTCCTTTGCCGCCGGGAGGGGGTGAGGTGAACGACGGTTCGTAGAACGACGTTCCGAGGGAGCGTAGTTCGAGAAACCCACTGGGTTTCGAGGACAGGAGTTTGAGCACCCCCAGGTGCGAGTGGCGGGGTTGACCGGGACAGTCGTTTGCACATTTACACCCGTTTTCACATCTTTACACCCTGATTTACACCACGAAAAGCCGCCTGATGGAGCCGGTTCTCGGATCGGCCGGATTCCCTCCGGAATATTCGGGATGTTTTCACCACGGGAAGCTATTGCATACATCAAGAAGCACCCGGCGATCCTGAACACGCTCGACACCCCGTATACCGTGACCCGGGAAGTAATGGAACAGTACAACCTCAGAGTTCTCGACACATCAGACGTCCTGGCTGATACGCTCAGGATCTCGCAGCAGTATGGATTATTGTTCTCTGATGCCCTGCATGCCGCGTCGGCATGCCGGCACCACATCGACTACTTCGTGACGAATGACCGGGATTTTGACCGGGTAGACTTCCTTACGCTGGTGCGCCCTTCTGCTGAAGAGAGCTCCTGACCGCCCATACCGCATGCATCCTCTTTTATATCCCGGGATTGCGGTATGTACCCGTACACCTTTTTGCGGGTGCGTCGGTCTTTCCTGATACTCAACGGCTTTTAGGCCCTCACTGCAGAAGATGCCATATCCTCTCATGAGGAATGATATCGATCGCCTGGAGCGGCAGAAGAGGAGAGCTCCTTGCGTGGACGGAAGAACCAGGGGGTCAGCCGTGTCGAAGTCCTCACATCACCCCCCCCCCGCCGAGTACCTTCACGATCACCGCCACCACCCCGCCGGCACCCCTCCAACCCACTCCACCTCGGAGTCCCTGTACGCCGGATACCGCAACCCCCACGCCCGCACCAATGCCCGGTCGATCGCGAACCCCCCGTCGTCTCCCGCGCTGATACCGCCACCCCCGCGCCGCAAATCACGGGCCCGGCGGCCGGCCAGGCCCGATCGTTGTGCGTCACCGGTGTCGCACTACCGTTTTTGTGCGGCATGAAACCTCACTTCGTGTCGCACAACCGCCATCCTGTATATAAATGGGTATACTGCATCGGGGTTTTGACATACGCAACCGGGCTTGCTGTACCAGAACACTCACAACCGGTCCCCCTCGGTGATGGCGAGCAGGCGTGAGAAGACATAGGTTGTGGCACGCCGTCCCCCGCCTTCCTCAAGGACGGCGATGATCTCCTGTTCCCGGAACTGCTGGAGGATCCGCTCTGCCGCCCTCCTTGACATCCCGGTCTGCTCGTAAAACTCAGCCGAACTGAAGACCGGCGTTTTAAAGAGCGCGTCTATCGCGGCGATCGCGTACTGCGACCGGGTCACCTCCGGCACCGTCCGCTTCATCTCGTCATACAGGTCGAGGATCGCCGTTGCTTTCCGGCCGTTCGCCCCGGCCTGCTCCTCGATGGCGTGGAGGAAGAACGCGATCCAGCCGTTCCAGTCCCCGTCCCGCGAGACCGCGAGCAGCCGCTCGTAGTAGACCGGGCGGTTCCGCTCGAGGTAGGCGCTGATGTAGAACATCGGGCTCCCGATCAGCCCTTTCTCGTAGAGGATGAGGGGCACGAGCATCCGCCCGATACGCCCGTTGCCGTCGCAGAACGGGTGGATGAGTTCGAACTGAGCCTTCAGGACGGAGAGCTGGACGAGGACGTCCTTCTCCTCCCGCTGCAGGTAGGCCTCCCAGTCCCCGAGCGCCCCGGGAACATCCTCCGGCGCCGGCGGGATAAAGATCGCGTGTTCGATGTGAGCGTCCCGCCCGATGAAGTTCTGGATCGTGCGGACGCACCCCGGCTCCCGGTCCATGCCCCGGCTGCCGGCGAGCAGGATCCGGTGCAGGTCGCAGACGAGGGCCAGATCCAGCCGTCGGGTCTTGAGGGCCTCCACCGCGGTATTCAGCGCCTCCCGGTAGTTGATGATCTCCTGAATGTCGGCAAGAGCCGCATCGCCGATCGGCTCCTTCGGGTTCGCCTCGAACCGCAGGACGTCCTCAAGCGACGCCTGGGTTCCCTCGATCCTCGAGGACAGCACCGCCTCCTGCGTCAGGAGCGGGGAGAGGAGGAGCCGTGGGTTCGGGATCGCCTGGAGGATGCCGTCGTACCGGGCGAGGGCGCGGTTCGCCGACGCAATCCGGGGGATATGGGTCTCCCAGTCGATGCCTGCCGGGGGCAGCGGCTCCGGGACGTAGGGTTGGACGGTCATGCTGTCTCCTCACGGACCGTCGTGAACCCGTCGGAAACAGGAAAACTGGCGATATGCCGGAGCTCCTTCATACAATTATTCGATGGTGCGACCGGGTATTAACCTTGATTGTTTGCGATCCGGACGTTCATCATAGTCCGTGCCAATCCCGCCGGCTTGTCTGAATATTTCGTTCGAGAATGTCCCTGGCCGGGGAGGTGCCGGCGTCTTCACCGTATCGTACTCCCGGATCAACGATCGTCTCGCAATCTCTCAAGCGCCTTCCGGACCGCATGTTTCACCACGGGATCTCTATCCCGCTGCGCCTTCATGAGAAGCAGCCGCGCTCGCGGGTCCCCGATCTTCCCCAATGCATCGGCAGCGCTCTTGCGCACCTCGCGGTCCGGATCCCGCAGGCATTCCGTGAGGGGATAGACCGATCCTTGGTCTTTGATGACCCCGAGAATACGGATTATCCGCAACTTCGTCGCTCGATCCGTGCGTTTCAGCTCCGCGATGAGCGGGCCGACTGCAGGCGGCCCGATATTCATCAGGTTCTGAGCGGCGCGGTCCTGCTTCCCCTGGTCCTTCCCATCTTTGAGCGCCGCGACGAGTTCTGCAACCCCTCCGTCAGCCGTATCGGGTGTCTGTTCCGGGATGCCTATCTTCGGCATGTCCAGCGGTCTTGTCGGTGGAGGTGAGGTTCGTACGTCCTGCTTTCCCATGAGAAGCAGGGATCGCAGCGTCTGCGGATCTCTCCCGGAGATGATGAGAAGCCAGCGGAGGCTCGATACGTTGATCGTCGACTCATTGCCGTAGGCCTGCCGGAGCAGATGGAGCCACTGCTCATCGGTGATGGCACCCGATCGGGTTCCGAGCAGCGCAATCAACTCTTCTCGAGCCTCGCCTCGTATCGAATCGACGATCTTCTTGATATGAATCGTCCCGAAGTCGTCGGTGACGATGCAGTCCCGGGCCCTGTAGTAGGACCGCACGGCCTCCTCAGACTGTTTCTCGAGTTCGACGATCTCGCTGTTCTCCGGGTCATAGAGTTCCAGCGCAATGCCAAGCTTCAGGGCGATATCCTGGATCCAGGCGAGGTCATTCATGTAGGAGAAGGAGTCTTCGGCCGCGACGAAGTTTCGCGGGAGAGCGACAAAGTGGTGGAATACCGGTTTCTTATCGGGCCTGTTTCGCA
>DASQ01000027.1 GCA_002503885.1 Methanoculleus marisnigri | reverse complement strand
CCCTTCCACAAGTTCCGGCAGAAGCTGAAGAGCAAGTGCGAGGGGTATGGTATCCGGTTCGATGACTCGCACTCCGAGGCATACACCTCGCAGGTGGACGCTCTCGCGCTCGACCCGATCCGAAAACCGCCCTATGGGAGGAAGCGGCGGATCAAGCGAGGACTGTACCGGAGTGCTCTGGGCACCCTGATCAACGCCGATGTCAACGGCGCTCTGAACCATTTACGAAAGGTAGCCGGTGATTCCGTGGTTCCACGGATAATCGGTAGGGGCCGCGTCAACCGGCCCGTGCGAATAAGGACGTCTTTTGAACCGTCAACCTTCGCACCGATTAAATTGCAGCCCTGTGCCCCACAAGGGGCCCCGCTGCAAGCCCCCGGTTTTAACCGGGGGTAGTTGACTGCCATGTCGCCGAGGAGTATTCCATGGCTCCCTATCGCCGTCCAGTCGATGTGGACGTCTTTTGGGGCCTCCATGCCCTTTTGCTGGGTGAGCAGCCAGGTGACTGTCTCCATCGAGAGGCCCAGTTCGTCGGAGATCTGGCCGGGAGTGTGCCCCTCTGCCTGGAGCGCCTTTGCCTTCGTGATCAACTCTTCAAGGGCGGACATGGAGAAGAGATCTCCAGGGAATCTATTTAAGTTTTCTTTTGATTGCTGCGCCGCAGACCGGACAGTCTCCCGGCTCCCGCCAGTATCGGCCGCACCCGCTGCACCGGTAGCGCCACCGGATCGCCCGGGCGGGCCGTTGCCGGATGCTCCGGGTCTCGATACCGAGGCGGTGCGCCACATTCTGAACCGCGAAGTCGTCGGTGACGAGGACGGCCGAGAGTTCCAGCGCCAGCGCGAGAATGTCCCGGTCGGTCCTGGAGAGCACGCCGGTATCCCCGGTCGCGAGGGCGGCTGCTTCAACCCGCACCCGATCTTCCTCTCGCGGCTCCCGGACCCGGAGGCCTGTCGCCGCGAGCACCTCAAACCGGCACTTCGCGTGGAGGTCGCCAAGTTCCTCCACCACCGACGGGGTGGTCCATGCCGGGCCTTCAACCGGTATCTCCGAGAAGAATATCGAGGCGTCGAGGACGAGCGTCATGCCGAGAACTCCACGATATCGTTCTCCCGGCACCGGATCTCATACCCGAATTCCAGAAGGAGATGGCGGGCCGTCTTCGCGTGCATCGAGAGAGTGTGGGTGCTGTACTCCCCGCCGTAGCAGGCGAGGTAGACGAGGAGCTGGTCGGCGAGGTGGACGTCGACCGTACCCGGGCTGCGGCATTCCTCGATCAGGGCCTGTGCGGCCGCCCGGCCCACCTTCTCGGCAGGAAGCCCCCTCTTCCCGAGAGCGACGGCACCCTTCGCTCCGCTCCATGCGGTGACGGAACTCCCGGTGCTCGCCCCGCCCTCCCGGGGGTCCAGGGTCGGTGTGCAGGAGAGACCGAGGTCGCTCTCGAGGAGGGTCCGGGCGGCTGCCGCCTGCCGCTCCACGACGTGACCCGGGAGGCCCGCCGAGCAGGAGACGATGCCGCACCCCGGCTCCTCGTCCGGGATCACGATCGGGCCGGGCCGGGCCGGCTCCACCCGGACGCGCACCCGCCCGCCTCCCTGCGGATAGTAACCCCGCTCGAGCACCTCGATCTCTATCGAGGCCCCGGCGCGGCGGAGCACCGGCGCGAGGACGCGGTCCAGGCAGTCGATCGTCGGGCTCCACACCACCTCGGTCCCGCCCGTGACTATGATACTCCCGCCGGCGTGGAGAGCGACCGGGAGCCATGCCTGGAGGATGAGGGGGATGCTCCCGGCGGTTCCGGGATCGATCTCCAGGTCGGCCCGCCGGAGTCGGCCGGGGGTGAAGGTGATCTCACTGCTCCGGAGCGAAAGCCCCGTGCATTCGGCATCGCAGGCTCCGGCAACCGCCCGGACCGCAGCGATGTGCTGGGGCGCGAGCCCGGGTTTGTCCCGGTTCTGCCGGATTCGGGTGACGGTGACCGGAGTTGTGGAGATCGCCGATAGAGCGACCGCCAGGCGGAGGATCTGCCCCCCTCCCTCCAGATGAGATCCGTCAACGGTGAGCATCTTCCCTGATCGCGGTAGCGATTGCGTTCGCGGCCGATATGAAGCTTGAGGCGTTCTCGTAGGTGTCGCTGGAGACGACCGAGGAGACCCCCGCCGCCCGCAGGCGGGTATAGGCGCCGCTCGTGAGCACCCCGTGAACGCAGGCCGCGTGGATGGATGCGGCTCCCTGCTCCCGGAGCATGCAGGCGGCGGTCGCAAGGGTTCCGCCGGTGGAGATGATATCGTCCACGATCACGACCTCCCGGCCGGCTGCATCGATGGTCTTTGGGGCGATCCGGACCTCCTCACCCGAGAGCCGGGTCTTTACGAGGTGGTCGCAGTCCCACCCGCTGACCGCCGCAACGTCGGCCGCAAAGTCGGTCGCCCCTTCGTCCGGAGCGAGGACCAGGGGGTTCTTCAGGCGCAGGTCGCCGATGTACCCGCCTATGGCCGGGGCGATGGTGACATCCTTCGCCGGAACGCCGAAATGGGCCAGCACGCTTCGATCGTGGATGTTGACGACGAGCGCCCGCTCGATCCCGGTCGAGAGGGCTCGCGCAACTGCCCGGGCGCTTATCGGCTCGCCCGGGAAAAAACGCCTGTCCTGCCGCGAGTAGCCGAGATACGGGGCCACCAGCGTGTTCCTTGATTGGTCAGCGGCATCGATCGCAAGAAGGGTCTGCACGAGCATATCGTTGTCCACGACGCTGCTGACGATCAGGGTCTCATCGTCGAGTTCTCCGCACTTAAGATACATTTCTCCGTCGGGAAACCGGGTGAATTTCGTCTCGACCAATGGGGCCCCCAGTTTTTCGGCAATGCGGGCTGCGAGAACCTGGGACCGTTCCGTACTGATTATTCTCATAGAACACCTTTGCTAGAAAGTATTTGAACGAGGATGAATAAATTATATAAGTACCAGTGCAGCAAAGAGGTAAACTCGACGATGGATTCGACGACATCAACGGAAATTCCAAACATAGAGCTCACGAATGACGAACTGGAGGATATGGATGTCTTTGCTGGTTCCGAGCTGAGCGCATCTTCAGATATCGACGTACCCCCGAGTCTCATCGATCAGGTCATCGGTCAGGAACATGCTGTCGAGGTGATCCGGAAGGCCGCGGTCCAGCGCAGGCATGTGATGATGATCGGGACCCCCGGAACCGGGAAATCTATGCTGGCGAAGGCTATGGCCGAGCTCCTCCCCAAGGAGGAACTGCAGGACATTCTGGTCTACCCGAATCCCGAGGATAACAATAATCCCATCATCCGGACCGTGCCGGCGAGCCGCGGCAAACAGATCGTCAACGCCCACAAGGTAGAGGCCAGAAAGAAGATCCAGATGCGGAGCACTCTTGTCATGCTCCTCATCATCGGTATCATCGGCTACGCGATCATCACCTACCAGTGGCTCATGGGCATCATCGCCGCCGCATTCATCTTCATGGCGCTGAAGTATTCGACGCCCCGCGAAGAGACGATGGTCCCGAAACTCCTGATCTCCCATGACCCCAATATCCCCGCGCCCTTCATCGACGCCACCGGTTCGCACGCGGGCGCCCTGCTCGGCGATGTCCGGCACGACCCCTTCCAGAGCGGCGGCCTCGAGACGCCTTCCCACGACCGCGTCGAGGGAGGGGCTATCCACCGGGCGCACGGGGGCGTGCTCTTCATCGACGAGATCAACACCCTCACCCCGCACTCCCAGCAGAACCTGCTGACTGCGCTCCAGGAAGGCACATTCCCGATCACCGGCCAGAGCGAGCGCTCGAGCGGTGCGATGGTCAGGACGGAGCCGGTTCCCTGCCGGTTCGTGATGATCGCGGCGGGCAACATCGACGCCATCCAGGGGATGCACCCGGCACTCCGGTCGCGTATCCGGGGCTACGGCTATGAGGTCTACATGCGGGAGACGATGGAGGACACCGCGGAGAACCGGAAGAAGTTCCTCCGGTTCATCGCCCAGGAAGTCAAGAACGACGGGAAGATCCCCCACTTCGACCGCAGCGCCATGATCGAGGTGCTCCGCGAAGCCCGGCGCCGCTCGAACCGGAAGGGCCACCTGACCTTAAAACTCCGTGACATGGGCGGGCTCATCCGGGTAGCGGGGGACCTCGCCCGGCAGGAGAGTGCGGAGTTCACCGGCGTGAAGCATGTCCTCGCCGCGAAGTCGGCCTCCCGCTCGATCGAGGACCAGATCTCCGACGAATACATCCAGCGGAGCCGCGACTACGACATCACCATCGTGGAGGGCACCCGGGTAGGACGGGTGAACGGGCTTGCCGTGATGGGGAGCGACTCCGGCTCGGTGCTCCCGGTGATGGCCGAGGTGACTCCGAGCCAGGGGGCGACCGGCACGGTCATCGCGACCGGTATGCTCAAGGAGATCGCCAAAGAGTCGATCACGAACGTCAGCGCCCTGATAAAGAAGTTTACCGGCAAGGATGTCAGGAACATGGACATCCACGTCCAGTTCATCGGCACCTACGGCGGCGTCGAGGGGGATTCGGCCTCCGTGACCGTGGCAACAGCGGTGATCAGCGCTATCGAGAACATCCCGGTGCGCCAGGACGTCGCGATGACCGGTTCCCTCTCGATCCGGGGCGACGTCCTCCCGATCGGCGGGGTCACCTACAAGATCGAGGCGGCTGCGAAGGCCGGGATCAAGATGGTGATCATCCCGCGGTCGAACTTAGACGACGTTCTCATCGAGGACCGCTACCGGGGGATGATCGAGGTTATCCCGGTCGACCACATCGAGGAGGTTCTCCAGAACGCGCTCGTGCCCGAGAACCGCGAAGGATTCCTCTCGAAGCTCAAGAAGATGGCGGTCAACCCGACCGGCATCTTCGATCCGAACCTCGGACGCTCTCTGGTCTGATGCCCTATGGCTGAACCAAGATACTATGATATACGGTGCGTGCGGGGCGAGACCACTCTCGTCGATATCGACAACGGTGTGGTCGAGTCCGCAGGCACCTCATTTTTTGACAAAGCCGTGATCCGGGTGCTGGGACCGAAAGGCTGGGGTATCCTCACTCGCGACCACGTTGACATCGATTCGAAGCGCGACTTAACCGCCCTCATCGAGGCGGCAACGCGTCTCGCTGCGGTCACACAGGACCAGATAGACCTGGCCGATGCACCGCGCAGCGCTCTCCCGGTCCCGCGCCTCGGGGAGGACCCCCGGGATATCGACCTCGAGGAGAAGACCCGGCTGCTTGCCGGCATCGAGGCGGCGGCACGGGTTCCTGAGGTGGCAAACACCCGGGCCCGCTACACCGAGGGGATCGACCAGGTCCGGTTCCTGGACTCGAGCGGGAACGAGTTCTCGTACGAGGCGGTCCGGTCGGGGTTCTCTGTCCTCGCGATTGCGTCCCGGAGCGGTATGATGCAGATGGGGAGCGAACGCGATCATATCATCACCGGGTTCAACCTCCGCGATAAGCAGGACCTCGGACGGAAGGCGGGCGAGGTCGCGGTCTCCCTGCTCGACGCAAAACTCGCGAAAGGCGGGGCGGGGCGGGCCGTGCTCGACCCGGAACTGGCGGGCGTCTTCACCCACGAGGCGGTCGGTCACGCGAGCGAGGGCGACCTCGTCCGCGAAGGCGCATCGGTTCTCGCAGGGAGAATCGGCGAGCGGATCGGGTGCGAGGGACTGGTCATCGTGGACGATCCCTCGCTTCAGGAGTTCGGGTTCATCCCTGTGGACGCCGAGGGGGTGGCGGTGCAGCGGACCGAAGTCATCCGTGACGGCATCCTCTCATCCTACCTCCACAACCGGGAGACCCTCGCGGCAGTCGGGAACGGTATCCCCGGTCACGCCCGGGCGGAGCTCGGGGCACCGCCCATCGTCCGGATGAGCAACACCTTCATCGAAAACGGGGATGCGACCTACGACGAGATCCTCTCTGAGTGTAAGGACGGCATCCTGCTGATCGGCTCAAGGGGCGGCCAGGTCGACCCCGGCCGGGGCGTCTTCCAGTTCAACGCGGAATACGGCTACCTGGTCAGGGGGGGCGAGACGACCGATATGGTCAGGGACGTCTCGCTCTCGGGCGAGATCCTCTCGACGCTCCACAACATCACCCTCCTTGGAAACGACCGGAAGATGAGCCCGGGATACTGTGGCAAAGGCGGACAGAGCGTGCCGGTCAGCGACGGCGCGCCCCACCTCCTGCTTGAGAGTGCAACCATCGGGGGGCGCGGGGAATGAACGGCGAAGACCTTATCGAGAGAGTCCTCCGGGAGGGTGAGCGCCAGGCCGATGAGGTCGAGGTCTTCTACGCCCGGGGAGAGAGCATCAGCACCGAGATCAAGAAGGGGATCCTCGGCATCGCCGAGGAGTCGGAGGCCTGGAGCATGGCCATCCGGACCGTCAAGGACGGGCGGATAGGATCATCGAGCACCGGCGACCCCGACCGGTGGAAGGAGTGTCTCAACGCGGCGCTTGCAAGCGGACGGATCGCCACCCCGCAGCAGTGGGGAGGGTTCCCGAAACCGGCAGATATGACCGGTACTGCATCCTCGTCGGACCCGGACCTGGTCGTCGCGGTGGAGAATGCGGCGAGGATGGTCGGCGACCTCCTTTCAGGTGCGGCGGAGCACCCGGTGGAGGTCATCGGCGGGGCCGCGGACCTCGCCCGGTCATATCTCGCGGTCGCAAACACGAGCGGCGTCTTCTACGGCATGGACCGGACGGTGGCGGCGGTATCCCTCGAGACGATACGAGAGCAGTCCACGGGCTACGAGTTCGACGCCTCCCCGTTCCTTGCCGATATCGACGCCCGGTCGGTCGGGGAACAGGCGGCCTCGCTTGCCGCACGCTCCCTTTCGGGGCGCGACATCGAGACCGGGCGCTATGACATCGTCCTCTCTCCGGTCGCGGCGGCAAGCATCCTCGGCCAGGTCCTCCTCCCGGCCATCTCCGGACGGAACGTGAAAGCCGGCCGGTCGTTCCTTGCGGAGAAGATCGGCGAGCAGGTCTTTGATGAGCACCTCTCCATATACGACGACCCGTTCGCTCCCGGCCTCGGGAGCACCACCTGGGATGCGGAAGGTGTCCCCACGCGGCGCCTGATCTTTGTGGAGCAGGGGGTGCTCCAGCGGTTCGCCTACGATCTCAAGACCGGCTACCGCTACGGCGAGGGGAGCACAGGGAGCGCTGTCCGGTCCGGGAGCGAAGGCCCCGGGATCGGGTTCCACAACCTCTTCGTCGACGGGCCCCGTATGAAGGAGCCCGGTGACGAGCGGGCGGTCTGGATCCACGACGTCGTGGGAGCCCATACCGCGAACCCATTCTCCGGCGACTTCTCGGTGGAGATCTCCAACCCCTTCTGGATGGAGGGCGGGGAACAGACCGAACCCATCAGGACGGCGATGTTCGCCGGAAACGTCTTTGAGATGCTTCGGGAGATCGGGGGGTTCGGAAAAGATACAAGACGCGTCGGACGGCTGACGATTCCATCAATACGATTAAATAACCAGCAGATCATTGGTAAATAGATGATGGAAGAGATCCTCGCCATCCTTTTAGCGGTTGCGATAGCCGCTGCACTTTACTACCTCCTGAAGAAGTCCCTGACGCTCGTCATCAATGGTATCGCCGGGCTCGCTGTTCTCTGGCTCCTGAATTACTTCAATGTGCTCGCATGGTTCGGCGCACCCGATATCCAGATCAACCTGGTGACGTTCATCATCTGTGCCCTCGGGGGGCTGCCGGGCGCCCTGGTCCTGATCCTGCTCCACCTCGTCGGGATTCCACTCTGAGGGGTGGTTCCAGAAGATTCCCGGCCGCCCCGTCGGCCGGGATTTGACTTTTGGTCTATTACTCGACAGTCGGAACGTTTCGTTTGTCCACCATAGTGAAGGCAAAATCGAAGCGTTGGAAAGCCCCGTACAGTGGACCGTGGTGGATATCGCCACGGGGGAGGGGCTGACGGGGAGGGGGGAGCATCCCCCCTCCCCTGTCTCCATCCCATAAGGAAACATGTAACCCCCACCCCGCCCGGCCTTCGGCCTCCTCCCCCGCCCCAGGGGGCGGGGGCAGTGCGTGGCGATATCCCCTCGAAATCCGTGCCCGGGGTGCAATCTGAGGGCGTTCAAGCCCATTCAGTCAAACAAACCCAAAGAGAGCGGCGTCTATCTCTGCGCACCGTTATTCAATCCCTCCGAATGTCTGAGGCTCCGAATGCTTGCATGTTGCACCTCTCAAGTGCCCGAACTCTGGATGTCCCCCCACCCCGGCCGGCCCGCTCCCATGAAGCATCCGGGCAAAGCCCTTATCTCTTTGTCGTGAGTCTTCAGGAACCGTGACTCTGCCCCGGGCGGGTGTGCTTCTTGCAGCCGTCGTTCTGGCGCTGTACGCGATCACTGCCGCAGTGGTGCTGACCGCACCCTACGGTGATCCGTTCAACGTCATAGCACGCCTCACCGCCCTGTGGGGTTTCCTTGCCCTCGCCATCGCAGCCATCCTGACACCGCTCCTCCGGGAGATCATGATGGTCTTCGGCAGGCCGTTTCTCGCGGTGCACCACACCTTCGCCGCCATCGGCCTTCTCCTCCCCACGCTGATCCGGTTACCCTCGCCATAGGGGCGTTGAATCCCGCCATATTCATCCCGGTTTTCTCCCCCTGGGGGAGGTTCTGGGCACTCGCAGGCCGGCCTGCACTCTATCTTCTCTACATTGCGTTCGCCGGCGTGCTGCTCCGGAGGTACATCCCGAAGTACTGGCGGTGGGTGCACGGCCTGATGTATGTCGCGCTCCTTTTTGCCGTCGTGCATGGGAATCTGATCGGAGACGATTTTAGAGACCCGATCGTATGGGTGCTCTTCAATACGCTCTTCGCCCTTGTCGTCGCAGCATTCGTTCTCAAGCGGTGGCAGAATATACAGAAAAAGAGGGCATCCGGTTGGAGGGCCTGACGGTGCTCAAGCTCCGGACTCGCACCTTCGGTGCTCCTGCTCCGTTCCGTTGGAACGTCGCACTCGAAAACCCTCCGGGTTTTCTCAAGCTCCGGCCCTTCGGCCCGTCGCTCTTAGAATAGACTCGCTTCCGAATACACCATGATCTGGTCCTGGAGGATCTCAAACGGCTTAATCTCCCGGGAATGGGCGGAACGGCGCATCTTGACGACCTCGAGGGCCAGATGCACCTCGGTGAGCCCTGCAGATCGGATATAGCGGAGGAGGACCACCGTATCTGCCAGGTACTCCACAAGGCCGTACCTGCTCCCCTCCGGGTTTGTTGCGTCGGTCTCGCTCGTCAGCACGAGGGTGCAGGCCTCGTCCCGCATCACCTCGATGAGCCTGAACATCTCCTGCCGCCGGGTGGACTCGTCCTCAAAGAGTCCCTCGAAGAGCGATATCGGGTCGATGATCACCCTTGAGGCCCCGGTGTTCTCGATGAGGGCGGGAAGCTCGCTCTTGATGCTGCTGATCGCGAGGTTGAAGTCGGTCGGGTCCAGCTTGAGAAGATAGAACCCTTCGCCGAAGACCTCCATGTTCCACCCCTTCTGCGCTATGGTGGCGCGGAGGAGTTCCTCCCGCTCGTCGAGGCTGATATAGATCACCTTCTCGCCCCGGCGGAGTCCCTCGTACGCGAACTGGAGAGCGAACGTCGTCTTTCCGGTGCCGTAGGTGCCGACGACCGCGCAGATGCTCCTCTCAAGAAGCCCTCCCGAAAGCATCGCGTCCAGCCCTTCGACCCCGAACTTCACCCGGCTCGCCGTCAGACCACCACCCGGATGTTCCGCACCTCGAATCCACCCGCCGCCGAGACCTTCACCGCGAACTTCACCAGATCCTTATCCTCGAGGCGGGGCATCACCCCCCGGAACTTCTCAAAGTGCATGACCCGCTGCCGGCGCTGCGCGCTGTTCTCCTCCCAGCGGAAGAGGAGCGTGGCGTCGACGCAGTCGGCGATCTCAAGTTCCCGTGACCGGTCCAGGATACCGGAGGTGAGCAGGAGGTAGATCGTGGTATTCCAGCGTTTCGACGCCCGCTGCAACCCGCGCAGGAAGGCAATGAACGCATGCCACCGGGGTCCCTCCGCAAGCGGCGGAGCGATGTCGGTCAGCGAGTCGAGGACGATCAGGCTGTTCTTCGGGCTCCCGTCAAGCACCCGGACGATCTCGGCAAGGATGTTCCCGTTCTCCTTGCGCTGCCTCTTCTGCAAGCGCTCGATGACGCTTCCCTCCCCGTACCAGTCCGGGGGGACGATGCTGGCATCGAAGTAGAGCTCCGAGAGATCATGGAAGACGATATTCTCCTCGAGCCGCTCGTAGAGGCCCGGGTTGAACGAGAGGGCCATCTCCTTCAGGATATCCTCCCGCATCCGGGTGAACGTCACGTACGAGATCCCGTCCGGGAGCATGAGGTTCCCGCCGGTCGTCCCGGTCTGTTTCCGGAGGGAGAGCTGCATGAGCGAAGTCTGCACAAACTCGACGTTGCCGGCACCGTGCTCGCCGAGGAGCAGCACCGCCGAACCTGGCGGGACGCCGCCGTCCAGTACCGGGTCGAGCGAGGCGATGCCCGTCGGCATCCGCAATCGGAGGCGGTCGTGCATAGATATCTACTATATGTGGATGACGGTTAAAACATTCTGGTCCTGTGCGATATCGAAGGAAGTTGCGGCCACTGAAGGCATCTCCCGCTAAAAAAAGCAGATTTATAAGGATGCCGCTCCACATCACGTATAACCTTACGCAGCCTCCTGTCTCGCTGCCGGCCCGTCCCCGAACCCGGAGGTTGGGCGGCAGGGAGCGGGGATGCAAAACGACGTAGGTCGTGGGAACATGCGCAAAACGGTCGGCGATCCGGTGATGAAGAAGACGTGCAGGGACACCCCTCCGGCGTGGGTGCCGCGATGACGCCGGACGTTCCGCACCCGGCAGCCCATGAGCCCCCTGCCCCGGAGCGCTCCGCTCTCCCCCGCCTCCTGGATCGGATCCGCTCCTGCCGGAAGGGCATCAGGATCGCGGGCGGGTATGACCCCGCGGCGCATGGCCCCCTCGTGGAGGCGGCGGTCCCTCCGGCCTACGAGGAACTCGACCGCTACTGGATCATCGAGGGCCTCGCGGTCGCGGTAATTGCCCGGAACACGCAGACGAACCAGGCAGAATATCTCCTCTTCGAGCCGGTGCTCTCGGAGTTCGAGTACGAACTCCTGGAACGGCTCTTCGATGACCTCCGCGACGTCCTGATCCTCGACGACCACGACATGGCCTCCGACCGCCGGGGGGTCCTCTCCGGCAAGGCACAGGAGTTGCTCACGGAGTACGGTCTCATCCTCGACGATGCCTCGACCTTCAAACTCCGCTACTACCTCGAGCGCAACTTCCTCGGCTGGTCGCGCATTGACGCGTTGATGAAGGATCCCCGGATCGAGGATATCTCCTGCGACGGTACAAAAATCCCGCTCTTCCTGTACCACCGAAAGTACCAGAACATCAAGACGAACATCCTGTTCGACGAGCCGGCCTTAAACTCGCTCGCGATCGCGCTCGCCCAGCGCTCAGGCAAGCACGTCTCCATCGGCAGCCCGCTCGTGGACGCGACGCTCCCCGACGGCTCACGGCTGCAGCTCACCTTCGGCAGCGAGGTCACCACCCGGGGCACGGCGTTCACGATCCGGAAGTTCCGCGAAGCCCCGTTTACGCCCGTAGAACTGATGGAGACGAACACCTTCGACGTCGACCAGCTCGTCTACCTCTGGATGGCGATCGAGAACAACAAAAGCCTGCTCTTCATCGGCGGCACGGCGTCGGGAAAGACCACGTCGCTCAACGCGGTCGCCCTCTTCATCCCGCCGCTCGCAAAGGTCGTCTCGATCGAGGACACCCGGGAGATCACGCTCTACCACGAGAACTGGGTTGCGAACGTCACGCGCGAGACGGTATCCGAGGGGCTCGGCGCCACCATCGGGATGTTCGACCTCCTCAAGGCCGCGATGCGGCAGCGTCCCGAGTACATTCTGGTCGGGGAGGTCCGGGGAAGCGAGGCCCAGACCCTCTTTCAGGCGATGAGCACCGGACATACGACGTTCTCCACCATGCACGCCGGCGTCGTCGACGCGGCGATCCACCGCCTGGAGAACGAACCGCTCAATGTGCCGAGAAACATGCTCCAGGCGCTCGACGTCATATCCGTCCAGGCGCTCACGCACCGGGGGCGCGACCGCGTGAGAAGGTGCCGGGAGATCGTCGAGCTCGCCGGGATCGACCCGCTCACCGGCAACCTCCTGGTGAACACGGTCTATGAGTACAATCCCGTGCCCGACACCTTCTCCTACTCGGGGCGGTCCCGGATCCTCAGCGAGATCATGGAGTACCGCGGCTGGAGCCGGACCCGGCTCGACGAGGAGCTGCGGATCCGACGGGCGGTCCTCCTTGCGATGGCCGAACAGGGTATCAGGGACTACAGGGCGGTCGCCCGGATCATCCAGGCGTTCACTATCGACCGGGACCGGGTGCTCGCCTCCCTCGACGACCTCGGCGGGTTGATCCGGTGATGCTGCCCGGCTGCACGCAGATTCGCCACCTTGTCCGCCGGTGGGTGAAGCGCGATCCTGTACGCTACCGGAGTCTCCGCGAAGACCTTGTTGCGGCGAATATGGGAGTGACCCTCGACCGCTACCTCCTGCGGACGTTCCTCGTCTCCGGGCTCTTCGGCATCCTCTGGGCTATTGCAGCGTTCCTCGCGATGCACCTTGCCGTTCTCCCGCAGGTGAGCGTCGGGATCTACAACGTCTTCTCCATTCGCCCGCCGGCGTTCGTGCCGACAGACGCCCTGCAGATCGCCGTGAGCGTGCTCATCTTCGTCCTCACCGCCTACGCGGCTTACATCTTCTTCCTGCGCTACCCGTCCCTGGTGAAGAAGAACCGGACGACCCGGATCAACCTCCTGCTCCACCACGCCGTCGCCTACATGTATGCGATGCGCCAGGGCGGGGCGGAGATGATGGCGGTATTCCGGGCGATCAGCGGAAGTTCGTCGGTCTACGGCGAAGTTGCCCACGAGTTCCGGCGAGTCGTCCGGGACGCCGACTACTTCGGCTATGACGTGATCACGGCGCTCCGGCACCTGCAGGAGACGACCCCGTCGGAGAAACTGCAGGAGTTCGTGCAGGACCTTGTCTCCGTGGTCGAGAGCGGGGGGGACATGCTCGCCTTTCTCGAAACCCGGGTGCGCACCTATCAGGAGGAGGCCCGGTTCGAGCAGAAGACCTTCCTCTCCACGCTTCAGCTGGTAGCCGAGGCCTACGTGACGCTCTTCGTCGCCGGCCCGCTCTTCATCATCATCGTCATGGTCGTCATGGGTTTTGTGAGCAGCACGTCCATCATGCAGCTCTCGGTCATCATCTACCTCCTTATCCCGGTCGGCTCGCTCTTCTTCATCCTCTTCGTCGACGCGGTCTCGATCAAAACCGAGGGGATCGAGCGGTACACCGGGATACGATGGCTCCACGAGTTCGGCGACGCCCGGGTCGAAGAGCGGACCGGTGACGAACCACTCGTCCGGCAGCTCGCGCACTACGACCGGATCCGGAAGCTCCGGTCCGTCGTGCGCCACCCCTTTCTGGCGTTCCTCATTGAGCCGAACCGGACGTTCTATGTGGCGGTGCCGGTCGCGCTTGCCTATGTCCTCCTCGCTGTCCTCGCGACCCCGGCCTACCCCGATGTTGAGGTGCTGATCGACGTCCTCGACGACCACCTGATCGTGGCGCTGCTGATCGTCCTTCTCCCCTTCGGTATCTGTTACCAGATCTGGCGGACAAAGGTGATGGGGCTCGAGGCGGGCATCCCCGAGTTCCTCAACCGCCTCTCCGGGATAAACCAGGTGGGCCTGACGCTCGCGCAGGCGATCACGATCCTCGTGAAGGCGGACCTCGGGGTGCTGACCTACGAGATCCGGAAGATCAAGCGCGACATCGAATGGGGCGCGAGCGTCCAGGATGCTCTCGTCAGGTTCGAGGAACGGATACGCACCCCCACCATCGCCCGGGCGGTCACCCTGATCACGACGGCGAGCCGGATGACCGGGGATATCGGCGTAGTCCTGAACATCGCGGCCCGGGATGCAGCGATCTCGGAGACCCTCAAACGGGAGAGGCAGGCCGAGATGTTCATCTACACCGCCATCGTCTACCTGGTCTTCATCGTCTTCATCTTCGTCGTGGCCGTCATCGACGCCCAGTTCCTTTCCGTGCTGGCCGGGGTCGATACGCTCGCTCCCGGCAGCATGCCCGGCGGGATCTCGTTCGGGAGCACCTCTATCGCGACGTTCGAGCGTCTCCTCTTCCATGCGTGTCTCATCCAGGCGCTCTTCACGGGCCTGATCGCCGGGGAGATGGGGGAGGGATCGATCCGGGCCGGGGTCAAACACGCGGCAATAATGGTCTTCATCGCGTTCGTGATCTTCACGGTTTTTCTATAGGCCTGCCCCTCGGGGCTGCCGCGATAGGGTTTTATATTATCTGCCTCCCACCTCTCTCCTGGTGATGCCAGATGTGTACAGTCGGTGGACCTGTGGATATCGAGTTCGATGATGATCGGGTGAAGGGCACGAATTACCGCTGCAAGGAGTGTGGCGAGCGGTTCAAGGGCGTTGGAAAGCGGCCCATGTGTCCAGGCTGCCAGTCGGAAGATGTCGAAGAAGTCTGAAAGCAGCTCCTCCGGGGGTTCCTCTGCCGGGCCGGGTGTGACGACCGTACCCCTCGGCAGCGAGTTCCTCCTCATCCGGGGAGAACGCTCTTTTCTGCTCGTGGGGAAGGCCGGTTCCCGGTTTCCCCTCTGCATCGAGACCCCGGACGAAGAGTACTGCCTCGCAGTCGACCCCGACGATCTGGTCGTCGTCTCCATGCCGGAAGGCGGCCCGGTTGAGCAGGCACGCATGATGCTCGAGCTGGTCCGACGGTACCACATCCCGCTCGTCGTCCTCGGAAAAGACCATCCGGGGACGAAGCGGCTATCGATGGTCGTCTCGGTCGCCCCGGAGATCCTCCTCGCCTGTGATATCCGGCGGGGAACCCATCCCGAACAGCACCTGCTTTGCTCATCGGCGGAGTTATCGGGGCTCTCGCTTGCCGGGATCCCCGGAGGTGTTGCCATCAGACAGCTGCCTTTCGGGGTGGTAATGGAGCATCTGGAAACGGAAAATTCCTCAGCGGACAAACAACAATAAATATATGCTCAATTTCATCAAATATTCATACGCCGTGAGAAGGAGGGTTTGATGAAGACCGATGTCCTGAAAAGCATCAGGGTAACTGAAGAAGAGTATCAGGCGATGATCCGTGATGCGCAGGCTGAGAGGAAGAAGAGCCTCTCGGATGCCGAGCTGGAGGCTGAGAGCCTGGTCCTTAAGGCACAGAAGGATGCCGGGGATTACAGGAATCAGCGCCTTGCAGACGCACGAGCCCAGGCGCAGAACAGATATGCAGAGATTGTCAGGGAGGGTGAAGCGCGCGCAGAGGCGTTGAAAGCAACGGGGAACAAGAACCTTGCAGAAGCTGTAGACTTTATTGTTACACGATTTAAGGAGCAGCTGCATGTTAAGGCCTGAACGGATGCGCCGGCTGCTCATCGCGGCCCCGAAGGGTGAGATCGACACCATCATCAGTGAACTCTATCGCCACAACATCTACCACATCGAAGATTTCGTGGCAGAGAGCGAAGCTCCTGAAGCGCTGTCGATCGGTCACCCGCTTTCCGGGGCAAGCGATGCAGCCTCGGCGCTCATCAAGGTCAGGGCAATCGAAAATGCGTGCGGGATAGACCCGGACAACGTAGAAGTCAGAGGAAAACTCCCCGCATCGAAGGTCAGGGCGATGATCCGGACGGATCTTCCGGTCATCCAGAAGGAGGTGGAAGAGCTCATCGGTTCGCGCTCGATACTGGAGGCGCGGCAGAAAGAGCACGAGCAGCGTGCGAGAGAACTTGAACCGTTTGCTGCGATCCCTCTAGATCTGGAACTCTACCGCGGGTACACCCGGTTTGCCGTCTTTGCCGGACACATCGCGCACGACGTCGAGATCGACGTCCCCCACGAGAAATATTTTTCCGACAGGGTGGTCGGCAACATGATCGTCGTCGTGGTGCAGACCGAGCACCGCGAGCAGGTCGAGCGGACTCTTCTCGACGCCGGGTTCCAGGCGATCCCCGTCCCGGAAGAGACCGGGGCTCCGGTTGACCGCCTGAGGGCTCATGCCGACGAGGTCCAGCGGATCAACGGCGAGATCGCCGCGGTCAACGAGAAGATCGCGGGAATCCGGGAGAGGCACACCGACTTCCTGGTAGCATGTGATGAACTACTCACGGCTGACGTAGAGCGGGCGGAAGCCCCATTGCGGTTTGCTACCACAGAGGAGACCTTCATCACCGAAGGTTGGGTGCCTGACGATCAGGCAGACGGGATCCAGGAAGCACTGGAGAGAGCGACCAACGGCAGGATCTACATCGAGGAACTGGAGATCGAGGACGACACCAGGGTTCCGGTGGAGTACGAAAACCCGTCGTTCGCCTCGCCGACCCAGGTGCTCATTGACCTCTACGCACGGCCGCGGTACTCCGAGCTCGACCCGACGCTGATGGTAGCCATTGTGTTTCCCATCTTCTTCGGGCTGATCCTTGGTGATGTGGGGTACGGAGCAATTCTGCTCGCCCTGAGCCTCGGGCTCCGGAAGTTCCTGAAGGGTGACGAAGGAAGGATGCTCCTCAAGGTGCTCAGTATCTCAAGCATCTCAAGCATCATCTTCGGGATTCTCTACAGCGAGTTCTTCGGGTACGCGCTTCCGTGGGATGCAATGTTCTTCTCCCGACACCTCAACATCGGAGGGGAAGTGCATGGTCACGGCCCGCAGGTAGTCGAACTGATGATCCTTTCGATCTGGATCGGCATCCTGCACATAACGTTCGGGCGCACCCTCGGTATGGTCAATGCCCTGAAATTCCACCACGGAAAGCACGCGACAAAGGCTGCAATCGCCAATGCCGGCTGGCTTGGGACGATGTGGGGTATCCTCATCCTGATCTGGTCGTTCTTCCCCATGCCGATGATGCCCGACCTGACAGGCTTCCCTGTCGCCATCGCGGTGGGTGTCGTCCTCCTGGTGGCGGGCGTCCTCGGGATTGCGCAGGAGAACGCGCTCGAGATCGTCGAACTTCCGACGATCATCAGTCACGTATTGTCCTACACCCGCCTGGTGGCGGTGGGCTTATCGTCGGTCGCCATCGCGATGGTGGTCAACTACATCGCGATCGGCATGATGATACAGCCCCAGCTTGAAGCGATCACCCCGGTCGGCGTGATCTTCATCATCTTTGGTGTTCTCGTCCTCTTTATGGGGCACGCGCTGAACACGGCACTCGGCCTCCTTGGAGGCGGTCTGCACTCACTTCGTCTCCACTATGTTGAGTTCTTCACCAAGTTCTACAAAGGTGGCGGCATCAAGTACAACCCATTTGGTATGAAATCAAAGTTTACGGAGGAGTAAAAAAATGGTAGATTTTGGCACAGCAGAACTGACTCTTGAAATGGTACAGGCATCGCAGTTGGGAATGAGAGCACTCGGCGCGGCTCTTGCAGTCGGTCTAACCGGCATCGCGTCCGGTATTGCGGAGATGACGATCGGCTCTGCTGCTGTCGGAGCGACGGCAGAGAACCGTGACGTGTTCGGTCTGGTGCTGCTGCTCACGGTTATTCCCGAAACCATCGTCATCTTCGGTCTTGTGGTTGCACTGCTGCTTCTGTTCTGATGGAGTGAACCATGGGACTCGAAGCAGTCGTCAACGAGATCCGGGAGAAAGGGCGAAGAGAGGCCGAGGCGGTCCGGGCAGAGACCCGTGCCGAAGTCGAAGAGATCCTGAAGGACGCACAGGCCCGGGCTGCTGGGTTCAAGATGGCGGCTGAAGAGGAAGCGGACCGGGCGGCAATCCACATCACCAACCAGGAAGCCTCGGCGGCAAACCTCGTCGTCAAGCGGCAGGTCTTAAACGCCCAGAAGATGCTCCTCGATCAGGTCTATTCGGCCTCGCTCGCTGCTGTCGGTGATCTGCCTGCTGGGTTCCACGAGAAGGCGCTCACAGACCTGTTGAAGAGAGCGGCAAAGGAGATCAAGAAGGGTGTCGTGCATGCAAATGAGCGGGATATCCCTGTTGTCGAGAAGATCCTCTCCCGTCTAAAGACTCTCTCGGGCTACACCGTGGGCGACCCGGTTGACATTCCCGGCGGCATCATCGTCGAGAGCAACGACGGCGAGCTGCAGATCGACTACAGTTACGGCACGTTCCTGGACGAGATCTGGGAATCCGCCCTGAAGGATGCGTCAGATATCCTGTTTGCGTGAGGAGGTTCATACATGGCAGGGATAAGTAGCGGATTGGCAACCAACTACATCTACGCCTGCACCCGCATGCGGGTACGGCGATCACGGCTGATACCGCGCGAAGATTATCTCCGGATGCTGAATATGAGCCTGCCTGAGATCACCCGGTTCATCGGCGAGACCAACTACCGGTCCGAGATCGATGAACTCGGCACCTCCTTCTCCGGGATCAACCTCGTCGAGGAGGCCTTGAACTGGAACCTCGCCAAGGAGTACCAGAACATCCTGGAACTTGTGCCGGGGGATCTGAAGTATTTCACCGCCAGTTATCTGCGCCGGTGGGATATTCAGAACGTCGTCACCATCCTGCGCGGTAAGATGCAGGGGGTGCAGCCCGGCAAGCTCAAGGAAGTCCTGATACCGGCCGGCAGGCTGGACAAGGTCGCTCTCGACCGTCTTCTCACCGAAGAGTCGCCGGAACGGGTCGTCGAGGCGCTCAGGGGCGAGCGGTTCTACCAGATCCTCGAGAAGGAGCTCCCCCGCGCGATGGAGATGGGGTCGTTTGCCCACCTGGAGAACGAACTCTACAAGGGCTACTACGCACGACTCATCGCCGACGCCACGGAAGGCATCAAGGGCGGGAGTATATTCCTGAAGTACATCAAGCTCGAGATCGATACCCGGAACATCCAGAACCTCTTCCGCCTCCGGGCCGGGCAGGTCCGCGAGGACGTGCGGGAACTGATGATCCCCGGCGGCTCGTTCTCGGTGGAGGAACTGCAGCGGCTCTCAGGGCTTGAAGACCGGGACGAGTTCATCGACGCCTTAAAGAGGCAGGTGAGGACGGCCCCGCTCTTAAACGCACTCGAGGCAATCCGGGGCAAGAGTGCCCTCCATGAGATCGAGGTTGCGCTGACCCGGGTCCAGCTGGACCAGATGGAGCGGATATCGAAGCGGTATCCGTTCTCGATCCTTCCCGTCGTGGTCTACCTGGAGGAGAAGAAGTACGAGGTCGCGAACCTTCGCGCCCTCGCCCGGGGCAAGGAAGCCGGCCTCCCCGGTGAGCGATTACAGGGCTACCTGGTGATGTAGAATGGAGATCGCAATTGTCGGTACCGGTGAATTCATCCTCGGTTTCAGGCTCGCGGGCGTCAGGAAGACCTACGCGGCCGAGACCGACGAGCGGCTGGTCGAGCACATCAACCAGGTGCTCCTGGACAGGGACGTCGGCATTCTCGTGCTGAAGGGCAGCGACATGGAGCGGATCCCCCTCCGGCTTCGCACCACCCTCGAGAACTCCGTTAAGCCGACGGTGATCGCTATCGGCGGAGAAGAGGGCGGCCTGTCGATGAGAGAGAGAATCAAGAGATCGGTGGGTGTTGATCTGTGGAAGCAATGAAGAAAGAAAAAGAGAACGGGGCTCAGGGAGCCCTGAAAAGGATTTCAGGGCCGGTCGTCACTGCTGTTGGTCTCAGCGCACACATGTACGACGTGGTGAAGGTCGGCAATGAGGAACTGATGGGGGAGGTCATCAAGATCCAGGGTGAGAACACCATCATCCAGGTCTATGAAGATACCGCCGGCATCAGGCCCGGTGAGCCGGTCAGCAATACCGGCCTGTCGCTCGCAGTGGAGCTCGGGCCCGGCCTGCTGACCAGTATCTACGACGGGATCCAGCGGCCGCTCGAGGTGCTCGTGAACAAGATGGGCAACTTCATCGAGCGCGGCGTCTCGGCCCCCGGCCTCTCCCACGAGAAGAAGTGGGAATTTGTACCCGTCATGAAGGCGGGCGACGTCGTCAAGGCCGGCGATATCCTCGGCACGGTCCAGGAGACGAACATCGTCCATAAGGTCATGGTCCCGCCCCGGTCAAAGGGCGGCAAGATCAAGAAGATCTCGGGCGGCAGTTTCACGGTGGACGAGACCATCTGCCTCCTTGAGGACGGCACCGAGATCGCGATGCTCCAGCGCTGGCCGGTCCGTGTGCCCCGTCCCGTGAAACAGAAACTGAACCCGGACATCCCGCTGATCACCGGCCAGCGGATTCTGGACGGCCTCTTTCCCATCGCCAAGGGCGGAACGGCGGCCATCCCCGGACCGTTCGGGAGCGGCAAGACGGTCACCCAGCAGCAGCTCGCGAAGTGGTCCGATGCCGAGATCGTCGTCTACATCGGCTGCGGCGAGCGCGGCAACGAGATGACCGAGGTTCTGACTGAGTTTCCGGAACTCGAGGACCCCAGGACCGGCCGGCCGCTGATGGAGCGGACGGTGCTGATCGCGAATACCTCGAATATGCCTGTCGCAGCCCGTGAAGCGTCCGTGTACACGGGCATCACGATCGCTGAGTACTTCCGTGACATGGGTTACGATGTCTCCCTGATGGCCGACTCCACCTCCCGGTGGGCTGAGGCGATGCGTGAGATATCGAGCCGTCTTGAGGAGATGCCCGGCGAAGAGGGGTATCCCGCATACCTTGCGGCACGCCTCTCGGAGTTCTACGAGCGGGCAGGTCGCGTCATCACCTTAAACGACGCGAGCGGTTCGGTCTCGGTCATCGGCGCGGTATCCCCGCCTGGCGGCGACTTCTCCGAGCCGGTCACCCAGAACACCCTGCGTATCGTCAAGGTCTTCTGGGCACTGGACGCGAAGCTCTCCCAGCGCCGGCACTTCCCGGCCATCAACTGGCTGAACTCCTACTCGCTCTACCTCGACTCGCTCAACGAGTGGTACGACCGCGAGGTCTCGCCTGAGTGGAACCCTCTCCGGTCCTGGGCGATGGGCGTCCTCCAGAAGGAAGCCGAACTCCAGGAGATCGTCCAGCTGGTCGGTTCCGATGCCCTGCCCGACGAGGAGCAGATCACCATCGAGGTGGCCAGGATGATCCGTGAGATCTTCCTGCAGCAGAACGCCTATGACGCGGTGGACACCTACTGCTCGATGTCCAAGCAGTACGACATGATGAAGGCGATCAAGCACTACGCCGATCTCGCCCGTACTGCCCAGATCGGGGGAGCGACCCCGCAGCAGGTCGTCACCATAAAGAGCAAGAACGAGCTTGTGCAGATCAAGTTCACCAGGGACTACGAGCCCATGCTCGCCAAGATCCTGAAGGATATGGAAGCTGAATTTGATGCGATGAGGGCGGCGTGACCATGAAGGAGTACAGAACGATTGCACAGATTGCAGGGCCCCTGGTCTTTGTCGAGAAGACAGAGCCGGTGGGCTACAGCGAGCTGGTCAACATCGTGACCGCCGACGGCACAATCAAGCGCGGCCAGGTCCTGGATACGAGCGATGAAATCGTCGTCGTCCAGGTCTTCGAGACCACCGCAGGCATCGGCAGGGACTCGGGCATCCGCTTCACCGGCGAGACGATCAAGATGCCGGTGGGGAGGGATATGCTCGGTCGTATCCTCTCCGGCGGCGGCAAGCCGATCGACGGCGGCCCGGAGATCGTGCCCGAAAAGCGGCTCGAGACGACCGGCGCGGCCATCAACCCCTACGCCCGTGCGCCCCCTGCAGACTTCATCCAGACGGGCATCTCGACGATCGACGGGACGAACACCCTTGTCCGTGGTCAGAAACTCCCGATCTTCTCGGCTTCCGGTCTGCCCCACAACGATGTGGCGCTCCAGATCGCGCGGCAGGCAAAGGTGCCGGGATCGACGGAAGAGTTCGCCGTGGTCTTTGCGGCCATGGGTATCACCCGGGAAGAGGCCAACTACTTCATGGCCGACTTCGAGAAGACCGGCGCCCTCGAGCGGGCGGTCGTCTTCTTGAATCTTGCAGACGACCCGGCTGTCGAGCGGATCATCACGCCGCGTCTCGCGCTCACCACGGCGGAGTACCTGGCGTTCGACCTCGGCTACCACGTGCTGGTCATCCTGACGGATATGACCAACTACTGTGAGGCGCTCCGTCAGATCGGCGCGGCCCGTGAAGAAGTGCCCGGACGGCGCGGCTACCCGGGATACATGTACACGGACCTTGCAAGTATCTACGAGCGTGCCGGTATCATCAAGGGTGTCAAGGGCTCGGTGACCCAGATCCCGATCCTGACGATGCCTGGTGACGATATCACCCACCCGATCCCGGACCTGACCGGTTACATCACCGAAGGACAGATCGTGGTCAACCGTGAGCTGCACCGGAAGGGCATCTACCCGCCGATCAACGTGCTGCCCTCGCTCTCCCGTCTGATGAACCTCGGTATCGGGAAGGGGCACACCCGCGAGGACCACAAGAAGGTCTCGGACCAGCTCTACGCGGCATACGCGGAGGGTAACGATCTCCGTGGCCTTGTGGCCATCGTCGGCAAGGACGCGCTCTCGGAGCGCGACCGGATGTTCCTCGAGTTCGCCGATCTCTTCGAGGACCGGTTCGTCAGGCAGGGCCTGTACGAGGACCGGTCGATCGAGGAGACGCTCGACCTCGGCTGGGACCTCCTCGCGACGCTGCCGGAAGAGCAGCTCGTGCGTATCGACCGCGAACTGATCCAGAAGTATCACCCGAAGTACCGGAAGAAGGCCCAGGGGTAAGTGTCCATGGCGCTGCGAGATATCAAGCCGACCCGTTCGGAGCTGATCAACATCAAGCGAAGGATCAAGCTCTCGGAGCGCGGCTATAACATCCTCAAGATGAAGCGCGATGGGCTGATCCTGGAGTTCTTCAAGGTGCTGCAGCAGGCCAAAGACAGCCGTGGTGCACTGCTGGAGCGGTATGCGCGTGCGATGGAGATGATCGCTCTCGCCGAGACGGTCGAGGGTGCGGTCGGGGTGAAGGCCGCCGCCTTTTCGACGGCGGACGTCCCCGCAATCTCCTTAACGAGCAAGAATATCATGGGCGTCGTCGTCCCGCAGATCCAGTCGTCTTCGGTCCGGAAGGGCGTCCTCGACCGTGGCTACGGGATGCTCGGCACCTCTGCCGTCATCGACGAGACCGCGGAGTCGTTTGAGAACCTGCTCGAGGCCATCATCGAGGCTGCCGAGATCGAGACGACTATGAAGCGGCTGCTCGATGAGATCGAGGGCACCAAGCGGCGTGTGAACGCGCTCGAATTCAAGGTGATTCCCGAACTGACCGAGGCCAGAGACTTTATCAAGATGCGGCTCGATGAGATGGAACGTGAGGAGCTCTTCCGCCTGAAAAGGGTTAAGGCGCGGAGCGCCTGATCAAGGGAACAGGTGATACCCGGTGGAGATCGGTACGCTCGCTGATGCTGGGAAGTTGACGGGAACGGTGATGCTGCGGGTTGATTTCAACTCTCCCATCAACCCCTCGTCAAACCAGATTCTGGATGACAAACGGTTCCGGGAGCACCTGCCGACGGTGCAGGCACTCGAGGATGCGCGGCTTGTCATCCTCACGCACCAGAGCAGGCCCGGCAAGAAGGACTTTACGACGCTTGAGGCGCACGCGGCGAAACTGGAGCGGCTGCTCGGCCGCACGGTGACCTACGTCGAGGATATCTTCGGGCGGTGCGCCCGGGAGGCGATCCGGAACGCAAAGCGCGGAGACGTCCTGATGCTCGAGAACCTCCGGTTTGCCGCCGAGGAGAACCTGACGTTAAAGCCGGAGGAGGCGAAGAAGACCTTCCTTGTCCGGAGGCTGGCGTCGATGGCCGATTTCTACGTCAACGACGCCTTCGGCACGGCGCACCGGTCACAGCCGTCGATCGTGGGGCTGCCGCTCGCGCTCCCGTCGGTCGGCGGTCTCCTGATGGAGAAGGAGGTCGCGAACCTCTCCCGGGTCTTTACCGGAGCTCCACGCCCCGTCACCTTCGTGCTCGGCGGGACGAAGGTGGATGACTCGATCGCGGTCGCAGAGAACGTCCTCGAGCGGGGGACGGCCGACCGCGTCATCGTGGTAGGTGTGGTTGGAAACGTCTTCCTGCTCGCGGCGGGCTACGATATCGGCCGGCCTTCGGCCCGGCTGATCGACGAGCTCGGCTACCGGGGCGAGGTCGATACGGCGAAAGCCCTCCTGGAGTCCTACCGCGACCGGCTCTCTCTGCCGCACTCGGTCGCCGTCCGTGAGGATGGCAACCGGGTCGAGTACCCGGTAGATGCCGTCCCCGGGGATGCCCAGGTGCTTGACATCGGGAGCGAGTCGATCAACCTCCTCTCGCAGGAGATCTCGAGGTCCGGGACGGTCGTGGTGAACGGGCCGGCAGGCCTCTTTGAGGAAGAAGCGTTCGCCGTCGGCACCTTCGAGCTCTTAAGGGCGGCCTCTGCCGTGGAGTTCTCGGTTGTAGGCGGCGGGCACTCCGGCGCGGCCATCGAGCGGCTCGGCCTGGAGGGCGAGTTCACGCACATCTCCACCGGTGGGGGGGCGGCTATCGAGTTCCTGACCGGGAAGAAGATGCCCGCCATCGAGGCACTGGAGATGTCCAAAAAGATCTTCGGGTGAGGGGCGCGAGGCTCCTCATCTCTTCAGAGTTCTTTTCTCCGGCATCGCCCGGCGTGGCTATAGTCTGCCGCGAGGCCGTCTGGTGACCGGCTGTTTACCCTCCTCTTACAGAGCAAGTGCCGATGGCAGGTTACGCCGGGTATCGCCGGGGCTCAATCGCAATGTCTGGCAGGATTTCTTGAGGGCAGGTCCGGAAAAAAATGAGGTGGGGTTTGGCCTCACGGAATGAGGTGGGGGGCCACACCCGAAGACTCCATGGTCCGGTGTGTGTAATCTCGCCTTGTGGTCGCTGAACGCTGGTGCAGGGGCACTGTATGCCCCTGACCGAACCCTCGTATCGCTAGGTAGGTATGGTTTGATTGGGTGTGGTGGTTGCTGATGGAATTGAATGACTGATGATCGCTGGGTGTGGTCTTTCCCCGATCCAGTATATATTGTGCCGGTTATATAATATTTTCCTATAAATATCTCGGTCAATAAATTTGTCTGAATACTAAATAGGGTTTTTATTTCTCTCTTTTAATCAAAAGGAGGGATATTCTCCCGGGAAAACACGCCCCACATCTTTATATACGTCCCGGGTTGCCTGGCGATAACCGGGAGAACCCCCCGGCCCCCGCGCTGCCGCGGGATCACTCGCGGAGGAGAGCGACCCGGGAGCCGACCGGGATCCCGATGTCCGCGCCGATCGGGCCGCACTTGACCGACATCAGGTACGCCACGGGCGGGAGGTCGCGCTCATCGGAGAGCGACTCGTAGTTGGCCATGCCCTTGGCGATGACGAGCGTTGCATGGTCGAGAGCATCGGCAAGGGGGGGCGGGATGAGTTCCCGGTTCAGGCCGAGTTCGGCGATGCCGTCTGTGGTGGTGGTGAGCAGGTCGACCCTGTGGTCGAGCCCGAGCGCCACGGCATCCTCCATCGTCGCGTCGTTTAAGATCGGCGCGCCCCGGACGGCAAAGGTGACGTGCGATCCGTTCTTCCTGAGGTGGTCGGCGAGGAGGGCGTCAAAGACAATCTCCCCGCAGTTGTCGGCAAGGTAGACCACCCGGGAGGTGAGGGCTTCTATCGCGCCGGTATCGTCAACGGTCAGTCCCGCCGCAAACTCCCGGCGAAAGAACTCAACGAAGTTGTCGGTGACTGTATGGGCTTTTGAACCGTAATCCAGCGTGTTGCCGATGACCGACGCAAGCACGAGGTCATGGAACGTCGAGAGGTCGCCGCGCACCCTCCGGCAGACCGCCGCCGCATCCTCGTTGTTGGCCTTTTTCAACGACCGGTAAGGATCGGTGTCGCCGATCATCCGGTAGGCGAGCCGATGTACCCGGCTCGCGATGACGGGTGCGGGCACCGGGTCGGCGGAGATGCGCTGGAGAAGATCCCGGCACGCCCTGACGGTCTCCCCTATGCGCGCCGAATCATCGGTACAGAGTCTGCTTTCGTACTCGACACGGCTGATCAGGCAATCCGTGCAGCCCGGAGTCAATCTCATACTGCAGATAACTGGGTCCGGGGAAGAGAAAAAATGGTCTGATGGGGCCACTGCGATTTGAACGCAGGTCAGAAGACCCCCAGTCTCCTAGGATGGCCAGGCTACCCTATGGCCCCTCTCTTATAATATGTGCTCGGATTGCACATATATCTTCGCTTGGGAGGGCGGGGATCGGCCCTTCTATACTCGCATGTTTTTGTACTCCTCGACGCTTCGTGTCAGCTGTTCCAGTTCACTGCCGGTGATCTCCATTCTGCCCGTCAATGCATTGACCTCCGTGAGGAGCTGCTGGATGCGCACGTACATCACGTACATAATAAACAGCAGGCAGATGATGGTTACCGAGAGCAGGACTATCATGATTGTATTAATATCAGTCATCGTGTTTCTCTCCTGAATAGTGCGCGGGCAAACCGCTCGACAAACCCTTCCTGTACTTCCTGGGGCTCTTCCTGGACCGGGAAGCCCGCCAGCGAGGCTGCAATTCTTCGGAACGCTTTTGACGATTCGGATCCTGGCGATTTGACGACAACCGGAGTCCTCGCCGCTGCTGCCCTCCGTACGTTTGCGTCTTCGGGAATCGTATCGATGATGGACACACCGAGATTCTTCTCGATCTTCCTCCGATCCTGATCCGTCTCCTCCAGGGTTGCCCGGTTGAGGATAGCCCCGCCGACGGTGCCGCCGATCATCTCCGTCAGGATCTTGATCTTTAAGGCATCCACGAGCGAGGAGATCTCAAGGTTCACAACCAGCAGAACCTCGTCTGCCACAGTGAGCGATACAACTGAATCAGTCCCGATGCCGGCAGGCGCATCAAAGAGCAGGAACTCACAGCGATCGGTGAGATCGCACATTACATCTTTGAGCCGCTCGGGGTCTGCGCTCTGAAACCCCCGGAGCGACAGGCCGCTCGGCACGACCTTGAGGCCGTACGGACCCTCGTACATTGCATCCTGGATCCGCGCCTCTCCTGCCAGGACCTCGTGGAGCGTGACCGGCGTCTCTGCGAGCCCCAGCACCAGCCCGAGGTTGGCCATACCCATGTCCATATCAACGATGCAGGTCTCCCTGCCATATTGAGCCAGCGCTGTTCCCAGATTTGCAGTGACGGTCGTCTTCCCTGTTCCGCCTTTCCCGGAGGCGATGGTGTAGGCCCTGATCATCAAAACCGTCTCAAGGATAGATCGTAGTTGTCAAATTTAAATTTATCTTGTGGGGGTGAAGGGGGCGGAGCGGGAAGACCCCCCCCTTCAGGGTGGGGATGAAAGCGAAGCAGCCCTTCGTCACCCTCTCGGAGAGATTACCGGAAACTACATCTTATTATAAGGCCCAATAGTATTCGTATGCTCCAGGCCTACAAGTATCG
>DASQ01000010.1 GCA_002503885.1 Methanoculleus marisnigri | reverse complement strand
GAACCGACCGTCTTTTTGGAGGTAGTGCGGAGGGCTCGGGCAGTACTCAAGCTGCCCCTTGCGGTACAACTTCAGCAGTTCAAAGTAACTCTTGTACGCCTCTTCAACGGACTTCAGTGCCTGCTGAGCAGGGTCGTTGTGCAGAAGGCTGAAGTTCTCGTTCGGCCTGGATTGAGCGTAGGTGCTGCACTCTTTGTAGGGGAAGTCCTTCTTCCGGGTAAACGGGAGGTAGGATCCGACCAGGATGTCAACCCCCGAGGAGAGATCCGGCCGGATGCCCAGAAGGATCTGACGGTTCTCCCGGTGCGTCGCATAATGCTGTCGGACGTTGTACAGTCCTACATTGTACATGCTTTTAGCATGGTACGCGAGCGTGTCGAGGATCCAGAACGTCTTCTGGGGAAGGCGCAGATAGTTGCTGACCACTCGCAGTGCCATTACCTCTTATCTTTGGGGCTCATCTATCTATAAGGTAACTCCCGCGGGGCGAAAGTGTACGGGGCGTGATGCGGGCAANNCTCCTTGCCCGTCGCATGTGAACTACCCCCCGCTTGCGCAGGGGGCTTCCTGCGAGTGTCCGGGGGTCACAGGGATCCTCAGACCTGTTTGTCGCAGATTACCGGTGAACTCCCGGTAGCCCGTCCACAGGGCATTCTGTGATAGGTATCGGACCATAATGTTGATCGCGGCGTTCCTGTCGCGGTCGAGCACGGTACCACACTCACAGTGCATAACACGATCCCGAACTGTCATCTCTGCGTGGATCTTCCCGCAGCAACAGCACGTCTTGCTCGTGTACTCTTCGCCGACCTCTATTACCTGTTTACCTGCAAGGATCCCCTTGTAGGTCAGAAATCCGGCAAACCGCGCAAGGTGTCCGGTTCCTTGCGTAGACCTGTTTGTCTGTCTCGTTGCCGACCTGGACTTCGGCATCTTCTTCACGGAAAGATCCCCGATGATGATCGTTCCGGCCCGGGTGTTCTCAACGAGGTTCTTGCTCACCTTGTGCTGGAAGTCTTTGATCTGGTCGCTTCGCTTCCGTTCCATCTTCCGTTTGGTAGTATTGTAGCTGATCCACCGCCTGCTGGGTTTTTTACCCTTGACCTTCTTGCAGTGGTCCCTTCGGGACTGCACGGCATCGATCTTCGGGTTCCAGTACCGATCCGGCCGGATGTTCTTGACCTCAATGAACTTGCCCTGGCTGTTGACCGCCGTCTGCTTGATCACTCCCAGATCCCAGGCCTGATACTGTCCGTTATCGACGGGGTTCGGAGGGAGGACGTCTTCGACCACAGCGAGGAACCACTTTTCTTTGCTGTCCCGAAACACCTCAACCTGCTTGATCGCCCCGAACTCTTGCTCGGGAATCGGGAAGGTCAACTCTACCTTGCCGGGGAGGTTGTGTGACAACCGGATCGAAGTGTTGGTGACCTTGAACCCGGACTGGTTGTGCTTCATGGTGGTGAAGTAGTGTCGCCCCTTGAAGCCCGGGGGGTTGGCGTCTACGTCACCGTTCTTTCGGAGCTCGAAGAACGACTTGTAGTTGGCGTCAAGGGTCTTGAGGGTCATCTGCAGAACCTTGGCGTTGACGGTTTTGAGTTCCGGCCACTCTTTCTTCAGGACAGGAAGATCGTTCTGCTGTTTGATGTAGTTGACCCCCTTGATCCCGGCAGCATGGGCTTCCCGGCGTTCGTTGAGGGCCAGGTTGTACACCTTCCGGTTGATCTCGGATAACTCCCACAGGACGGCTTCCTGCCCCGCGGTCGGATAGATTCTAATCTTCCGGGTCAACTGCATACCGATCCTCCGCCTGACGATCTATATACTTCTTCAGGATATCGAGCGTTACCTGCCCGGTCGTGGCAAGGAAATACGATCTCGACCAGAACGCATCACGCCAGAGCACCTGGTTGACTTCCGGGAAGTTCCGCCGGATCTCCCGGGAGGTAATGGTCTTCAGGGCGTTGATGTACTTCGGGAGATCCAGAGTGGGGCTAGCTTTGAACAGCATGTGGAAGTGGTCCATGCTGCACTCGATGTTGGTGACATCAACCCCGAAGGTTTCGGATATCTCATGGATTTTGGTCTTCAGGAGATCCACATACCGGTCATCGACAAAGACGTTCCTCCGGTACTTGACGCACTGCACCAGGTGGTAGTGCAAGGCGTAGACCGAATGAGCACCTTTGTCCAACTGGTATGTCATAGTTACTTTTTAGGGGGAGTAACTATAAAGGTTTCTGTTGGCACGAGGGCGGCTCTCATCCCCCAGCTTGCGCAGGGGGACTTCTCGCCTGTTGTGTTAAATAGCGCAGTGACCCGCCTCGCTGCCCTGACCAGGGAGGCACGCGATGATGGCACGGGAATGCACCATCAGGACGGAGATTTCGGGACATCTCCGGAAGCAAGGAACATAAAGGTTTTTGCGAGGCCAACGACAATATGAGTACAATGCTCAGGATAAACCGAGACAAGTGTGGATACTGCGGCACCTGCGTCGCAGTCTGTCCCGAGGACGCGCTCGAGCTGATCGACGCTTACCTCAGCCTTGAGCGGGAGTGCATCGCCTGCGGGATCTGCGCGCGGGCGTGCCCGCTTGGTGCACTGGAGGTCGTCCATGAAGAGTAGGTATGATGTTCTCGTCATCGGCGGCGGGCCCGCCGGCGCTCTTGCCGCGAAAACAGCGGCACAAGCCGGAAACTCGGTCTGTCTCGTCGAGAAGCGTCCTGCCATCGGCACGCCGGTCCGGTGCGCGGAGGGGATCGGCAAAGAACTCTTAAAGGAATACATCAAGCCCGACCCCCGCTGGATATCCGCCGATATCGAGAGTGCCCGGATCATCGCCCCGAACGGCACCGCCATCAGCCTCGACCAGGCCCGGGCCGGAAACGAGGTAGGCTACGTCCTCGACCGGAAGATCTTTGACCGGGAACTCGTCTGGCAGGCCGCCGAGGCCGGGGCGGACGTGATCGTCAAGACCCGGGCGACCGCGCCGATCATCGAGAACGGCGCGGTCCGGGGCGCGAAGGTGCTCTCTGCCGGCGTCCCGGCAGATATCCGGGCCGAAGTGGTCATCACCGCCGACGGCACGGAGGCACAGTTCGCCCGGTGGGCCGGGCTCGACACCACCGTCCCCCTCCGGGAGATGATGAGCTGCGCCCAGTACCTGATGACGGATATCGATATCAACGCGGGCTCGACGGACTTCTACCTGGGCAACAGCATCGCGCCCGAAGGCTATCTCTGGGTCTTCCCGAAGGGCGATCGGACGGCAAACGTCGGGGTCGGCATCACCGGGAGGAAGAGCCGCGACGGATCCCGGGCAAAGGACTACCTGGACCGGTTCGTCGCAAAGAACTTCCCGAATGGGAAGGCGATTGAAGCAATCGCGGGTGGGGTTCCTGTCTGCCGGCCGCTCCCCTGTACGGTCAGCGACGGCCTTCTCGTCGCTGGCGACGCGGCGAGGGTCGTCGACCCCATCACCGGCGGCGGGATAGGGAACGCCATGTATACCGGAAGGCTCGCCGGCGAGGTGGCCTCAAAATGCATCGAGGCGGGCAACTGCTCAAAGGAGGCCCTGATGCCCTACGACACGGAGTGGCGTGCATCCAGAATGGGCATGACGAACGAGCGGAACTACAGGGTCAAAGAGTACTTCATCACGCTCGACGATAAGAAACTCAACACCCTCGCGGACTCGATTGCAAGCATCAGTTTCAGTGAGTTCTCGGTCTCGGCACTCATCAGGGAACTGATCAAGCGGAACCCGAAGATGCTGCTCGAGCTCAAGGCGCTCAAAGATACCCTAGTCTGACCGTATCAACTGTTTGTTGAGGGTCTTTATCGTCTCCCCTTCCGCTTCCTTTTTTGTAAAGACCGTGATGATATCACCGGGCCGGATACGGACGGTGCCGCTCGGGATGATCAGGTCGCCCCCGGCACGCCGGATGGCGATGAAGACGAAGTCCCGGACATCGAGGTCCCGGATCTCATGGTCGACGATAGGCGCGCCCTCATCGGCAACGATCTCGAAGATGGTGCCGCCGGGGATCGAGGCGACCTGCTGGAGGTTCGGGCTCTTCGCCCAGTAGTAGAGCCGGGTCGCCACCAGCTCGTCGGGGTTCTCACTGATCTTCACTCCGACCTCGTTAAATAGGTCGGAATGCTCCTTCTGATTGACGATCGAGACGACGTTTCCCACGTTGTAGCGTTTCGCGAGCCAGCAGGTCATCAGGTTTACGGCGTCGTCGCTCGTGGTAGCGACCAGGGCGTCGGCCCGGTCGATCCCGGCATCCTGGAGCACCGATTTGTCGGTCGCGTTCCCGGTGATGGCAAGAACGTCGTAATGCTCCAGAATATCGCTCGCACGTTCCTCATCCTGGTCGATCACCACTACGGAGTCACCGGCGTTCACGGCGATCGCAGTCAAATTTCGCCCGATTCCGCCCAGGCCGACGATGATCGTGTACATCCATCTGGATTCAATCGTCAGCATTGAAATACCTTGCGAATAAACCAGAAGATGTGATCTGCGGGGTGGATGAAGCCGGGAAGGGCTCAGTTCTCGGGCCGATGGTAGTCGCCGCCGTCGGGTGCCGGGCGACTGAGGACCTTGCGGCGCTCCCCATCCGGGACTCGAAGGTCCTCCGGCCGAAACAGCGCGAGGCGCTTTATCAGATCCTCTTCCGTGACTTCTCGATAGCGATCGTCACCATCGATGCCGCCGGGATCGACGATGCGCGGAGCAGGATGACCATGAACACATGCGTGGCCGAGCTCCATGCCGAGGCGCTGACGGGGCTCCGGCCGGAATCTGCCTACGTGGACGCCTGCGACGTGAACGCGGAGCGCTACGGCCGGACGGTCGCGGCCTACCTCGATTTCCCCTGCGAGATCGTCGCCGAGCACCGGGCAGACGCCCGCCACAAGATCGTCGGTGCGGCGAGCGTCGTCGCGAAGGTCACCCGGGACCGGGCCATCCAGGAACTCAGTGAGCAGTACGGGAAGATCGGGAGCGGTTACCCCTCCGACCCGACAACCATCGAGTTCCTCCGGGGCTACATCAGGGAGTACGGGGACCCGCCGCCCTGCGCCCGCCGGAGCTGGAAGACGGTGACGAACCTTTACCAGACGACGATGCGGGATTTCTCATAACCAGGAAGATTTTATGCCTCCCGCACGCCAACCGTGAGTGATGAGCTGGCTCCAGATACTCCTTCTTCTCGTCGCGGCCTACGCGCTGATAGCCTTTTACATCCGTGACCGGGGGCTGTTTCGCGATCACGTCATGTTCTTCGGCCCCATCCTCGCTATCAAGACCGAGCGGGTCGGTTTCTTCGACTGGTTCCGGAAGTTCAAGACAGTACTCCGGGCCTACGCGACGCTCGGGGTCGTCATGGTCGTGGTGGTCTCGGCCTTCATGACGCTGGCCCTGATCCTCGCGGTCCCCCAGTATCTGGTGCATACTCCTGAACCGACCGGGATCTACGACCCCCGGAATATACTCGCGATACCCGGGGTCAACCAGGCGATACCGATCACCGCGGCCGTCATCATCGGCCTTCTGCTCACCATCGTCGTCCACGAGTTCGGTCACGCGATCCTCGCCCGGGTTGAGGATATGCGGGTGCGGAGCATGGGTCTTCTCATCGCCGTCGTCCCGATAGGGGCATTTGTCGAGCCTGACGAGGAAGACGTGGATGCGGCAAAGGGGATGCCCAAGATTCGGATGTTCGGCGCCGGTATCACGAACAACATCGTCATCGGTCTCCTCTGTTTCGTCGTGATGTTCCTTCTTGTGGGGATGGCGACGCCACTTTCCGTCCCGCTCGTCCAGGGGGTCTACCAGGACTTTCCTGCGGCCGAGGCCGGGATTCCAGGCTACTCGGTCATCACGGGAGTGAACGGCGTCCCGGTGACGAACCAGGAGGAGATATCGGCGATCATGGACGGGACGCGGCCGGGGGAGACGATCACGCTGACGGCTGCAGAAGACGGGGTTGAAAGCACGTACACGCTCACCCTCTCTGAGTGGCCGGAAGCCCTCGCCGACGACCGGGACTCCGGGTTCATGGGGGTCTACTACTACAACGCGCCCGCGGTGAAGGAACATATCGGGAACATCGCGGATCTGGGGCCGCTCGCGCCGCTCTACCTGACGATAGCGCCGATCGACGCCTTCATCCAGGGCAACACCCAGCAGCTCGCGATCCTGCTCGCCGACACCCCCGAGCAGATAGCCTGGGAGGAGCCGTTCCCCTTCTTCTGGGGCACGGTCCACCTCTTCTTCTGGACCGGGTGGTTCAACCTGCTGGTCGGGATGTTCAACGCCATCCCGATAGTCCCGCTCGACGGCGGCTACATGATGAAAGAAGGGGTGGAGCGGTTCTTTGAGCGGCGGGGCTGGTCCCGGTACGCGCAGCGGGTCGTCGCCTCGATCAGCGGGTTTGTGACGGTGATGCTGATCCTCCTCATCACGATGCCGATGATCGTCGCGGCGGTGCGGTTCGTGCTGACGATAGGGTAGGCCAAATATCTTTTTCAAGTGGAGGCGCGGCCACTCAAACTCTCGCGCGCCTCTACCTCTGCGGGGCTCGGCGGCGGCACGCGCGGGAGGGCTCCCTCCGCAAGGGGGGAGGTGAAAGCGGCGCCCCTTCTTCACGTTCACACCACACGGTTATTCTTTATGCCGGAGAGAGTCCCGGATGATCCTATCGTATGCTGCGGAGGTACCAGTACCGGCTCTATCCGACGAAGGATCAGGAACCCCTGATCGCCAGGCACCTCGGGTGCTGCCGGTATGGGTACAACTGGGCGCTCGACCTCAAGAACCGGGCATATCACGATGACGGCACCAGCCTGTCAAAGTACGACCTCATGCAGCAGCTCCCGGCTCTCAAAGAAGAGTTGCCGTGGCTGAAATAGGTCAACGCCCAGTCCCTGCAGCAATCGATCCACAACCTCTCCCGTGCATTCACGAACTTCTTCGAGGGTCGTGCCAAAGAACCGACCTTCAAGTCGAAGCACGACCCCGAACAGGCGTTCACGGTGCCGCAGTCGTATACCCTGGACTTCAAGCAGGGTACCGTGAAACTCCCGAAGATCGGTGCGGTCAACGTCAAGTATCACCGCACCTTCGTGGGGACGACGAAGTCTGCAACCGTCATCCGCAGATCGACCGGCCGGTACTTCATCAGTATCGTGGTCGAGGACGGCCGGAAGCCTCCGCAACCCGCCGATCCGATCCCGGATCAGACGGTCGGGATCGATATGGGGCTGAAACACTACGCCGTTCTCTCGACCGGCGATGCGGTGGCAAACCCGAAGCATCTCAGGAGCGCCCAGACGCGGCTCGCCGTCTTACAGCGACGACTCGACCGCAAGCAGAAGGGTTCTCAAAACCGGAACACAGCCCGGCTCAAGGTTGCCCGGTGTCACCAAAAAATTGCCGATCAACGAAAGGACTTCCAGCACCAGCTCTCTTCTCGACTGGTTCGCGAAAACCAAGCCCTGGCTGTGGAGTCCCTGAACGTGGACGGCATGGTGAAGAACCACAAACTGGCACGGGCGATCGGCGATGCCGGATGGGGGACGTTCCTTTCGATGCTGGCGTACAACCCAAACTATTCCCTCACTTAGGGAATAGTTCCACCCCCAGTTTCCGTTCGAGTTCGCGCACCTTCTTCGGGACCTCGGTGATCTGGTCGAACCCGTTGTAGGAGACTCGCATCACCTTCGCGAAGATCAGCAGGACATCTTTGGGTGAGTACTCCGCCGTCAGGTCTGCTTTCCGGATGTGTGCCAGCAGTCTGCAGTAGAGATACAGGCAGAGGAACCCGACGAAGAGGTGGCCACAGACCGCACTCCGATCCCCGAGATAGAGGACATCTGCTTGTATTTCGTTCTTCAAGGTATCGAAATGTTTCTCCACCAGATCGCGGGTCTTATAGAGTTCATAGATCTGCTGCGGGGGTTTATCGACATTCGAGAGAAAGAGGATCCGACCGGCGTGTTTCTCCTTGTCCCTGGCCTCGTC
>DASQ01000122.1 GCA_002503885.1 Methanoculleus marisnigri | reverse complement strand
CCAGGGAAACACTCTGCCGTTCTTGTAGCCCGTAACGCTGCTGCAATTTCTTGCCTCCTGGTCTACTGTTTGGTCCCGCGTAGCCGTTTGCAGGCACCCGGTTTCAACCGGGGGTAGTTGACCGTTTACCACTACGTTTGAAAATTATAAGAACACTTTTGGGTTATATGAATATACAACGTCTTTATACATAAACGTCGATATTATTAATTAGTCAATATGAGGGTGTGAAGCTGAATGAGGGTCTTCTTCATAGGATTCGGTCAGGCGGGGGGCAAAGTTGTCGATATGTTCATCGAACAGGACAAACGAATGCAGACCCAGAGTTTCAGGGGAATCGCAGTTAACACGGCGCGTACCGACCTGATGGGGCTTAAAAATATCGAGCTCAAAGACCGGCTCCTGATCGGGCAGACGGTGGTCAAAGGCCACGGTGTCGGGACGGATAACGTAACCGGGGCACGAGTGACCGCTGATGAGATAGATGCCATCATCAACGCTATCGACTCGAGGGGCACCCATGATGTCGATGCCTTCGTCATCATCGCCGGTCTCGGCGGCGGGACGGGTTCCGGGGGTTCGCCGGTCCTGGCCCGGCACTTGAAGCGTATCTACCGGGAACCGGTCTACGCGATTGGTATCCTGCCTGCTCCGGAGGAAGGCCGACTCTATTCGTATAATGCAGCCCGTTCCCTGAGCACCCTCGTGAACGAGGCGGATAACACCTTCATTTTTGATAACAGTGCCTGGAAGAATGAAGGAGAGAGCGTCAAGGATGCCTATAACCGGTTAAACGACGAGATTGTCCGCCGGTTCGGCGTGCTCTTCCGTGCAGGCGAAGTCGGGAAGGCGGGCGTCGGGGAGATGGTCGTGGACTCAAGCGAGGTCATCAACACCCTGCGTGGTGGCGGCATCAGCACCGTCGGATACGCCATCAGTGAAAAAGTCGGTCCGCGTGTGAAGCAGAGTCAGGGGTTCCTCTCAGGCCTCCGGCGGAAGAAGGAGAAGACCGAGGAGGTGCTGACCGGAGAGGACAAGTCGGCAAAGATCATCGCTCTCGTCAGGCGTGCCATGCTCGGGCGCCTCACCCTGCCGTGCGACTACTCGACGGCGGAGCGGGGGCTTGTTCTCCTCGCCGGCCCACCGGATGAGATGGACAGGAAGGGCGTGGAGAAGTCGAAGAGCTGGGTGGAGGAGAACATCGCCGGTGTCGAGGTGCGTGGCGGGGATTACCCGGTGCAGAGCGACTACATCGCTGCGGTGGTTGTTCTTGCGACGATCGGGAACGCTCCCCGGATCACCGATCTCCTTGAGATTGCAAAGTCCACGAAGGAAGATGTCCTTAAATCGAAGGAAAAGCGTTCGACCATGTTCGATGACGGCATAGAGCCGCTATTTGAGTGAGGAGACGTTATGAAAGCAAGCATCAGCAGATGGATCATTCTCCTGCTGGCACTGGTCTGTGTCGTGCAGGTAGTATCGGCGTTTGAGGTCACCAGAGAAGAGATAAGATCCGAGAGCGGCGAGATAATATCCGAGAGCGCGATTCTCGAACCCGGTCAGAGCGTGACCGCGCGCTACGTGCTCACCTACGACATGATCACCAATGGCGGTAACGACGAGACATTCGAACTCAGCACCGGATTGCAGAACCCCTCCTGGAAGTTCATCGTCTACCGCGATGGGATTGCTATCTATGATCCCCCCAAGAAGACTGGATTTTACCAGACCCTGACCGAGTTCGAGATCGACTATGGCGATGAGGATATCGAACTGGACGTGCAGTTGCGCGGCATCGTCCCCTCGAGCGCGAGCGGAAAGATTCTGGTGACCAAGATCGAGCACCTGCGGGGTGATGACGTGAAGGACACCCATTCCGTGACCCGCGACGTTGTGAGTTCGGATCAGGTCGCGGGCTCTCTCTCCGCCCAGCAGCAGCGCCTCAAGGACCTGAAGGCAGATATGGATGAAAAGACCACGCAGGGCGTGGACGTCTCTGCTGCCCAGGCCAAGTACAATACCGCCAGTCAGGCGCTCACCAGTGCTGCGTCGGCAGGTCCGTCACAGGCGACGAGTTACATCGCCACCGCCAAGAAAGATATAGACGAGGCAATTGCGCTCCTTGATAAGGCATGGGCCGAGAAAGCAGTCGCCGACACCGGCGCGACGATCGAGTCCCTTGATGGGATGATCACCTACTTCGTCGAGAACCGGTCCATGAACAGCGACCCGCAGGTGGTTGCCATCATGACCAAGCGCGAGAGCGCTGTCCAGTTCTATTCCCAGGCGCAGGATAACCTGAATGCCAAAAATTATCCGCTGGCGCGCTCAAAGGCGGCTGACGGCCTGAGTAAGGCGAACGAGGCTTTGACCGATGCGAATAATCTGAAGGAGAAGATCGGCGAGGGGTTCAACTTCGGCGGTAACCTCCTCCTCTACATCGGTGTCGGGGTCATCCTTGTCCTCGTTGTCGTGGGCGTTGTCTTCTACCGGAAGAAGAGCGGCTGGGACGAGCTCGGATAACCCCGGCGACAAACCCTCTTTTTTTCACATCCCTCTATTGCTCAATCTTCCCTTGGTGTCGTGCCTGGTGTACTGCTTCTCCCGGGACGCGCTCTATCGTTATCCAGGTCTCCTGAGGTTCCTCTGGCGGGGGGCTAACTCCCTCATGACCTTTAGTTGCCCATGGTCTGATATTCCAGGCGATTAATAGGTCCGGGAAGTTCCCGGTGCTGAGAACGCCTCTTCACGATGGCGACGGGCAGGAGGTCCCCGCCCTCAGCCGGGGCCGGTTGACGCTGCAAAAAAGAATCGCTGGTCCACGCTCTCTACGCGGTCGTCCCTGCGGGGACCCTGGAGAATACCTCGAGGTTTCTGCTCCCCGATTTCCCATCCCGCAGGAAGTAGTACTCGAGCAGCCTCTCTTTGTTCTCATCGTACGAGAACCAGTAGTTCAGCCGGCTCGTCTCCTTCACGTAGCCCTCCAGGGTTGGGTAGGTATCGCCATCGTGGGTGAGCACCAGGTCAAAGTCCCCTCCGTATATCGTCGGCTCGCTCACCTTCTGGCTGTAGTAACTGAGCTTTGAGGCGCGTTCACCCCGGTAATACCAGGGCAGCGGCCAGTAGGAGTCTGTCGCGACCGCCACTTTGTCCACGGCATCGATCTTCGCGAAGACCTCCCGCAGGTCTTCGGAGTTCTGCACCTGCACGATGGGTTCGTTGATGTCTGCAGGGGTGAACACCACATGGAGCGTCATGGCGACCAGGAAGACGCTTGCCACGACGGCGATGACCGCTTTCTTCGTGGTCATCGCATAGACCGCAACGAAGATCATGGGCAGGAGCTGGTGAAGGATCAGCCACGGCACCTTCTCGCCGATGTAGGCGTAGACCGCAAGTGAGAGAAGCATCCAGAAGATGGCGAACCGTGCGAACTCTTTCTGCCGGTCGATCGGTTGGATTCCCTCCCCGCGGGAGAAGAACTCACGGAGCCGGTCTTTCCAGCCCCCTGTCTCCTTAAAGGAGGGGGGTGTAACCTCCTGGGTCTCCTCTTCCTCTGGAACGTCCCCGTAATATACGCTCCGGGCTCCAACCTCCGCGACTCCCTCGTGAGATGCCCGTCGCTCCTTCCAGCGGGAGACGATGCCGGGGATGTCGATGAACTGCAGAGTACCGACCACGGCGAGGATCAGGATCGGCACTTCGTAGAGGATGAAGAGCAGGATGTAGAAGTACGGCGGACCACCGAGGCGTTGCGCCTGGTGCATCGAAGTCCAGTGCTCGATTGCCCGGAGCCACCCGTCCATGAGCACCTCCGGATGAGCGCCGAAGGAGGAGTAGAGGACCGCCATGATCCCGACCGCGACGAATGCGCCGAGCGCGAGATCCCGGACCCAGTGAGTCGGCAGTCGCACCTTCCTTGTCCAGACAAGGTAGAGGAGGTATACCCCGAAGATCAGGACGATGATCGGCATGTTCTCCTTTGCGGTCATCCCGAGACCGATCGCCGCTCCGGCGATGAGTGCATACCGCATCTTCTGCCGCTCGAAGTAGTAGAGGAGGGCGACGAGGAGCACCATCGAAAAGAAGGCGATGAAGATGTCGTTTCGCAGAAACCGTGAGAAATAGACCATGTTTGGAGATACGGCAAGGAAGAGCGCCGCTATCAGGGTCTGCTTCTTATCGAGATAGCCGAGTTTATAGATCGGATAGAGCAGCGGGACGATCAGGGTGCCGAGCAGCGCCGGAATGAGCCGGCCCACGAGATCGGAGTCCCCGAGGAGCGAGAAGATCCCGGCCGTCACGTAGTAGAGGAACGGCCCATGGTACATGGGATCGTAACTATAGACCCCTTCGGTCAGGAGTTTATACGAAAACCACGCGTGAATAGCCTCGTCGTGGTGAAAGAGTTTCAAATCAAGTGCGTAAAAACGGAGAGCAATTGTGACCAGAAGTATGAGGAGAAAAAACCCCTCGAATGAGAGTTGTTCACGGGCCCGTGCCGCGAACACTGCGGCCTTCACGCCGCTCTCACCTCACCTCTCCAGCACAATTTCAATGCCGATGTCTTTTGGAACCTGAATGCGCATCAGCTGGCGCAGTGCACGCTCGTCGGCATCAATGTCGATGAGTCTCTTGTGCACTCGCATCTGCCAGCGATCCCAGGTTGCGGTACCTTCGCCGTCAGGGCTTTTCCTGGTGGGCACCACGAGCTTCTTCGTGGGCAGCGGGATCGGACCTGCCAGATTGACGCCGGTGCGCTCTGCTATCTCTTTGATCTTATTACAGACCATCTCGAGTTTTTCGAAGTCGGTTCCGGAAAGACGTATTCTGGCCTTCTGCATGTTTAACCACCAAAAAATTATAGGTACCCTATTATCTCATCTGCTTGGGGGTGATGTTGATGCACACACCTGCCGCAATGGTCGATCCCATATCACGGACAGCGAACCGTCCGAGCTGCGGGATCTCCTTGACCTTCTCGATGACCATGGGCTGAGTAGGCTTGATCTTGACGATCGCGGCATCGCCGGTCTTGAGGAACGTGGGGTTCTCTTCCTTGACCTGACCGGTACGGGGGTCGAGCTTCTTCTGGAGTTCGACGAAGGTGCACGCGACCTGAGCGGTGTGGCAGTGGAAGACCGGGGTGTAGCCGACGGTCAGGGCGCTGGGGTGGTGAAGCACGACGACCTGCGCGATGAACTCATCTGCAACGGTCGGCGGCACGTCGGCGGGACCGCAGACGTCGCCACGGCGGATGTCCCCCTTGCCGATACCACGGACGTTGAACCCGACGTTGTCGCCCGGAAGCGCCTGTGGGATCTCCTCGTGGTGCATCTCAATGGACTTGATCTCACCCTCTTTGTTGGCGGGCATGAAGCTGACCTTCATTCCCTTCTTCATCACACCGGTCTCGACACGGCCGACAGGCACGGTCCCGATACCGGAGATGGAGTAGACGTCCTGTATGGGGAGACGCATGGGCAGGGTTGTGGGCTTCTCGGGTTCGGTGAGCAGGTTGAGTGCAGCGAGTAGCGTCGGTCCCTTGTACCAGGGGGTGTTTGCACTGGGCTTGGAGATGTTGTCGCCGACGAATGCGCTCATCGGGATGAAGTTGATGCCGTCGGGCTTGTAGCCGACCATCTTGAGCAGCTGGGAGAGCTGTTCCTTGACCTCGTTAAAGCGCTTCTCGTCGTACTTGACGGCATCCATCTTGTTGATGCCGATGATCAGCTGGTTGATGCCGAGCGTACGGGACAGGAAGACATGTTCCTTGGTCTGCTCCATCACGCCGTCAGGTGCGGCGACGACCAGCAGTGCGGCGTCTGCCTGGGATGCGCCCGTGATCATGTTCTTGACGAAGTCACGGTGCCCGGGGCAGTCCACGACGGTGAAGTAGAACTTGTCAGTGTCGAACCGCTTGTGGGCGATATCGATGGTGATACCACGTTCACGCTCTTCCTTGAGACTGTCCATTACCCAGGCGAACTCGAACGAGCCCTTACCTTTGGATTCGGCCTCCTTCCTGTACCCCTCGATGATGTGGGGCGCTACGGCTCCGGTCTCAAAGAGCAACCGACCGACGGAAGTAGACTTCCCGTGGTCGATGTGTCCGATTACTGCTAAATTCATGTGGGGCTTTTCAGCTGCCATAGATAGTATCCTCCACTCAAATAGGCCTGTCAGTTCGAACAGCCTGCTTATGCGAGTAACTTATACGTATGACGTCCTCCATATAAAGCATTTCTATGCGCGCCGATAGCGTGCATTTCCCCAAAACCCCGGGTAATCGACAGAATCTTATTCTCCGGAAATCTACGTCTTCGTACCATGAAGACACTTGAGTTTCACCGTGACGATGCAAAGGACCGGGTGACGGTTGCATGCGCAGACCGTGAGGTGTCAGTCCACTCCCACTGCAGTTACTGCCGGCACTGTGCGGGTGTCCGGGTGGGCAGGCGGACGATCCCGACACCGCAACGCCAGGCTCTCTCCGGCGTGAAGCAGGGCGCAAACGCGGATGAAAATCTGCTCAACGCCGCCCTCATGTTCAACACCCTCATCCGGGACGGCACCGCAATCGAGTGCGAGGACGATAAGGGCGAAGGGTTCTGCTCGATGTACCGCCGCTAGGTGGCGGTGCCTATTCTCTATAGGAGCAGTCACCGGCCCGTGGCTGCTGGCGGCCGCGCCTCCATCCGCTCAGCGGGGTGATCTCGCATCGCCGCCTCTCCCCGCGTGGGGTCGGGGGAGCGCGGCTCGGCAGCGAGCCGGTGCGTTCGGCCGTTAGGAGATACCGATGGCAGCGTTCAGCAAGCAATCTTTAGCACGGGGGGCTGCCGCCTGTACCACGTGACCGGATTCCCCGAATCGCTGTCTATCCCCCAGCAAGGAAAAAAGGGAGTGTGCGTTCCGTTCAAACCAGGTTGAACGCGCGCCCGGTCACCTCATATGGCCGGATGGTGACGTCGTCCGCCGTCCGGAATGTGGCGTTCCCGACGACCTTCACCTCATACGTCCCGATCGGCATATACCGGAAGGTGTGGGGGGTAACCTCGCCGGTGTTCTTGTTGTAGAGGTAGATCTGTGCGCCGGCAGGCTCGCTGGTCACGTTCAGGCTGCCGTAGGGGTAGGCATCAAGCCGGAACGTGAGGTGTTTATCGGTCTCGGTGTTCGGGTCATCGGTGAGCAGGATCTCCTGCTCGGCCGGCAGGTAACCCGGACGGGTGACGGTGACGACGTGCGGCCCGTCCGAGATGTTCCTGATGAGGTAGGGCGTGCAGAGGCCGGTCCTGAAGCCGTCTACCAGGATCTCGGCGCCCGCCGGGCTCGACTCCACGAGCAGGCCGCAGCAGGTGGCGTCCCCGGGCGTGATCGTGACCGTTTCCCCTGTCTCGGTCACGGTGATCCGGTGGGAGAGGTAGCGGTCGCCGTCATTGACCGTGATGAACGAGTTCCCGCCGGCTACTTCGATCGTCCGGGGCAGCCTGAAGACCGGCCCCTTACCGTTCACGGTCCACCCTTTGCCCACGTAATCATCCGATGAGAGAGATACCTTCCGGACGATGGTCTGCTCCTGCGCTTCTATCAGGACAGGAGTGACGCAGTCTCTCTCCACCCATACCGTCTTCGTCGGGGTGTTGAACGACTGGCCCTCCTTGACTACCTGCACCGTATGGCTCCCTTCTCTGATACCCAGGACAACACGGGGTGTCGTGGAGGTCATCTTTTTCCCGTCGATGATGATTGTGGCCCCGGTGGGCTGGGAAGTGACGTAGATGCCGCCGGTCCTGTCCTGCCCCGGTTCCATCTGCGGTTCGTCGAGTTTCAGTCTACTGAGACCGGCGTAGCCGCCGGCAGGGGTAAGGTCTCCGAACAGTGTCGTATCGTCCGGGACCATGACGGTTGCTTCGTATGGCATGAACTGCTCGAATTCCAGACGGATGGTGTGGTTTCCGGGCTCTGCAGGGCTGATGATGGCCGGGGTGACCTTCCCGATGTACGCGCCGTCGAGGTGGATCCGCGCGCCGGCAGGGTTTGAACTGACCGTGAGTGTCGCCGGCAACGGTATGGCCACCCCGTAGATCCCGAATCTCTCAGGGTATGCCGTCACCGTTCCGTTTGTGAGGTCGATCGTGGTGGCGACCTGCTGCCAGGCAGCTCCATTGGCATCGTAGCGGTACCATGCCGCATCGCGGGCTGCCTCCCCGGGGTGTAGTGTGACGGAGAACGGGATCTGTGCCGTCGCGTCTTTCGGGGCGATACCGTAGATCCGATCCATCGCTGTCCCCGAAACCGGGAGCAGGTCCTGCACCGCCCTGATCGTCACCGATGTGACTGTAGCACCCGTGCCGTCGGTTACCCTGGCACCTTTCGGGAATATGAGCGATAGATCCCCGTTCCCGGTGCGGTAGCGCAGTTCTTCCTCCAGCACGCCTGTAGCGTTGTGGGGCANNCCCCGTACCGGACGACCAGGATGGCGTTCCGGTTCTGGAGGTGGTCGCCGGCGGTGCCGACCGGATAACTCTGTACCTCTACGATGTTCTCCGATGCCTTGATGAAGGGAAGGACGTCTAAGGCAGCGGTCCAGACCCCGGCCGGCCCTTCCTGCAGGGGGTTGAGCCAGTCCCAGGTGTTCAGCACCACCCGGTTTCCTATGCCGCCCTGGTCGGATTCGGCCGTGCTCACGATGTAGAGCCGGGCTGCTGATGCCCGATCGCGTTCGAAGGCCCCGTCTAATTTGATGCTGGTGGCGGCGTCTTCTTCGGTCGTCCCCTCCCAGAGGTCTGCGAGGACGTCGTCGCACCCTTCCCCGATCCGGTAGTCGATCCGGGGCATGGCAGGGTCGCGGGCGACGAGCACCAGGAGGGCGGCAGGTATCCGGCAGGTGACCTTCGACTCTCCATCTGCCTGCACCGTCAGCGTATGGTCGCCGTTGGCGAGCATCTCCGGCGGGAGCTCCAGGGTGAAGGTCCCGGCCATCGAAGCCGTTCCGGTTCCCTGCCGGTCCCACGATGCGGCCGCGGGCGTGACCGGCTTGCCGTCAAACCTGAAAACCGGCTCGAACTCGGTTCCGGCGCCTGTCTTCGCCTCCGTTGCGTTGCTCACGTAGACGTAGAGGAGGCCGCGGTCGACCGTGGCGCCTTCGGGGACGGCGACGGGAATCCGTATGGTCGACGGAGACCCGACTGTTAACGGTTCTGTCGGCCCGGATGCGGTGAAGGCGTGGAGGGTGCCGTTGATGGAGCCCGTCGTCGATGCATTCAGCGTGCCGCCCCTGATGCCCGACCCCCCGGATGAACCGGCGCTACTTCCGCTGCTGCTGCCTCCGCCGCCGGACCCACCCGTATCGCCGCCTTTCCTGGTGCCCTTGACCGAGTAGCCGCTCACGCCGCTTTCGGAGAATCCTGTGAGGTCATTGGACCATGAGATCCCCTGCCCCTGGTTCGACTGGTTGCACCAGCCGTACGCGTTGAAGGCCGCGAACGTCTCCAGGTTCTCGAAGGAGTACTCGATCTTCGTGCATCCGTTGTCGGTCAGCCCGTCAAGGAATGTGTTCGGGCCGAGCGCGCCGACGCCGAGGTCGATGAACATGATGTGGAACCGGTCTTCGGGATTGTTCCTGCTCATGTCTTGCCCGTAGTAGATCGGGTAATTCGCCTCCCGGCAGGGCTTCCAGGTCTGCGGCGCGTAGATAAAGTCTTCCCTGGTGAAGATCCGGTCGAGGGCGCCCTCGGCATGCTCGATCTCGTCTGTCGTCGGGGGCCGGTTCAACTCGGCGGTCGGCGTCCACCGGTAGCCGCTTGCCCTGACGTGGACCTTGAAGTCGTCGGGAACCTCTCCCTGTACCGCCACCATCAGGATGAGGTCGTCAAAGAAGCCCCTCCCGCCTGTGTCGGAGAAGTAGAAGGTGCCCGATTGGGTGCTGGTCTCCGTCACCTGTCCGTAGCGTTCGGACGGGTCGGTCGTGATATGGAGGGCGTTGAGTCCCCCGCCGTCGAACTTGATGTACTTCTCTCCACCGTTCGCCATCTGGATGTCGATGTGTTTGTAGTCGGGGAGGGTGATCCCTCCGATGTCGGCTGCCGCGGCCGGTGCGGCGATGAGCGCGACGAGGAGAACAAGGGCGACAATCGTACCCCCCGACCCGGCCGGGTGTCTCTTTCCTGTTTTCATTGCATTCTTCTCCTGTAAGTCTCCGACCATCCCGGCCGGGCGTTTGCGTAGAGTGTTTGCATTCTGGCCTTTCCCCGGGCATCATCGGAAAAAAGGGTAATCAGGTTCTCCTCTTCACCAGGAAGAGGACTCCGAATGCCAGGATTGCCGCCCAGACCGGGAGCGGGGACGCCTGCGGCGTGGGCGTGCTTCCGGCCGTCTGGGCCGCTGCTTCCGCCTGGACCGGTGTCGCCGTTGCAGTGGGCTGCAGCGTCGCCTCGCCGGTCGTGCCGGGAGCCTGCTCGTTCGCGATGATCGCAAAGAGGCCGAACCCGTCAGGATCGGCGGAGAAGACGGCATTGCCGTTCTCCTCGCCGAGGACCTCGACCGGGACCGCCTGCCATGCGCCGTCGGCGTACCGGAGCAGCACGACCTCTCCTGCGGTGCAGCCGTTCTCCGCGAGCCATCTGTTCGGGACGGCGAACCGGAGCTGGACGGCACTCAGGTCCGCCTCAGACGCCTTGTAGAGGGTGGCCTGGACGTACTGGTAGACCGTGCCCGCCGGGGGTTCGGCTGCCTGCGGGAGCGAGCCCTTTGCGACGGTCACCATAGCGTCCTTGATGTCGGTCTTGGCGGTGAGGGTAACCGCCGAGATCGCCGTCGCGTCCATCGCGAGGGTGACGCTCTCGCCGGACTTGAGGTTGCTTGCCGCACCGACCGCGGTCGAGGTGCCGCTGCTGCCGCCGGACGAGGAGGAGGCGGATGAGGGCGACGATGCTGCCGTGGCTGCGGCCAGCCCGAAGACCGAGAGGCCGTTCGGGGAGACAGCCTCAAAGACCATCATCCCGTCGGTGTCGGTGCCGACGAGCGTCGTTGCGAGCACTTCCCTGGTGCCGTCCTCGGCCGACCGGATGATCCGGATTGCGTCCGCGCCGCCGTGGGCGGCGACCCAGGCGGGGCTGACGGTCATCCGGATGGTGGCGCCGGCGATGTCCTGGCCGTTCTCGAGGTTCGTCCTCACGATGTTCATCGTGTAGGCGACATCGCCGAGGGTCAGCCCGTCGGCGCTGGCGGCGAGCTGGAAGGCGCTCTGTGCATCGGCGGAGACGTTCTGCGAGACGGTCGTCGTGAGGCCGGCCCCCTGCGGGAGGCCGGTCAGGTTCGCCGAGACGGAGGCGCTGACCGTGCCGACCGAACCGAGTTCCGTGACGACCGGCTGCGTGTCGAGCGTGATCCCGGCGACCGTTCCGTTCACGGTGCCGTTCCCGACGGTGGGAGCGCCCTCGGTCTCGATGGTGAGGGTGAAGTTGCCCTCAACGATCCGGATGGTGTTCCCGGAGACGGTTGCGTTGGTTGCGGTGGTGTTGATGCTGACCTGCGGCTTGCCGTCGTTGCCCGTGGTCACGTTGCAGCCGGGGATGTCCAGGGGGGTGTCCCGGGTCCGGTCGCCCTGCGGCCGGGTCACGGTGACGACGGCGGTGCCCGCTACGTTGGCGTACGCGGCGGTGACGGTCGTCGTGCCCGGGGCACGGGCGGTGAAGAGGCCGGCGGTGTTCAGGGTGCCGACGGTCCCGTTCGAACTCGTCCAGGTGACGGTGACGTCATCCATCGCGCCCCCGTCGGTGTCGTAGACGGTCGCGGCGAATGCCTGCGTTGCCCCGACGGTGAGTTCCGCCGTCGCCGGGGTGACGACGATGCCGGCGGGCTGCGGGTTCTGCGACTCCGTAACAACAATGTAGTCGGTCTTCACGGCGGAATCGCTCCCGCCGTCGTTTGCGACCGTCAGGTTGACCGTGTAGGTGCCAACTGTGGTGTAGGTGTGGACCGGGTTCTGCTCGGTGCTGTCGATTGTGCCATCGTTCTCGAAGTCCCAGGCCCAGGAGGTCGGACTGCCGGTTGAGGCATCGGTGAACTGGACCGTCAGCGGTGCGTTACCGCTGGTGACGTTAGCTGTGAAGTTCGCAATCGGTGCAGAGGGCGGTGAGTACGGTAATCCGGTCACGGAGTATCCGCTGGAGTCAGCGTCCGAGACCTTGTTCGTCCAGGAGATCCCCTGTCCCGAACCCGACGCGAGGCACCAGCCGTATCCGTTAAAGGCAGCCGTGGTGGTCAGGTTGGTGAACGTGAACTCGACCTTCGCCCCGCCGTTCTCGGTCAGGGTCGCGTCCAATGCTCCCGGTTTCAGATCCCCTACGTTCAGGTCGACAAACATCAGGTGCGACGCCGTCGCTACGTCGTTAATATCCTGCCCGTAATACAGCGGCAGGGATGGGACAACGAGGTCTCCCGGACCCGGTTTCCAGGTCTGCGGACCGTAGATGAAATCCTCCTTCGTGAAGGTCTCGTCGACGGCCCCTTCGACGTAGGTGTATTCCGTCGGCAATTCGTTCGCCGTCGATGAAGGCGTCCAGGTATAGCCGCTTGATTTAACATGGAGGGCGAAGTCGTCCGGGATCGTTCCGTTCACCGAGACCAGGAGGATTATGTTGTCGTAGAATCCCCGCCCTCCCGTGTTGGTGATCCAGAATACCCCGGACCGGTCGTTGCTGACTGTAACCTGTCCGGCCGGGACGGCTGCATCGTTCGTGATGTGAAGTTCCTTCTGTCCGCCGCCGTCCGCCTTGATGTAATACGTACCGTTCGGCCCGCTGTATGCAGCGCCGTCCAGGTTGTACTTCACCCCGGCGTCGTTTGCGACTTCAAAGAAGATATGCCTGGGTGCCGGGAGGGGCGCGGGCAGGGATGGGTCATGGGGTTCGGCAACGTCGATGTAGTCAGCCCTGATCATGGAGTCGCTCCCGCCGTTGTTTGCGACGGTGAGGTTCACGGTGTAGTTACCGGCTGCGGTGTAGGTGTGAGTCGGGTTCTGCCCGGTACTGTCGACGGTGCCGTCGTTCTCAAAGTCCCAGGCCCAGGAGGTCGGACTGCCGGCGGAGGCATCGGTGAACGCAACGGTCAGCGGAGTGTCGCCGCTGGTGACGTTTGCCGTGAAGAGTGCGATCGGGGAGGTCGACTGTCCGAGATAGGTCTGAGCGCTGCTCATCAGGGGAGCTTCATCAATCTGGTTCGTGACCAGCGAGTAAGAAGTATCGCCTATGCCGTCTCCATCGGCATCCGTACCATTGTAGGTATTCCAGTAGTTGCCCAGGACCTTCGTGTAGGACGAACCCTGGTAGGTATAGGGGATCTCCTGCGGGGTGACCCACGGGAAGGCTGCACCCGCCGGTCCCTGCCACTTTACGGGAGCGATCCCGTCCGGCACGACAAAGTCGTTAAGATAAATCCGGGTACCGGGTTTAATGGTCATCATAATGACTATGCAGGGCATATCATTGTCGCTGAATGAATTATTGCAGACGATGGGCCCATTGCCGGTAGCCAGGCGGATCACTCCTTTACCGGATAACGTTGAGGTGGTATTCGTGAAGGTGTTGTTCTCGATGCGATTGTCCCCACCACCGGCCCCCGCCGCCGCGTATATCAGGATGACCACATCGTTGTTTCTGAATGTATTGTCGATGAGGGTATTATTTCTCAGGCCTAGATAAACAGCTCCCAAATTAGTAACTGAATTTTTCATGTTCTCAAAGATGCAGTTTCTCACAATCATGTCCGTGGGAGGGGCAACTACGCCACCACCACTGTTGAAATACAACCGCCCGTTGGTGAACCGCACATTCTCGATAATTGTCCCGGTCCCGCTGACCCTCATATCACTTCCACCCAGATCCAGCGTTACGATCTCCGCTCCTTCACCGGTGATCGAAACGGGCTTGATTACTCCGCTGACGGCATAGGTACCGTTGTAAACGAAGACGGTGTCTCCCTCGACCACCGACGAACTGCCGAGAGCATCCTCCAGCGTTACGAAGTCGCATCCGCTCGCACCGACGGTCCAGGTCTTTGCCGGGGGGGGGGTGACGGTAATGTAGTCGGTCTTCACTTCAGAGTCACCGCCGTCATCGTTTTCGACCGTGAGGTTGACCGTGTAGGTGCCGGCAGAGGCATACGTAAACGTCGCATTCTGCTCGGTGCTGTCGACTGTGCCGTCGTTCTCGAAGTCCCAGGCCCAGGAGGTCGGATTTCCCGTGGAGGCATCGGTGAAAGCGACCGTGAGCGGAGCAACGCCCGCGGTGACGTTTGCCGTGAAGTCGGCAATGGGCGGATCTCCGCCGGAGGAACCGTCACGCACCGTAATGTAGCTGGTCTTGACCCTGGAGTCGCTGCCGCCGTCGTTCGCGACGGTGAGGTTCACGGTGTAGGTGCCGATTGCCGTGTAGGTGTGAGTCGAGTTCCGTTCGTTGCTGTCGACGATGCCGTCGTTCTCGAAGTCCCAGGCCCAGGAGGTCGGGTCTCCCGAAGAGGCATCGGTGAACGCAACGGTCAGCGGAGCGTCGCCGCTGGTGACGTTTGCCGTGAAGTCTGCGACCGGAAGCGGAGTGCCGCAGACATACCAGCCGCTGAATTCCCCGACCCCGGTCAGGCGGTTTGTCCAGGTAGTGGCATAGTCGTTCACCGATTCTGCGCTCTGACAATAACCGTAGACGTTGAACGCTACCATCGTATCGAGGTTCTCGATCGTATAATTCACTCTCAGCGGGTGGTTGTCGAGAGTACCCGCATTCAGATCGATGAACATCATCCCGAACTGGTTCGATTCGTCGCCGACGTCCTGGCCGGGGAAGAGGGGATACTGAGACCCATAATTCGCCGGTCGCCAGGTCTGCGGACCGTAGATCAGGTCGTCCTTCGTGAACCATTCGTCAAGCGTTGCATCTGCATAGCTGATATTCTCAGGTGCAGGTGCGAGGTGAGGAGTCGGATTCGGAGCCCACTGGTATCCGTCGGCGTGAATATGCAGCCTGAAATCGTCGGGAATGGTTCCATTCCCCGCAACGCACAGGAAAATATTGTCAAAGTATCCCCTGCCGCCGGTTGCGGTGACGTAGAAGGTTCCGGACCGGTCGGTGGTCTCCGTCACCTCACCGAAGACGGTGCCCGCCCCGTTTGAGATGTGCAAAGCGTTCAGTCCGCCGGTCGTCCAGAGAATCCGGAATGTGTCGTTGCCGAAATCATCGAACCGAACGCCTGCATCGTTTGCAACCTCCAGGTAGACGTCATCGGCTGCGGGAATGACGCCACCTGTCGGCGTCTCTGCATATTGCACGGTCTCGACCGTATGCATCATCGAGGCATGCGCGGAGACCTGGGGTTGCCCGGTCGCTGTCGGCGTCACGTCATTCTCGGCCGCTTCGGTCGGAGTTTGTTCCGGCGTGGTATTGCCCTCCGTACCGGTCGGAGGTATCTCCTCGAGAACCCCGGCGGTCGGTTCGGTCGTGTTCGACGTCAGGTCGGTTCCCAGTGCCACCGCCGGTACGGCGATGAGCGTGAGGATCAGTAGCAGGACGGCTATCCGCCCCTGCCATGGACTGTTTTGAATACGTTTATCCCCTGTCATAATATCTTCCTTTTAAAGCAAGGATTCTCGAAGAAGCTCCTGCGGAACCGGCATCCGGAGTGCCCACATCAGCATAACCGCTCTCTGAGAATGAGTAAAATCTTAACCGTTCGGTATAAGACCATTGCTAAATGGGGGCGTATTAAAGTAATTTGGTTAACAATTTTTAGCAATTATTAAATCTATCGTAGGGAATTGATCGAGCCAAAAATATTCGGAGATCGGTTAGTCATTTGCAAAGAGTTGATTACCGGTCTGACTTTGTTAAAGTCGCAGCAGTGCTTAATGTACTATCGTTCAATAGATTACCGATCTCACATGCCGTATCGACCTCGATTGCAGTCCCGGCAAGAAGAATGTAAGGGTTCAGCCCCTTACGCTAAATATCTCCGATCCGGGATAACGCTGTGTTAGCCGTTTTCCAATGTTCGTCAGCGCCTGCAACTCATGTAGATCTTTTGCTTTTGGGCTGGCTTCAGGTTGGAGAAGCACGGTTGGGTTTTCTCGATCTGCGAACTACCGGGTTCGGGTTACAGGGGCTCAAACCACGGGTCCCGGAGGCCGACGTTGCGCTGGGCGATGAAGAGGGCATCACCAATCTCGATGATCCCATTCTGGTGGACGTCGGTCTTCCGGAATAGGTCGGGGTCAGTGGGTTTCTCCCGAATTTCCACGACCTCCTGGAGGACGAGAAGGGTGTCGGCCTGGTTGACCTTGCCGTCTTCGTTCGCATCCCCGAGGTGGACCGGGGTGACTTTGATATAACCCGGTTCTGTGGCGGTCGAGAGGCCGCCGTCCACCGAGAGCGTGACGGTGTAGTTGCCGGGGAGGGTGTAGGTGTGGACCGGGTGCTGTCCCGTCGAGGTGTTGCCGTCGCCGAATGTCCAGAGCCAGGACGACGGGTTCCCTGTCGAGGTGTCGTTAAACTGCACGGCAAGCGGGGCTTCACCGGCGGTGACATTTGCCGTGAAGCCTGCGACCGGAAGCGGAGTGCCGTAGACATACCAGCCGCTGAACGTCCCGGGATCTCCCGTCAGGCGATTTGTCCAGGTAGTGGCATAGTCGTTCACCGCATCTGCGCTCTGGGCATACGCGTAGACGTTGAAGGCCGCCATCGTCTCGAGGTTTTCAATCGTATAGTTCACCCTCATCGGGTAGCCGGGAAGTATGCCGGCCTTGAGGTCGATGAACATCATCCGGAACCTGTTCGATTCGTCGCCGACGTCCTGGCCGGGGAAGAGGGGATACTGAGACCCATAATTCGCCGGTCGCCAGGTCTGCGGACCGTAGCACAGATCGTCCTTCGTGAACCACTCGTCGACCGTCGGATTCACGTAGGTGCGATTCTCAGGCGTGGGTACGTTGCGGGGAATCGGAAGCGGCGTCCACTGGTATCCGTCGGCCCGGATGTGCAGGCGGAAATCGTCCGGGATGGTACCGTTCACCGCCACGCACATGAAGATATTGTCAAAATATCCCCTGCCGCCGGTCGTGGTGATGTAGAAGGTTCCAGACCGGTCACGGGTCTGTGTTACCTCGCCGTACACGGTGCCGGACCCGTTCGAGATGTGCAGGGCATTCAGTCCGCCGCCGGACCAGAGGATGCGGAACGAGTTGTCGCCGAAATCATTGAACCGGACGCCCGCATCGTTTGCAACCTTAAGGTGGACGTCATCGACTGCAGGGATGACTCCCCCTGTCGGCGTCTCCCCTCGCTGGACGGTCACCTGCGCGGTTCCCGAGACACCGCCGCTCGTGGCGCCGATCGTCGCTGTCCCGGCCTTCAGGGCCGAGAAATACCCGGTTGCATTCACTGTGCCGACTGTTTCGTCGCTGCTTGTCCAGGCAAACTCGGCGCCCGGGATCTCTGTGCCTTCCCTGTCGGACAGTACGGCGGTGAACTGCAGGCCGTCGCCCGCCGTCAGGGACACGTCGTCCGGGGTGACGGTAACGATGCGGTTGCTCGCCTTGACGATGGGATAATAGTCCTTCTGGGTCCCTTTGACGGTATACGGTTCGTCGCCGATCCCGTCGCCGTCGAGATCGGGTCCGACGTACCGGTCCCAGTAATTTCCGACGTAGCCGGTTCGGGTGACGTTGTCGAAGACGTAGGTGATCGGCTCCGTCGAGTTCCAGGAGGCGCTCGCGCTGTTTACCACAATATCCCCGGCATTATCCTGAACTGTATTGAGGTAGAAAAGATTGCCGTAGGTATTCTGCATGAAGATTCCGCTATAGGTGGACTGTTGTTGGATGGTGTTTCCAACGATAGTGTTGTCGCTTGAACTGTCCACAATGAAAAGACCGCACGTTCCATTCGTCATCGTATTGTTGATGACTTCGATGTCTTGCGTGCGATATCTAAAAAAGATCGCATAGTCGCATTCGGTCAGTGTGTTGCCCTGGACTTTAACGCGATAAGAGTATTGATTGCCCGGATCATAGATTCGAATACCATTCTTGCAGGATGAGATGGTATTCCGGGATATCAGATCCGATTCGGCCCTCTTCAGGTCGATACCGGCTTCGGATATTGTATCCAGTGTATTGTTCAGAATCCTGCTATCCCGGGTATCCGCCATGCTGATGCCGATTTTTGATGTGGAGATGACGTTATCCTCGATAACGCATCCGCTGACGCCCGACAGGGATACGAGTGCTGCCGCTCCGATGGATCCCCGGATCGTCAGCCCTGCAACGGTGGACTCGTTCGCGGAGAGGGAGAATACAGGAGTGCTCTGAACTGATGGGATTACGATCGTCTCTTCGGGTCCGCTTTCTGAGCGGACGGTCACCGGACTATTCACAACGACGTTTTCCGTGTAGCTTCCCTTCCGGACGATGATCGTGTCGGATGGTCCTGCAGCGGCTACAGCAGCACCGATGGTCGTGTAGTCCCCTCCCCCGGAGGCGTCGACGATCCAGGTGTGCGTCTCTGCCGTTACAGTCTCCATCGACACAATCGGCTCGGGCATCGAGGTAGTTACGGTTACATCCGCGGTCCCGAACACCACACTGCCCGGGATGCCAGCGCTGATTACCGCGAACCCGGGTGCGAGCGCCGTGAAATAGCCGGTCTCGTTCACCGTTCCGACGGATCCGTTGCTGCATGCCCAGGAAAACGCTACTCCGGGAATGGTTGAATCAGATGCGTCGTATGCTGTGGCAATACATATCTGCATGCTGCCCGGGGTCATTTCAGCCGCTGCTGGCGTCACATCGATCCGGGATACCTCCGGCGTCCCGGCCGGTCCGGTTGCGTTTGACGGCAGGTCGGCATCCAGTGCCGCCGCTGGCACGGTGCCGAGCACGAGGATCAACAGCACGGCGATGATCCCTCCCTGCAATCTTCCGATTGTGATACCACAATTTACCATCGTCAGACCAATCCTTTCATTCAGTGGACGTAGGGGGGAAGTCTACACAAAACCGGGGATCGGGTCGCCTTCATTTGCGTAGAATCTCTCAATCGAATGCGTTACATTTTAATAATGCATTATAAGAAGGTGTTGAATTAAAATGGTGTTAATGGGATATAGTTGACGTGGTGTTTCTTCTTGAGAAAAGAGGGCCTCCCTGGTCCTGCAACACTGCTGTATCGCCCTGAATTCTGATAGAAAAATTCGTGCGGGTTCCGAAGCACATTGGCAGGATCGGGCTGGTCGGGGAGCCTCGCCAGAGTTGATTCTTGATCCTCTTTATTTCACGGGACAGGTGTAGTGAAACGAGAATCCCTTCCGGAACTTGAGAAAAACCACATGATGCCCGTGGGGCCACAGGCATACCGGATTAAAATATGTAGGTGACCCATTTTCATACGAAAAGGAGTGGTTGTTGTGTCTAGATGCTGATCGCCCAGCCGCTGCTGCCGGTGCCGATAATCCTGTTCGTCCAGGAAATTCCCTGCGCCTGAGCCGACTGGTTGTTCCATGCATAGGCGTCGAAGTAAGCAGCGCCCTCGTACCCTGTGAGGTAGTAGTCGACCTTTACCGTCCCGCTGTCCTGAAGGCCTGTCTGGTTGACCGATCCCGCGTACAGGTCGATGAGCATGATCTTGAACTGGTCGTTAGCGCCCATGTTCTGGCCGTAATATATCGGATAGTCATCCAGGGGCGCGGGTCTCCACGCCGACGTGCCGGAGAGGAAATCGGTGCTCACGAACGTCTCGCTGAGCGTGGGATCGTGATAATAGCCTCCGTCAAGTACCGGCTTACTTCCATCTCCTGTCGGCGTCCACTGGTACCCTGACGCGTTTATCAGTAGATTGAGGTTTGAGTAAGTTGCACCAGACGGCACGGCAAACAGCAGTATCACGTCGTCATGGTACTGGGTATCCGTGCTGGTGTCGGAAATGTAGAGTGTACCCGATGCCGGCCGATTGGTGTACACGGCGCCGTCGAGGCTCGATGGACTGTCGGTGATGTGTATCGCGTTCAGTCCGCCGGTAGGCTTCGAGAAGTTGAAATAGTATGTCCCCTCCTCGAGTATGTCGAATCTCGCTCCGTCATCGTTCGCCACGGCAGCCCACGTGTCGTTGTTGTCCGCGAAGACATCGTTGTCCGCGGAAACCGGCACGATGCAGACGGCAAGCATCAGCAGAATTGCCGATGCCGTCATCGCACCGAATCTCATTGTTTTTCCATTGTTCTGCATGCCAATCAACTCTTTTTTCCTGATTGTAGCCGCGTCATCTGACGGCCGGGCTACTGCCGACAGAAGCCGGACGAAAAAGGCAACTAACAACCATGAACATGCGGCCGCTGTCAACACCTCGCATTGAGGTCGTCATGGTATAAACACTTTGTGTTTATCTATTTGTGCCAAATATTCCTGTGATCAGGCTATCTAGATGAAACAATATTGAATAATCGGAAAAATATTGGAATAACCTCTGCTTCGAGAGGCAAGGATTCATATATTACAATGATCCGCCGGGTGGAGGATCGCGCATACGCCACGATCTGCCGGCACGTGACAGATGCTTGCTATACGGCTCCGTTTCTTCTGCCCGGGTTTTTCCCTAGTGTGCAGGATAGTACTTTCGATGGGACATGGCATCGCAAGCCCGGGTCAGGGCACCGGACGGCCTCTCATTTTCAGCACCGGATCGGGTGGCATCGCGCTGTATAGTATCTGTCGATAAGCACGCCTGTCACCGCCGGAAAACCTGTGACGTCCTCAAAATCGGTAGATCTCTATGAGATGGGGTAACTTTGAGGTACGGCCGCAGGAGCCCGCCCGTATTCGGAGCAGGTGTCGTTAACCTGTCTTAATTAACTCGCCCCAAACTGACAAGCGTCATATAGCATCCTCACCCACGTTTTTCCAGGAACCAGCATGGCAGGCACGGATACGGAGATTTCAGCGCTCAACAGCCGGGCACGGGAGCATGCAGCTTCTCTCGATGCGGTTCGCTCCGGCATGGAGACGGTGATCATCGGACAGCAGGCGGTTATCGACCAGGTGCTCGCGGCGGTGCTTGCCGGCGGCCACGCCCTCCTCGAAGGGGTCCCGGGGATCGCAAAGACGCTCACGATCAGCACCCTCGCGCACTGCCTCGACTGCACCTTTGCCCGCCTCCAGTTCACCCCTGATCTTCTTCCTGCCGACATCACCGGGACCCGGATCTACGACCGGCAAACGGCCGCGTTCCGGACGATTCAGGGGCCGATCTTCCACCAGATCATCCTTGCCGACGAGATCAACCGTGCCCCCCCGAAGGTGCAGTCTGCGCTTCTCGAAGCGATGCAGGAGCGGCAGGTCACCATCCAGGGCGAGACGTATCCGCTGCCGCGCCCGTTCTTCGTCCTCGCCACCCAGAACCCGCTCGAATCGGAGGGCACCTACCCGCTCCCCGAGGCGCAGCTCGACCGGTTCATGCTCAAGATCCGGATGGACTACCCGAGCCTCGACGAGGAGGTCGCCATCCTCGACCGGTTCACTGCGGACCGGCCCGCCCCTCCAGCGCCGGTGCTCGACGCCGCCGGCGTAGCCGAACTTCAGTCGTTCGTGCGGTCGGTATACGCCGACCCGGGCGTGAAACGCTATGCAGCGCAGCTGGTCGATGCCACCCGGCACCCCGCAGCCTACGGACTCGACCTCGGACCCATGATCGCCTCCGGAGCATCCCCGCGGGCATCGCTTGCCCTCCTCCTCTGCGGCAAGGCGCACGCGGTGCTCGCCGGACGGGGCTACGTCGTCCCCGACGATATCCGGGCCCTGGCCCCTGCGGTCCTCAGGCACCGGGTGCTCCTCACCTTCGAGGCAGAGGCGGACGATCTCACCTCAGAAGAGATCGTCCGGGAGATCCTGGCGGCTGTGGAGGTGCCCTGACGGTGAGCGACGCCGGGGAGCGGGCAGATCTCATCCGGCAGATCCGGCGGATCGAACTTCGGACCGCCGCGCAGGCCGACGGCTCCTGTCTCGGCCCCAGGCGATCGCCTTTCAAGGGGAGCGGGATGGCGCTTGCAAACCTCCGGGAGTACCTCCCCGGCGACGACGCCCGGGCGATCGACTGGAAGGCATCGGCACGGATGGACCGGCTCGTCGTCAGGGAGTTCGAGGAAGAGCGGAGCCGGACCTACTACCTCGTCCTGGACCGGTCGGGCTCCGCAACGTTCGGGTCTTCGACCAGCAAGGATCGCCGGATACTCGAGGTGGCCGCCAGCCTGATCTTTGCCGCCCACCGGCAGAACGGGCAGGTGGGGCTCTGCATCGTCACCGACCGCGTCGAGGCGTTCATCCCGGCCCGGCCGGGCAGAAGCCAGGTCATCAGGCTCGTGCAGGCCCTCATTTCGCACCGGTCTACGGGGACGGGCACCGATCTTGCCGCCGCCTTCCGTTTCCTCTGCACGAGGGTCAGGCGCAGGTGCTCGGTCATCGTCCTCTCCGACTTCGACGACCCGGGGTTCGTCCGGGCTCTCTCGCACCTGCGGCGGCGGCACGAGACCACCGCCATCCGGGTGACCGATCCTGCCGAGTACTGCCTCCCGGACGTCGGGCACGCGATCCTCGAAGACCCGGAGACCGGCGAGCAGGTGTTCGTGGATACCTCGGACCCCGCCTTCCGCCGTGCCTATGACGATGCCGTGGCTGCGGCGGACCGGCGTATCGAGGGCGATCTGCGCTCGTGCCGCGTGCACGACGTCGGGGTCTCCACCGAAGGGCCGTACGACCTGCCCCTGCGCCGGTTCTACGCACACCCGCGCTACCGGGGCGATTAGATGACCGGCTTTGCAGAACCCTTCTGGCTCGTCGGCCTCGCGGGCATCCCGGTCCTCTGCTTCCTCTACCGGCGTGCGGTCAGGGAGCGGTCGTATGCGGCACTCACCTTCTCCCGGGTCGCGGTCGCCGCAAAGATCCGGACCCCGGGCCGGCTGCCGCGCCCGCACGCCCTCTTTGCCCTTGCCCTCCTCGCCCTCGCCCTCATCCTGGTGGGCCTTGCCGACCCGCACATCCCGCTCGAAGGGGTTGACGAAGGCGTAAGCGTCGTGCTGGTGATCGACACCTCCGGGAGCATGCAGGCGACCGATTACTACCCCACTCGCCTGGATGCCGCAAAGACCGCCGCTGAGCTCCTGCTCTCCCGGCTCAACCCGGACGACTACGCAGGGATTGTCGTCTTCGAATCCGGGGCAACGAGCGCTGCCTATCTCTCTCCCGACCGGGACCGGGTGATCGAGAGGCTTTACGGCATCCGCGGCCGGGACGGACAGACCGCTCTCGGCGACGGGCTGGCCCTCGGCGTCGATATGGCCGATTCCATCCCGAACCGGCACCGGGTGGTGATCCTCCTCTCCGACGGCGTCAGCAACGCCGGCACCTTCTCGCCCGAAGAGGCGGCGAGTTACGCCTGCGAACGGAGCGTGCCGGTCTACACCATAGGCATCGGCTCAACGGGCCCGGTGACGGGTACGACCGAGTCTGCTGCGCTCGATGAAGAGACGCTCAGGGCAATTGCCCGCACGACGGGAGGGGAGTACTATGCGGCGGCCGATGAAGGGACGCTTGTAGCGATCTACGCCGGGCTGACCGACGAGATCCCGCGTGAGCCCAAAGATACGAGTGTCCGTGAGGTCTTCTTCGCCGGAGCGATCGGGGTTCTCCTGCTGGAGATCTACCTCCGCTATGGCCGGGGGAGGATCCTGCCGTGAGGAGAGTTCTCCTTCTCGCCATCCTGGTTACCCTCGGCTGCGTGGCGACCGCCGCGGCTGCCGGTATCACCTTCTCGACCGGACAGTCCGACTACACCGTGCAGGTCGGCGGGGAGGCCTCGTTCCCGGTCGCCGTCGAGAATACGCTCGGCGCCGATACCACCGGCACGCTCGTCCGGGAGGTGCGGTTCGTTCCGGAGGGCGGTGACGGGAGCAGTCCGGCGACCCAGTCCCAGTCCCGGGCGATCACCATCTTCCGGGACACCCGGGAGATAGCCGTCGGTGCCGGAACGGCGGCAATGCCCGGCACGTTCTTCTTCGACGTCGCATTCGAGTACGGGAACGCGCCGCGCACCCGGATCGCCCTGCCGGAGATCCGGGTCCATGTCGTCAGTTCGGCTGCACAGGAGGAGGACCAGCAGAACCGGCAGGTGAGTTCCGTCTCGTCCGTCTCGACCCAGGCAGGGTCCGGCGGGGCGCCCTCCTCATCCTCCTCCAAACAACCCGGCCAGATCTCGCAGGATATGGGCTCGCTCCAGGAGCAGGCGGCGCGGGAGCAGGACCGCATGCAGACCCTGCGGTCCGCACTGCTCGCCGGGCTCGAGGACGACCCGGTGGTAAAGGAGATCCACGCCGTCCTCACGTCGCATGGCTATACCCGGGCAACGACGACCATCGATCCCATCGGCGAAGACGGCGGAACGTTTGTCTTTGAGTACCGCGGAGGTACCGGGGATACGGTACGCGCAGGCGGTGTGGTGAAGAACGGTACCGCGGCGTATGCCGTGTACGCCACCGGCACGTCGCTCGTGGTGCCTGATGCGGTCGCGGCGAATGATACCTACAAACAGTATGCCGTCGAGCTTGCAGATGCCGGCTTCTTCCCGGCCGCATCTTCGATGAATGCAACCCCGGGAGCTGCCTTCGTCAGCGTGGGATTTACCGACGGCGGGAACCGGACCGCGAGGATCATCGCCACTCTCATCGGGGGGGAGGTGCGGGGAGTGGATCTCGAAGAGCCGTTTGACTTCATGTGGCTTGCCGGTGCAGGCACGCTCTGCATCATCCTCGCGATCGCGTACCTCGTCCGGCGGGGAGCCCCGAAAACGCCGGAGCCGTTCGCTTTGCCGGTCCCCTGCGCCCCCTCAAGCGTTGCCCTGCACCTCCTCGATGAGGCACGCAGGCAGTTCGACCGTGGCGACCGGAAGGAGGCGTACGGTACGGCCGGCAGGGCGCTGCGGTCGTACGTATCGTCTGCATACGGGACCGGAGCAGAACTCGCGGACGGTGACGTGCTGCGCCTGATCGAGGAGAGCGGTCGTGAGGCCGGGACGGTATCTTCGATCCTGGAACAGTGTGCAGCCGTCTCCTATGCCGGATCACCGCCCCGAGAAGAGGGGTTCCAGGCAGTTATCCGGACGATAGAAGCCATCGTACGGCAGGGTTAGTTCAGCAGCGCTGTCGGTGGGGAGTTAACCTGAGATCATTATTTTAGATCAGGTTAATCAAACCTAATTGCTATGGGCCTGATTTCAGCACCTTTTTTTATCTTCACCTCCCCAGTCTATTCGGGAAAAAAAGACATATCATGACCCTACTTCTTGCTCTTGACGATACGGACAGCCTGGAATCCCGGGGGACGGGCCGCCTGGCCCGTGCGGTCGCCGACGCGATCGAGAAACACTACCCTGTGTGGGGTGTCACCCGGCACCAACTCTTTGTCCACCCCTCGATCCCGTTCACGTCCCACAACAGCTGCGCGGTCATCCACGTCGATGCCGACGGTCGTGAGCCGCTCGATACGTGCCTCTCCATTGCCGAGGAGACGATGCTCGACGACTTCATCGAGGGGAGCGACCCCGGCCTTGCCGGAGCGACCCTCGACCAGGTAGCCCCGGCCGTGATAGCATTCGGCCGCGATGCCCAGCAGATGGTGATCACCCAGGCACGCGCCCGGACGCTGGCAAAGAACCTCGGCATATGGTTAAAAGGCCTCGGCGGCACCGAAGACGGCGTGATCGGTGCGATGGCGGGCCTCGGGCTCGCAGCGACACAAAACGACGGCAGGTTCCTCCAGAAAGGCGCCATCCGCAGCCACACCGGCCCGACACCGGCGGATGTCCTCCTCGGCGCAGGGATCGACGAGATCATGACGCTTGACGGCCGGCGGGTTACCGAAGGGATGATTGTGTTAAAAGAGGGCAAGGCCGCCAAAGCCTGCCCCATCAATGGCAGGGCGGTCCTTTTTGTGGATGAGCATGACGGGGAACTGATTGCGGTGAAAAGAGACTGATCATGGAGTTCGGCAGGAGAGTCATACTTGCGGTCGTCGCGCTCGGGGCAGTCATCGCTGTTTCGTTCCTGATCGATACAGCCGTCTCGGGGGCCTATGCCCCGGAGACCGGTTCGACTGACTCTCTCCTGCATACCGCAACCATCGATCGCTATGATCTCCGGTACGGTCCCCAGTCATGGCGGCCCTACGCCACACCGATCGCGATCGGTCCGGGCGATCTCCCCTCCGGGAGCTGGTATCTTGCCTTCGTAGACCTGGGAGTGGTGCCTGTCGGCGGGAACCCGGCCCTCTTCCGGACCGGCTCGGTCAAAGTCGATTATCAGTTCACGGATCTTGCCGGAACGGCGTCGTTTTCCGTCTACGGTCTCCACGCCGGAGACGGCAGGGCGTGGACGAACCGGCAGTCCGGCTACGGCACCTCCGGCTACTACGTCACCGGGACCGCTGCGCCCGGAGATTCGCCATGGGGGATGTCTCCTCTCCCGGAGGGCAACACATATACCGTCGAGGTAGCGGGTTCCCCGCGGCCGGTGGACGAGGACGTGGGCAGGGATACCCGCGTCCTCTGGTTCGAGCGGATCAGTTCTGGCCTGGACGGTATCCACATCACCACCGATCTTGCGGCCCGGAAAGGGCAGGTGACCGAGACCGCCGATTCCGGGGGATCGTTCTATGTCACGTATACCGGCGGCAACAGGGTCGGGGACCTCTTCCTGATGGTCGCCGTGGACCGGCCGCAGCCAGAGGATTTCGGACTCACGCTCGAATCGACGTTTGTGGAGGATAACCGATGATGAAACGCTCTTCTTACTTCAGCCTGTACGAGATCGCCCTGCTCTCGCTCTTCGGAGCTCTCGTCTTCGTCCTGCGGATGGCGATCGTGGTTCCGATCCACACCCCCGGGAGTTCGGGGGTATTCTGGGTTCTGCCGCTCGTCGTCGGCGCCGCCCTCGTGCGGAAACCGGGAGCGGGTACGTACGCCGGACTGGTCTCCGGCATTCTCGCGTCGTTCTTCGGCGTTGAACCGCTTCATGTCTTTGATATCTTCAAGTATACCGCAATGGGGGTCACCATCGACCTTGTCTCCATGGCGTTCGGCCACCGCCTCGACAACCCGGTCGTCGGGTTCATTGCCGGCGCCGCGGGGAACATGGTGAAGATGGTGGTGAACTATGCCGTACACCTGCTCCTCGGCGTCCAGGGTGTCTTCATCCTCCTCGGCATCGGGGTCTCGTCGTTCACGCACCTGGTCTTCGGGGGCATCGGGGGTATCATCGCCGCGCTGATCGTCGGACGGCTCTACAGGGCGGGGATTGTGCACCAGGACGATGTGCCGGATGAGGGCTGACCCGGCGATCGAGTTCAGGTCGGTCTCGTTCCGGCACCTGGCGTTTCGGTCTGCCCGGCCGCGGGAAGTGCTCAGCGGGATCGACTGTACCATCCGGGAGGGCGAGCGTGTGCTGCTGACCGGGCCGAGCGGCTCCGGGAAGACGACCTTCCTCCGGTGCTGCAACGGCCTGATCCCGCACGCTCGGCCCGGTACCTTCAAGGGGGATGTCATTGTCCGGGGACAGAATACGCGCGACTGCACGATCAGCGACCTTGCCACCACTGTCGGGATGGTCTTTCAGGACCCGGATCACCAGATCTTCTCAAACGATGTGGTGAGCGAGATTGCGTTCGGCCCCGAACAGCTCGGCTGGTCCGCATCAAGGATTGACCGGGCGGTCACCGAGATCCTGAAAGAGTTCCGGCTTGACCCACTTCGCGACCGGCAGACGACCGAACTCTCCTGGGGAGAACGCCAGCGTCTGGCGATCGCCTCCGTCGTTGTTCTGCACCCTGCAATCCTCATCCTTGACGAACCGTTCTCCGGGCTTGACGCCGCGAGTGCAAGCGGGCTCCTCGATCTCCTCGATACATTGAACCGGACGTCCGGCCTGACGATCATCCTCTCCGAACACCGGACAGAACTTGTCGCGCGGTGGGCATCCCGCCGGATATCCCTTGTCGACGGAAGGTTGATCGAGCCTCCCGCACCGGATGCTCTCCCAAGGGACCGCCCTCCCCGCCGGAGGGCAAGGGCTGCCTGCGCCGGTATCGTCACCCTGGAGAACGTCACGTTCCGGCACCCGGGTAGAGATCTCCCGGCAATGGACGGTGTCTCTCTGGCTATCTACCCCGGCGAGGCGACGGTGCTCGCCGGTCCGAACGGCTCGGGGAAGAGCACGTTGCTGAAACTCTTAAACGGTCTTCTGCGGCCGGAGTCCGGGCGAATCGTCGTGGACGGAAGAGAAATCCGGGAGAGCACCGTCGCCGAGATCGCCCGCACCGTCGGCCTGGTCTGCCAGCATGCCGACTACCAGCTCTTCGGGGAGACCATCGCCGAGGAGCTTGCTTTCGCCCCCTCAAACCTCGGCACTCCTCCGGACGTGATAACGCAGCGGATCGAGCACGTGCGCGAGCATCTCGGCATCAGGCATCTGGGACTTACCGTCTCGCCGCTTGCCCTCTCGGTCGGAGAAAAGCAGCGCGTCAGCGTCGCGTCCGTCCTGACGATGGATACGCCCGTCCTGGCGCTTGACGAACCGACGCTCGGGCTCGACCCCGTTGCCAAACAGAGGCTGGCCGGGCTCATCGATACGCTCTGCGCCGGAGGAAAGGCGGTCGTCGTCGCGACTCACGACGCAGAGTTCTCCGCCGCAGTCGCGGACAGGATCGTCAGGATCGAGCGCGGCCGCATCGTGGACGACCGCAGAGTGCAGGAGGAGCAGGGATGACTGCCGGCCGCAAACGGTCCGATCGGATGCATGCCTACCGGGCAGTGGGCTACATCCCGGCGGATTCGTTCCTTCACCGGATGGACCCGAGGACCAAACTCCTGACCGTGCTTGCGATGAGTATCGCCGCGTTTGCCACGACGTCGCCCGTCCGCACTGCATTCCTCTTTGCCTTCGTTGCCTGCCTTGCGGCTGCCGCAGGACTCGCGAGACCGCTTTTTCGGGCGCTTCTCCTCCTCCTGCCGCTCCTCATCTTCATCGTCGCGGTCGATATCTTCTTTCCCGAGGAGACCTGGGGGTACGTGTATCTTTCGGCCCAGATCGGCCCGTTCTCATCGGTGATAACCTCCGGCGGGCTGCTCTATGCTGCGGCAAAGGGAATCAGAGTCCTTGTCATCGGGGGTATGTCGTTTCTCTTCGTGATGACCACTTCGTACACTGATTTCGTCGCCAGCCTCCGTGCCAGCAGGCTGCCTCCGACCATCGCTTTCTCCCTTGGGTATGCGCTGAAGTCGATGACGGCCCTCTACGACGATCTCAGAAATATCATGGATGCCCAGCGTTCCAGAGGGCTTGAGTTCGACCGGGGGACGTTCATCAAAAACAGGAGAAAACTGATGGCGCTCGGCATCCCCATGACGGTATCGGTCCTGAACCGGGCCCGAGACGTGACTGAAGCGATGCAGAGCAGGGGGTTCGCCTCGACCGCAAGGCCCACCTGCTATCGCCCTCCCCGCCCCGGGAGGAGTGACCTCCTCCTGCTCATCGTGCTTGTACTCTCGATATCGGGTATAGCGATGATGCCTGTGTAGGAGGCCGGTTCTCACTCCCCGGCCGCCTCTTCCTTCGGCCCGAACTCTTTTTGGATCCCCTCCGCGAATTTGTCAAGCCCGATCTCGTCCATCTGGTCGGCGAGAGGCCGGCCGCTCCAGGCGTTGCGGTAGATCCAGTAGACGATACGGTCGACCACCTCGACGACCTCCTCCTCGGTCTCGACGGTGACGAGTTCCTTTCCTGCGGCGGGGGAGGCTCCGCGCCGGCCGCCGATCGTGATCTGGTAGTGGGCATACTCGGATTTCAGGAGATGATAGGGGCAGGAGTGGACGCAAACGCCGCACTGGACGCATTTGCTCTCATCAAGGACTGATATGCCGTTCTTCAACACGATGGCACACCGTTTGCAGTATTCCACGCAGGTGCCGCACCCCGTGCAGAGTCCGGGCGTGCGCAGCGACCGCATCTGCCCGAGGATCCCGATGTCGTTTAAGCAAGAGAGAACCGGCGCCGAGGTGCCAGGTACATCAATAGTTCCGATAGACGTTACTCCGGTTTCCGACCTCGACCAGGGTGATTATCATTGTATTGCCCTCGATGGTGAGGATCGCTCGATACCGCCCAATACGAAAAGAGTACAGGGGACTGCGTGAATGCCCCTTCATCTTTTTAACGTAAGATTTAGGGTGCGGTTCATCTGCCAGAGCACGGAGTTCATCCTTAATTCGTTTGCTATCAGGTTCCGGGATTTTATTGAGGTCCCGCTCGGCACCCGCCGTGATGAGCAGTCGCCATATCATAGGCCCCGTTCCTGAACATACTCCTCGAAGGGACGAACTCTGCCGGCTCGTATGTCTTCGAAGGCTTCTTCAATTCTCTTCATGGACTCTTCGGAAAGCGGTTCCGGATCATACGCCATGTCCAGGAGACGGTTCAGCGTCTCGTCGTAGGTCTCCCGCGGGTGCACCTTCACATCATCCAGGCGGGCCTTGGTCTCTGGTTGAAGTTGAATCGTAGTCACCATAGCTCACTATAGAGGGGTATGGGATATAAAGGTTACCTTCCTCCCCTCCGGATGATACTCCCTCGACGCAGAGGCTTACCATCCCGGCAAGGATCCCCCCTTCCCCTTCCGGATGAGTATGCAGTAGGTACCGATGTAAAACTTGCAGGCGCAGGACGTGCCGAAGAGCCTGTGGACTCGCTCCCGCCGGGGAGGGGGATGATAGCCGGGAAGCCCCTGCGTAAGCGGGGGGTAGTTCACCTGCTTCTGAAATCCCCCGGGTTACCGATCTCGCTTTCGCACCATGTTACAACGCTCTCAGCGATAGCAACTGCCCGCTGGTATTCCTCCTCTTTGACCGGCGAAAGGAAATGCGGATACCTGGTCGTAATGGCGAACCGTGTGAGTTTTGCGGCTTCCTTCACGTGGTCCGGCACGCGAACCCCGTTCTTCGTGACGATGGTGACAAGTGCGGCAAGATCGTGGACATACGGATACTCGATCTTAAACAGCGTCTTTTTGATCACTAGGTGCCAGAATCAATAATTTCAATCTCACCTCTCCTCAATTCTTTGCATAATTAAAGCCAGAATATCAACCGTTACCTTTATCATGTATGGTGATCAATTGATCACTAGGTCATCATGAGCTGGATTCGCCGTATCAAAAGAGGTAATCAGTTTTACCTCTACGAAGTGACAACAGTCTGGGAGAATGGAAAGTCAAAACAGAAACTGATCCAGTACCTGGGTGTCGAAGGAGATCAGGAGAAGGTACCAAAACCAAAGACGAAACGAGTTCGTCCCGATCGAATCCATCCACTCCAGAGTCGAGGTGCAGGAGATGTACTACTGCTCTGGAAAATTGCTGAAACGCTCAATTGTGTCAATATCATTGACCGATATACCACAGGATTTGAAAATATCCAGGGGCCATCTCCCGGCAAATATCTGACCACCTGGGCGATTAACCGGCTTATAGATCCGGAGAGCGCAACCCAGCTTGATGCGTGGGTCAAGTCGACGATCCTCTCTGACCTCACGGGAATGGATCCACTCGATTTTTCAAAAGATGCATATCTTCAGTCACTTGATGCCATCTGTTCCAAGTCACAGAAAACCCAACGTATCCAGAGTCATATTCCGTTCATTGAGGCTGAACTCTACCAGAAATGGCGTACCATTCATCCTCTTCCTGACCAGAGCCCAGAAACCATCGCCTATGATCTCACCACCATTCCAACGTATGGTAAGGAGTGCCCACTGATCGAACCCGGTAGTAAAACTCATGAAACACAGTTGAATCAACTGAATCTCTCTGTGATAACGTCATACTTTGATTCGTATCCAATCGCACATTTTGTTCATCCCGGCAGTTTTCATTCGATCACGACCATTCCTGATCTGATGATCCGTCTCAGGGAGATGATGGTCCCGCAGGGAACCATTGTCTGGGACAGAGGGTACACAACCACGGCTGAGATCGGTCGTGTCGAGAAGGAGGGATGGAAACTTGTCTGTGGCGTGACAAAGAGGACAAAGGAGGCGAAGAACCTTATTGCACGGACTGAACCTCCGATTGATCCGGATCATCTGGTGCCGACCCAGTGTATGAATATCTATGCCGAGAAGGTTGATACTCCACTCTTTGGCAGGAAAGGATCCGTTGTGGTCTACGTGAACACTGAGCGAAGAATGCGGGAGAGAAAATCCAGAAACTGTGCAATCTATCAGATATCTGGAGAGTTTAGAGAATTAGAGAAGAGCTGTTCGCAATTGAAGAAAGAAGAGGTGATGAAGAAGATTGGGAAGTTCCTGCCTAAGTCTTGTGCCAAATTCTTCAATTATTCTGTTCAGGAAGGTCAGACCGGTAGTGAGCTTACGTGGAGCGCCAATACTGATGCCAGAATCGAGGCAGAGAGGCGGGATGGAAAATATCTCCTGTATGCAACTGATCCGTCTCTCTCGGGCAGTGACGTGGTGATGAAGTATTTTGAACGTGACTTTGCCGAGAAGGTGTTTCGGGATTTGAAA